>NZ_FOJS01000005.1 GCF_900111865.1 Parageobacillus thermantarcticus | reverse complement strand
GTTATAGGGATGAGGAATTTGGGTCATCACGCTTTCGGCTGCGATTCGATCGTGGCAGGATGCTTCCGTCACCACATATCCCATTGGCAAACCTTGATCGGTCACTTGAAGGTGCAGTTTCAATCCGTAGTACCATTGCTTTTTTGAAGCGCAATACCCGATGTCGGCGATCCCTTGAAACCGTTTGACACGATGCATTCTCGCAGCATGGCACAACTCTAACGGCAAGCTATCGACCACGGCATAGGCATGATGTTGGACGCGTTTCGCCAGCTCATGGCGGATCCATTTCATCGCCCAGCGCAGCGCCCGGCAACGGCGGTTGTATCGGGAACGTTCGAGAAACTGCCCGTTTGTGAACAAATTTCCGGTGACAAAGCGATGCCATGCCCGTTCGGAAGAAAAGCCAAGCAGCTTCCCCAAAATGTGAATCGCTATGATCACGTCATCTTCTTGCTTTACCAAATGGCGGTTGCGGCGTTGAAGATGTGTCTGAATCAATGACAGTTGAGCGGAGACAAAAAAGAAAATGGCGGCATATTGCTTTTGAATCTTGGCTCGATCTGTAGTAAAATGAAAGTGCTCTTGCATGGGGATTCTCCTTTCGAATGGTAGGTCGCACTTTCATTTTAAGGAGATCCGCAGACAAGGGCTATTTTTATGCTTGATCAAGTTTATCTAGCACCACGGGTTTTAATAATCAATAAACATTAGCATATGCTTTTGTCAATGTAGGAATAAAAAGAGGTGCAAAAAAACGGATGGGAGGGGCAGTGGCCCCCATCCGTGTTAGCGATAGTTGACAAATTGCACATCAATCGGCAAATCAGCTTCGCGAATCGCGGCGATGACCTTTTGCAAATCGTCTTTGCTTTTGCCGCTGACGCGGATTTGATCGTCCTGTACTTGGCTTTTCACTTTCAGACCGGTGTTTTTAATGATCGTGTTGATTTTTTTCGCATTTTCCTTGTCAATGCCTTGCACGAGCTTGGCGCGCTGGCGCACCGTGCCTCCGGAAGCAGGCTCAATTTTGCCGTATTGAATGTTTTTCGTCGGCACGCCCCGTCTAATGAGCTTGCCAATCAACACGTCTTTAAGCTGTTCCAATTTAAATTCGTCGTCGGAAATGAGAACGAGTTCGTCTTTTTCTAAGGAAATGTCGCTTTTGCTGCCTTTAAAGTCGTAGCGGTTTTTAATTTCTTTTAGCGCGATGTTGATCGCATTGGTAACTTCCGATAAATCGACTTTTGATACAATATCAAAGGAACTTTCTTTTGACATACATGACCTCCAGCACTTTTCGTTATTTAGTTTCATTATAGTAAAATGTGGCAAGGGACACAATAAAAAAGAGGGATGGAGACAAGTGCCGATCGAAGCGTTCTTATTCTTCTAGATAGTCCGTCAAATTAGTGGATTCGGGAATTAGCACCATTTTAGTTCCTCTATTAATTATACTAATTATTAAAATAGTGTGATTTATTTGGACAACCTCATTTTGTTGAATTACTGTTTCCTCTGTAACCTCTACGTAAGCCACTTTTAATGTCCACGTAATAGATTGTTTTCGTCTTCAAATAAAAGAGGATATATGTCCCTTATGTTGGAGATTCATTAATTACAGCTTTGCTTTTTTCTGACAAAAAGCTTAACAAATGTCGAACGATGCCGATAAACAATAATGAACACTATAAAAAGAAGGAGACAAACATATGAAACAACAAAGACGCATATGGCATCTTGTTATTGCTTTATTGGCTACGTTCACGTTGATGGTCGGCTGTTCGGCGAAAGAAGCGGGAATGAAAAAAGATAGAATTAAAGTTGGAATTATGTTGTCAGACGTCGGACTTGGCGATCAATCGTTTAGCGACTCCGCGTTTCGCGGATTAATGAAGGCACGAGACGAACTAGGCATTATTTTTGATTACCGGGAATTGAAAGATACGAAAACGTATGAACAAGGGTTAAAGGAACTTATTGAAGATGGCAATGATATTGTCATCGGTTTAGGTTTTATGGTGCAAAAAGATTTGGAAAAAGTGGCGAAACAATATCCAAAGCAGCGTTTTATTTTAGTTGACTCTGTTTCGGATCTGCCAAACGTGACATCGATTACGTTTAAAGAAGATGAGGGGAGTTTTCTTGCCGGAGTGGTGGCGGCGCTGACGACGAAAACAAATCACCTTGGATTTATCGGTGGAGCGGATGTGCCGTTGATTCATAAATTTGCAACGGGATTCGAAAAAGGAGTTCATGCCATAAAGCCGTCTGCTTCTGTTCAAATTGTCTATGCCGGCGACTTTGGCGATGACAAGCTCGGTGCTAATATCGCCAAGGGTATGTTTGCTAAAAGGTGCGACGTCGTGTATACGGCGGCTGGACTTACCGGAGTCGGCGCGCTTCGGGAAGCGGAAATGCGCGGCGTGTATGCGATTGGCGTTGACAGCGACCAATATTTTTACGCGGAAAAAGCGGTTGTGACATCGATGGTCAAAAATGTCGATGTCGCTTTGTTCCGCGTGTTAAAACAATACGTGGAAAAAGGGGAGTTACCAACAGGCACCGTTCAGCTTGGGCTAGCGGAAAATGGGGTCGGCCTCGCGCCGATTCGCGTCATACCATGGAATGAACAAAAACAACAATTGCTCGAACAGTGGAAACAAAACATTATTGATAGAAAAGTGACGACAAAGTAAGTAGTACAGAAAAGGGGATTAGAATGACAATTCGCAGAAAATTATGGATTCATTCATTTTTTTCGCTTATTGCATCGATCATACTGATGGGATTTATTATCGCAAATATGCTATCGATTCAGGCAACGAACAAAGATATGGTGCCGGTGTTGCTGACGGTAGAAAAACTCAAAGCAAGCATGGAGTCGGTAAAGCAGAGCTTAAACAACGCCGCTTACAATATGACGGAAGGAAATAAGCAGGAAGTGATAGTGCAAACGAAAGCGACAATGCAGTTCATCAGCAAATTAGAAAAATCATTAAAGCAAAAAGAATTTCGTTTTTTATTAGCGAAAGCGAAACAAAAATTTGCCGAAGTGCATACGGCCTCGCTCGCCGCGCTTGATCGCCGCGACGCGTCAGAGATAAGAAGGCAGGCGATGCGGATTGAAGGAGCGGTGAATGACATCTATACGCTGCAATTGTATACAAACGATTACTACAACGAGCTTCTGCGCGATTTGCAGGGGCAAATTCGTTTTGTCATTTGGACGGCGGTTATCGGCAGCATTGCCCTCATCGTACTATCGGGAGCGATAAGCCTGCGCCTAACGCGCTCCATTACGAATCCGCTCAAGCAGCTTGCCAATAATGCGTCCAAAATTGCAGAGGGCAATTTGCTCGTTGAGCGTATTGATTATAAACAAAACGATGAGCTTGGTGCATTAAATGCGGCATTTCATACAATGGTCGAGGAATTGAAACGGCTGCTTCGCTCGGTAGAGACGGTTAGTCAACAAGTGGAAACATTTGCGAAAGAAATTGAAGCAGACAACAAAACGCTTACGGAGATTAACCGGCAAGTGGCGTTGTCCACCAATGAGCTATCTGCCGGTGCGCAAAGCATCTCTGAAGAATTGCAACAAGCAGTGCAGCAGATTGAAAAAATGGATGAGACGTTTGCCAAAACAGCGGAGCGAACTAAGCAAACAGCGCATTACAGCGAGACGGTCGTCGAAGCGATTCAACATGGACAAAAAGCGATGGAACAGCAAATGCACTTCATCCGCGAGAGCAATGAAGCCACGTTATTGATTGAACAGGCGACGAATGAGTTTACAAGCTATGCTGCCAATATTGAACAAATGGCAAAGGCGATATCAGAGATTGCGGAACAAACGAATTTGCTGGCGTTAAACGCGGCCATCGAAGCCGCAAGAGCGGGAGAAGCGGGAAAAGGATTTGCTGTTGTCGCGGAAGAAGTGCGCAAGCTTGCCGAGCAATCCGCACAGGCGACAAAACAAATTTTCGAGACGGTTTCGCACATTAAACGAGGTGTTGCTTCCGTTGCTTCAGCAGTTGTGCAAGGAGTAAAAATTGCCGAACAGCAATCGCAAACGATTGAAACGACAACGAAGGCGTTTTCTGAAATTGAGGATAAAGTAGCCGGCATTTCCGTCGATATTCAAGCGCTTGTCGATGGTGTCAACATGTCAAAACAATTGGAAGAAAAAGTATTGCAAAATGTGGAAAGCATCAGTGCTGTCGTCGAACAGTCAGCGGCTGGCAGCGAAGAAATCGCTGCATCGATGGCTGAACAGCTGACGGCGTTTGAAAAAATGGTGGAGAAAGTGACGAAACTAAGACAATTGACTGATGAAATGCATGAGGTGATGGCAAAATTTCGGATGGAATAAAGGCTGTCCAGCATAAAAGGACAGCCCGTTTTTTATAAATGATCCGTCTTTTTCGAGTACGCGAACTTCCCCGCCTCGCGATTTTTTTCGCGAAGCATGTTTTTTTCATGGCGTTTCGCGTTGTTATCGCGCGCTTTTTTATCGTTATCGCTTGTATGTGACATATTGGCGTGCACTCCTTTATCCACGGTCTACATCATTAGTATGCGTGGAAAAGGAGGACTTATGCTTCGATATATTTGTTCAAGAAAAAGAGCGCCAATGTTCCCGGTCCGGCGTGAGCGCCGATCGCGCCGCCGATTTCGCAAATAAAAAAGCGCGTGCAGCCGTATGTTTTTTCAATAAGCTGCTTTAACTCCAGAGCGGCTTCTTCATCGTCGCCGTGGCTGATGCCGATCACTTGTTTTTGCAGATCGTCGCCGCGCTCACCCATGATTTCAACCATGCGCTTTAGCACTTTTTTACGGCCGCGTAATTTCTCAAGCGGAATGAGCTTGCCGTCTTCGACATGGAGGAGCGGCTTAATGTTCAAAAGGCTGCCGACCATTGCCGCTGCTTTGTTGATTCGTCCGCCGCGCGCCAGGTATTCAAGATTATCGACCGTAAAAATATGTTCCATATGGCGGCAGTAAGAAGCAATTGTTTCGCATAATAAGTTGTACGGCGTTCCTTTTTCTGCTAGTTCCGCTGCTTTCATCACCGCCAGTCCTTGTCCGAGCGAAGCGCATTTAGAATCGATAATCGTCAGCTGAAATTCAGGATATTCCTCCAGCACTTCGCTGCGAATCGCCATCGCGGTTTGATATGTACCCGACAGTTGCGAAGAAAACGCGATATATAGGCAAGGGCGGTTTTCTTTTGCATATTTGGTAAACAGTTCTTTCATTTTCAATGGATTCGCTTGCGCGGTTTTTACGATTTGTCCGTTGCGCATTGCGTCATATACTTGTTTCGGTTCGATGGTGATAAAGTCTTCATATTCTTCGCCATTAAAATGGACAAGAAGCGGCAGAAATGCGATGTTGTGCTCTTGCAAATAAGCATACGGAAGATCGCAGCCGCTGTCAGTAATAATTTGAATTGACACTGTATCCACCTCTTACAAAGTTAAGATAAGAACATGTTTTAGTGTAGCGCTGATGAAGGAAAAAGACAAATTTTCTGTCGCATAAAACGGTTGCGGACGAGCGCCGCAACCGTTATCGAGTGAGTTGATCAAGTTCTTCTTGAAATTGACGCAGCTGCGCTTTTTCCGCCGTATTAGAATGCGCGTAGGCCGACGATAAAGCATTTTTCGCGATAGCGATGGCGCGGTCTAGTTCGATATCCGCTTGGCCGTTTGCTGATTGTTTCGCCTGCATCACCGCTTTGCGCGCTTCCTGAAACAACCGGTTGCCCATCGTTATTCGCCTCCAAGCGATGTTTCAAACGCTTTTTCCGCCTTGCGCGCTTCCGCTTCGGCGTATGTCATATGGTAAGGGATTCGTTCGTCATGTTTTTCTACCGCATCGGCGCTTTGTTGGATGAAGCGTTTCGACTTGTTTCGTTTGCCCAAGACGTATTCCCCCTTTGAAAAAGTAAAGACGCAGCGTTGCGTCATGGATAGTGTAACCGGATAAAGGGAATGATAATAAGGCAATTCGTTACAGCTTTAACAGCGATTTTAAGTATACGCCGATGCCGTCTTCTTCATTCGTTGTCGTTACATCATCTGCGATTTGTTTGAGCGGCTCAATGGCGTTGCCCATCGCGATGCCATAACCTGCCCATTCGATCATTTCTAAATCGTTATCTTCATCCCCAAAAGCGATGACCCGTTCTTTCGGAATATGAAAATAATCGGCGATCTGCTTAAGGCCAAATGCTTTATGGACGCCGCTGCGGATAATTTCAATCATATGCCAAGGCTCATTCCAGCGCCGGTGATGCAATACGTTCGCATGGACGGCGGATAAGTATGACTGTATTTGATCGATATGCTGTCGGTCTGTATGAATAAGAATGCTCGTTGGATCGTCTTTTAATGCATAGCGCAAATCGCCGATTTTGATTGTTGGATTGCCAAGGCGAACAATATCTAATAGCACTTCATCATGTTCATGAAAGTATACATTGTCTATCACTTCGGCTAAAATATTTTTAATCGAATACGTTTCACTGACTTCGATAATGTCTTTGACGGCTTCAAGCGGAAGCGGAAAATGCCGGACTCCCCATGAACGGTCCGCCGGGTGATGGACGAACGCGCCGTTAAAATTGACAATCGGCGTCGTGAGCCCAAGTTCTTCGTAGTACATTTTGCTGGCGCGGTAAGGCCTGCCGGTGGCGATCACGACAAGATGCCCTTCTTCTTTGGCGCGCAAAATCATTTCTTTCGTAAACGGGGAAATCGTTTTGTCATCTTTTAATAACGTACCATCTAAATCTAATGCAATTAAATGTCGCTTCATAATGACTCCTTTGCTTTTGTTTTTAAAGTATAAACGGTTCTCTGCTTTATTTTACTATTTTATAATATAGTGTAACTCTTTTCCAAATTTTTTGTCTACATGTTACACTATATAGAAAAAAGAAGGAGTTTTGGTTTATGGTCATTATTGAAAAAGAAACGGTTGCCCAAGTACCTGTGCTGCATGTCGTAAAAAAAGAAAAGAAAGAGGAACGATTGCCGTTCATTCTGTTTATTCATGGATTTACAAGCGCGAAAGAGCATAATTTGCATTTTGCGTATTTGCTTGCCGAAGCAGGATACCGCGTCGTGTTACCGGATGCTCTTTATCATGGGGAACGCGGCACGTTTTTATCAGAGCGTGAGTTGCAGTTGATGTTTTGGCATGTCGTCCAGCAGACGATTGCGGAAGTGAAATGGATAAAAGAAGAGATGGAGCGGCGGCGCTTGATTGACCCAGACCGAGTCGGGCTTGCCGGCACATCGATGGGAGGAATCGCCACATTCGGTTCGCTCGCTGTGTATCCATGGATTAAAGCGGCTGTTTCTCTGATGGGATGCCCCGCTTATGAAATGTTTTTCGACGAATTAGTCGAAACAGCGAAAAAAATGGGGGTTGTTATTCCGCTGTCAGACGAGCAATTAAAACGGGAAAAAGCAAAGTTAGTGAAATACGATCTTTCCAAACAGCCGGAGAAATTGGCGGGCCGCCCGCTTCTTATTTGGCACGGAAAGTGTGACCCGGTTGTGCCTTATTCTTATACATATGAATTTTATGAGCAGATAAAACGGCTTTATCAAGAGAAAAAAGAAAACTTAAAATTTATTTCCGACGATCAGGCTGGGCATAAAGTGACAAGGGAAGCGCTTTTAGAGACGGTAAAGTGGTTTTCGAAACATGTGTAGAAAAAGCGGCTATGCTAGGCAAAGCATAGCCGCTATGCGTTGTCGGGAGAAAAAAGCGGATGAAAAAAACGATATGTTTTTATGAAAAATGCCCTAATTGCCGCAACGCTTCTTCGCTCATCCGCTCCGGCGTCCACGGCGGGTTCCATGTAACTTCCACTTTGACATCACGAATGCCGTCGATATGTTCAAGCGCGCGCTTCACACCGCCGACGATGGAATCGTGAAGCGGGCATCCCGGCGTCGTCAGCGTCATTAAAATATATATGTTGCCATCGCTGATTTGCAAATCATAAATTAATCCTAAATCAACGACATTGATCCCCAATTCCGGGTCAAAAACCGTTCGAAGCTGTTGAAGTACTAATTCGCGAATATCCATGATCATTGCCTCCTTTTTATTTCCGCAAAACCGAAATAACCGTGCCGACAAAAAGAAGAGAAAACAATGTCATTGCGCCTTGGGCGATATAAAATAGCGGCAAGTTGGAGACGTCCAACGCGATTGTGACGCCGATCGCGCTGATCGTAAACAACGCGCATTGAACGGCGGTCCAATTTTCATTCATCATTTGTTTTAACGTCGGTACATTTTCCTTGCCGATTTTTTTGCTGTAGCGATGCGTCCACCATAAAAACGGAACAATTTTATATAAATAGCCGATGATGCTTAACATAATCCAGCCAAGCAGATAGCCGTAAATCACAATCGCGATTTTGCGATGGTCGCCGAAAAATGACAAGATAAACGCCGCCCCGTGCAGAATGAGAGCGATCGCAATGGCCAATAAAGCGAACTGGAATGGACGGTCGAGCCTTTTTTTCATCCGTTTCCGCAACATCGACGATATATGATAAACAAATAGGGCGAATGCGATAAATAAAAGGCCGGCACCGGCGACAAATGCCGCCTGATGATTTTTCCAAAAGCTTACAAACGTTACCGCCAGCCCGGTGACGTAAGCAGCGTACACATAGCGCGCCGGTTTCATCGAAAATCCATGCGCGAGGGAAAACATCGGCACCATCTTATATGAAAAACCGATAATCAGCAAGGTAAACCAACCGAATACGCCGAATAAGATGTGTGTCTTTAAAGCAAAGAGATGATCCATCGTTTGTGTGCCGCTCCAAAAGTGAAAGGCAAGCGTCAGCCCAAATACGATTGTAAATAATAAACAAACAAGCGCCGTGCTGACAAACAATGTCATCATATTTTTTTTCGCTTGTTTTCGCAATGTCATTGCCATTTGGAAAAGAAAAAGCACGATACCAAGCACAAGCAGCAGTCCTGGGAAAAATGCAGCGCGTGCGTGAAACGCTAAACTAGCGGAAAATAACGCGATTCCGGCGGCGGTGATGAAAAATTGCACAAACCCTAGCCGTTCGCTCCAAATCGGTGTCAAAAACGCGACAGGAACGAGTTGGTACATTGCTCCCATCGCAACCATCAGCGCAAAACCGAGCATTGCCAAATGCGCCGCCGCCCATATCGTTGGCAGGCGGAACGCTCCGTTTACTATGGTGGGCCCGGCGGCGAGCATGATCGTTTGTGATGCGGCGAAAGCGATGACACCAAACACGATAAATAAAAAAGGAAGGCGAATATTTGTTTCATATGCCGTATTCGTTGGAATCATGCTTGTCATCCTTTTGTAATCGTAATTTGAAAGCTGCCGTCTTCCCGCTCGATGGTTTCGTGTTTATAGCCGAGCTCATCAAGCTGTTCGTATAAAAACATCGGGCGGCGGTCGTTAATGATCGTCAATGTTTCTCCGGACTGGAGTTTTGCAAGCGCGGTTAATGTCCGCATCATCGGTTGCGGCGGTTCTAGCCCGCGGTTGTCAAGAATCACCGTTATCACCCCGATTAAGTTTAAATGATTGCGCAAACTTCCGCTCATGTTCAACGGCTTGAATCGCCGGAAAAACGCTTTTTGCGTGCTTTCCGCAACTTAATTATTCCCTTGTTTGACGAAAGTGACTTTCCAATGCTTTTTTTCCATTTGTTCCGCTTTATACGTAAAGCCTTTTGCCTTCATAATCGGAAGCAGTGGAATCGGCTTAAATGGTGCGTGCAAAATAAACGTGTCCCCTGCCTGAAGCGGTTTAATTGCGTTCATAATTTTTTCAAATGGTTCGATTTTCTTTTGTAAATCTTCACGGACATCCAACTCGACGATCGTTCCCACTATGATTCCCTCCTTTACTTGCTATGATAGTAATTCTCATTTTCAAACGTTGTGATCTGCATCACACAGCTAGAAAAAAATTTCTTTTTTCAATCCTTCCGCATCGATCAGATAAAACCCGTCTTTATCGACATCAATCAATCCTTTTCGCTTTAATTGGCTGAGCGTTCGGCTCACCGTTTCCCGCGAGGTGCCGATCATGTTTGCGAGCTCTCGATTCGTCACATGGGCAGTCAAGCGGTAAAGCTTTCCTTGCTGCACCGCGTTTGTTTTCGTCAAGCGCAAAAGAAGCATGATGATTTGTTCATACGTGTTATGGAGAATTTGTTCTTCCAAGCGATTTTGCAAATCAACGATTTTTTCGCCCATGACGCGGAATAGCTTAATGCATAGTTCCGGATAGCAAATTAACGTTTGTTCGAAGTCCGCGATCGGAATTGCAATTAATGTCGCTTCTTCGATGACTTCCGCGTGTGCGGGATACGTGCCTTTTAGGAAAAAACCGGCGTGCGGGAACATTTCCCCCGTCTGCAAAATCGAAACAATTTGTTCTTTTCCGTTCATATCCGTTTTATAAATTTTGACCGTTCCGGAATGGATGAAATAGACGCGTTCTAACGGATCTCCTTGCATAAACACGAACGTCCGCGGCTTATAGACGCGCACATGGGAAATCGATACGAGCGACTCCAGTTCATGATCGGATAACTCGCGAAAAAGCGGGACATTTTTTAAACGTTCTTTCATCCAATCATTCGTCATTATTCCATCTCCTTACGCAATTTTGACAAAAATGTGACTTTTATTAAGTGGAGTTTTCTTTAACAAGGATCATAAGAATTTCCGCTATTTCTATACTACCATTTTATGAGTTTCTTCATATGCGGGCTGTGACATAAATCATAGCATCCGTTTGCCATGACTCACATTTTTTTTATTTTTGCGGCGCTACAATGAGAGCGAAGCAAAGATAGGAGGTTGATCATGGATGGAGGTTAATCGATCCGTTCGTCCGTCTTTCCGTCCCGAACGGCGGACACAAAATAGTTTTCTTAAATCGATATTAATTTTTACGATTTTAATCAGCTTTACCGTCCTGCTTGTCGGCGGGTATTGGATTTTTAAAGAAATGGCGCCGCGCCCAAAAGAAGTGCGAAGCGAAAGCGGCGAAGTGTTGATGACAAAAGAAACGATTATCGGCGGACAGGCAGTGTTTCAAAAGTATGGCCTGATGGATTACGGCACTGTGCTTGGGCATGGATCTTACATGGGTCCAGATTATACGGCAGAGGCATTGAAGATTTATACGGAAGGAATGCAAGAGTATAAAGCAAAAGAACGATATGGAAAACCGTTCTCGCAACTATCGAAAGATGAAAAAACGATTATTCGCGATAAAGTAATCAAAGAAATGCGGAAAAACCGCTACAATCCGGTTACCGATGTGCTCGTGTTAACCGACGCACAAGTATACGGACTGGAAAAAGTCCGCGACCATTATCGTCGCGTATTTACAAACGGTGATGGTTGGGGTTTGCAAAAAGGATTGATTAAGGAGGAGGATATGCCAAAAGCACACCGCGCCTGGGTAGCGGATAGCGATCAAATTCAGCAAATTGCCGATTTCTTCTTCTGGACCGCTTGGTTATCGAGCACTCCAAGAATCGGGGACCATATTACGTATACAAACAACTGGCCATATTATGAAGATGCAGGAAATACGATGTCGTTTTCCGCGATGTGGTGGAGCGGAGCAAGCGTAACAATCTTAATTTTATTTGTCGGGATTATTTTGTTCTTCTTCTACCGTTATCAATTAAGCATGCAAGAAGCGTATAAAGAAGGGCAATTCCCTGTGATCGATTTGCGCAAGCAGCCTTTGACTCCTTCGCAAGTGAAATCTGGAAAATATTTTGCGATTGTTGCTGTGCTGTTTTTCGTTCAATCGATGTTCGGCGCGCTGCTTGCCCATTATTATGTAGAGCCAGACAGCTTTTTCGGCATCAAATGGATCCACGATTTATTGCCGTTTAACATTGCGAAAAGCTACCATTTACAGTTGGCGATTTTCTGGATTGCGACATCATGGCTCGGCATGGGGATTTTTATCGCGCCGCTTGTCGGCGGGCATGAGCCGAAAAGACAAGGGCTTCTTGTTGATATTTTGTTTTGGGCGCTCGTTGTTCTTGTCGGCGGCAGCATGATCGGCCAATGGCTCGGTGTGAACGGATATTTAGGAAACAGCTGGTTCTTGCTTGGCCATCAAGGATGGGAGTACATTGAACTTGGCCGCATTTGGCAAATCATTTTGGTAGTAGGCATGATCATTTGGCTGTTTATCGTCTTTCGCGGCATTAAAAGCGGCTTAAAGCGAGAGAGCGATAAAGGGGGTTTGATTCACTTATTGTTCTACTCGGCGATAGCGGTGCCGTTCTTTTATATCTTTGCGTTCTTCATGAAGCCAGATACGAACTTTACGATGGCTGATTATTGGCGCTGGTGGATTATCCATTTGTGGGTGGAAGGAATTTTTGAAGTGTTCGCCGTTGTTGTGATCGGCTTTTTGTTAGTGCAAATGAAACTTGTCACAAAATCTTCTACAGTAAGAGCGTTATATTTCCAATTTACGATTTTGCTTGGCAGCGGGGTCATTGGAATTGGACACCACTATTACTACAACGGTTCGGCGGAAATATGGATTGCGCTTGGTGCCGTTTTTTCGGCGCTTGAAGTCATTCCGCTTACATTGCTTATTTTAGAAGCATATGAGCAATATAAAATGATGCGCGATGGCGGCGTCAACTTCCCTTATAAGTCAACATTTTGGTTTTTGATTTCTACAGCGATTTGGAACTTAGTCGGCGCCGGTGTGCTTGGATTCCTCATCAACTTGCCGGCCGTAAGCTATTTCGAACACGGGCAATTTTTGACGCCGACTCATGGCCATGGGGCGATGATGGGAGTATACGGAATGTTCGGCATCGCGGTGCTGCTGTATTCGCTGCGCAATATCGTCAAGCCGGAAGCATGGAATGATAAATGGTTAAAATTCGCGTGCTGGATGCTTAATATCGGGCTTGCCGGGATGATTGCAGTGACGCTGCTGCCAATCGGTATTCTGCAAATACAAGAAGCGTTTGAACACGGCTATTGGGCATCGCGTTCCCCAGCGTTTTTACAACAGGATCTTATACAAACTTTGCTCACGATCCGTTCTGTTCCAGATACGATTTTCTTAATTGGCGTCATCGTGCTGATGGCATTCAGCGTCAAATCGCTATTCCATTTGCGCAAACCGACACACGGCGAGGGAGAAGCGCTTCCGGTTGCCGATTTGACCGAAGAAGAATAAATAAAAAAAGAATCACGGCGATTCGCGCTGTGATTCTTTTATCCTTATATGATAACGCTTTCTATTTTGCTCATTGTCGGCTGCTCTTCGCTTCTTCTTTTTCTTCGTAACATTGAAAACAATACAACGTTTCTTTTTCGTCGCTAATGATGCCGTTTAAAAAACCATGCAAACAATGAATCGGTTTGCCGCATTGCGAACAAAAGCCAACAAGCTCTTCCAACCACCATTTCTCCTTTCCTAAACGATTGAAAATTATTATGTTGTAGGTTGTGATGTTCATCACTACGACAAACGACAAAAGCGATTATGATGTGTATATAACTCATTATACTATAAAGGAGGCAACAATTATGAGTCAATTTGCCGCAAAAATTCATGCGCCTGATTATGAACCGAAAGAAAGACATCCTGCGATTTTTCGTTTATTCGATAGCTTGAAGCCAGGGGAAGTGATGGAGCTGACGAACGACCATGATCCGCGGCCGCTGCATTATCAGTTTATGATGGAACGCCCCGATCAATTTACTTGGGAGTACTTAGAAGAAGGACCGGAAATTTGGCGGGTTGCGATCGGCAAAAAACAATAAATTTTTTCGGAAAAGATTCCCGGGAAATTGCGGGAGTCTTTTCTTTTTGCTGCCCTCATGATACAGTGAAACAGAGATGTTACAGAAAGGGGACAGACGGTGAAAGGAATGACAGGGGTTGTGCTTGCGGGCGGCCAGTCGCGGCGTTTTGGCAGCCCGAAAGCGTTTGCCAAATTGAACGGAACATATTTTTTTGAAATTGCTGTAGAAGCGCTACGCGCAGTGGTAGAGGATATTTATATTGTTAGTCATCCTTCACTAGTAGACTGTTTTCGGCAACATACAGCGGAAAAAGTGATTATGGACGAGGAACGGTACCGTGGGCAAGGACCGCTTGCCGGAATTTATACGGTAATGAAAGAAAGCAGGACGGAATGGATATTTGTGCTGCCGTGCGATATGCCGTATATGAGACCGGAAGTAGCGGTAAAACTTGCTCAATATGCGAACGAGAAGTTTGATGCGGTGATATGTGCGCATTTCGGGCGCATTCAACCGTTAGTCGGCATGTATCATCGGCGAACATTTGCGCAAATCGAAAAGTTGCTGCAGGCAAAGGATAACCGAATGAAGTCGTTGCTTGATCGTTGCCATGTTCGCTATGTGACCGAGCAAGATTTTTGGGAAGACGAGATCGTATTCCGCAATGTAAACATGCCGAACGAATATGGCGATATAGTGACATAAACGGATTTGTGATTTATGTCACATGTATATCCTCCCCTCTGCAGTACAATGAAAACAAGGAGGGGAATATAGTGAGGGACTTTAACAAAAATCCGTTTATCGTAATTTGGGAATTGACGAGAGCGTGTCAGTTAAAATGTCTTCATTGTCGGGCGGAAGCGCAGTATCATCGCGATCCGCGCGAATTGACATTCGAAGAAGGGAAAAAGTTGATTGATGATATATACGAGATGGATCAACCGCTTCTCGTGTTTACCGGCGGGGATCCGCTCATGCGGCCGGATGTATTTGATCTTGCGAAATATGCGATTGACAAAGGTTTGCGTGTCTCAATGACGCCGAGCGCGACGCCGAATGTGACGAAAGAGGCGATTCGCAAGGCGAAAGAAATCGGCCTTTCCCGCTGGGCGTTTAGTTTGGATGGGCCAAACGCGGAAATCCACGATCATTTCCGCGGAACTCCCGGATCTTTCGCTTTAACGATCAAAGCGATTGAATATTTGCATGAACTTGATATCCCGGTGCAAATTAATACCGTTATTTCCCGGTACAATGTCCATGCTCTTGATGAGATGGCAAAGCTAGTTGAAAAACTAAAATGTGTGCTATGGAGCGTCTTTTTCCTCGTGCCGACGGGACGGGGAAAAGAGTCGGACATGATTTCCCCGGCAGAGCATGAAAAAGTGTTTCGCTGGCTATACGAAACGAGCAAGCGCGTTCCGTTTGACATAAAAACGACGGCAGGGCAGCACTACCGCCGCGTCGTTTTGCAGGCGAAAATGCGGGAAAACAAAATTGCCGGTGACGGCATCCGTTATGAAGACGTGTTGATGAAAGGGCTGACCGGTCAAGTTGATGGCCTTGGCCGTGCGCCAAAAGGGGTCAATGACGGCAACGGCTTTGTCTTTATTTCCCATATTGGCGATGTCTATCCGAGCGGGCTGCTTCCGGTTAAAGCGGGAAACGTCCGGGAAACGCCGCTTGCGGAAATTTACCGGAATTCGCCAATTTTCCAAGACTTGCGCAACCCGGATAAATACAAAGGCAAATGCGGCGTCTGCGAATTCCGCTACGTTTGCGGCGGCTCGCGCTCGCGGGCGTATGCCGTCACGGGCGATTATTTAGAAAGCGAACCGTACTGCATATACATTCCGAAAGCGTTGCGAAAAAAGAAAAAACAGCAATTTTACTGAACTGGTTCTCAGCATGAGAGCCAGTTTTTTTATGTTCAGCTGAGCGATTCAACTTTTTACAAATATGTGACACTGTAAAAAAATGTGATAAACATCACAAACATTGGTTTCCGATTTCCGTATGCTGAATGTAGTTACAAATCAAGTCCGTGAAATTGTGTAAAAACAAAACGGTAAAAAGCGGTTTTATTTTCCCGTAATCCAAGTTTATTGTATTGGCAATGGAATTTTCACAATCATTTGGACTTGACCTTAGTTACATGGCTGTGAGCAAAAAGGAGGATGTTTGTGATGAATAAGCAAAAAGCGCTTTTGCCGATTACAACATTGGCAATGACGTTTGCGTTTGCCGTATGGGCTGTGTTTTCCCCATTGGCGAGCACGTTTCAAGAAATGTATGGACTAACATCGACGCAAAAAAGCATTTTAGTAGCGATCCCAGTATTGCTCGGTTCTATCATGCGCATTCCGCTTGGAATTTGGACGGACCGGTTTGGCGGCAGACAATTGTTTTCATTGCTTTTATTGTTTTTGATTATTCCGTTAGTCGGCGCTGGTTTTGCGGATTCATACGCCATGTTAATGTTTTGGGCGTTTTTCATCGGAATGGCAGGGACGTCGTTCGCCATTTCTGTAACGTTCGTATCGCGCCTAACACCTCCAGAAAAACAAGGAACAGCACTTGGCATTAACGCAATGGGAAATATTGGGACAGCAGTAGCAAGTTTTTCGGTCCCGTCGATCGCGGCGGCGTTTGGAGTGAAATGGGCGTTTTGGGGAATGATGATCCCGGTTGTCATTATGCTTCTTCTTGTTTGGTTTTTTACTCCGGATATGCCAAAGCCGAAGCAGCAAAAAACAATGCTTGAGTCGTTATCAGTGCTGAAGTACAAACATACGTGGACGTTATCGCTCTTTTATTTCGTTACATTCGGAGCATTCGTCGCATTCGGCATTTATTTGCCATCGCTGCTTATTGATTTGTACGGTTTGACTCCGGTGGATGCCGGGCTTCGCGCTGCTGGGTTTACCGTAATTGCGACGCTCGCAAGACCGATCGGCGGAAATCTTGGCGATAAAATCGGCGCGGAACGGGTATTGACGTTCGTTTATGCCGGAATTACGATTGGAGCGCTTGCCATTGCGTTTGGAATGGAAAATATTATCGTGATGACAGCGGCATGTTTATTTATCGCCATTATGTCCGGACTAGGAAACGGTGCGGTCTTTAAGCTCGTTCCGCAGCTGTTCCCGGCGGAAACAGGGGCCGTCACCGGCATCGTCGGTGCATGGGGCGGACTCGGCGGCTTTTTCCCACCGATTTTGCTGGGAATGGTGAAAGATGCTACTGGTTCTTACATGCTTGGATTTATTCTCCTCAGCTTATTTGCTCTAATTTGCTTCTTGCTTAACCGCACCGTCTTCGGAAAAAAAGCAGGCAAAACGGCAAAGACATATGTATCGTAACATTAGTGAAACAGCGGATCGCATCAAGCGGTCCGCTGTTTTTGTTGTTGAGAACATATCTTCTCTACATGGAGAAACTAACATAATAAATGTTTACGGTGTGAAACGAAGCCATGGCATTATTTATCATTTTTTCTACGAAAATAATTTTTATCGTAAATATAAGTAATATTGTTCAGTATTTCACAAACTATTCAAATATTAGCGATGAGTCGTGATGCAAATCACTAGGGGAAAACAGTACATTCGGTACTCTGAAGTTGTAAGAAATCCATAAAATTTAAGGAGGTAGAAAAAATGAAGCGCAAGTTTTATACGTTTGTGTCGATTGCGGTTGCCGCCTCGCTTTTAGCTGCCTGTGGAAATACAGGTGGAAAAGAAGCGGAAAAGGAAAGCGCAAAGGCTGGAGCCCATCACACAAATTCAGAGGCGCTTGCTGCACACAAAGACCTTAACCAAAAACCAGTTCCGTTGAAAATGGAACGAATCGGCCCGCATGACGTCAAAATCGAGATGACTGCGCAAATAACGGACATCGAGATCGACAAAGGAAAAATCTATAAAGCGTGGACGTTCAACGGGCAAGTACCTGGGCCGCTCATTGTCGTCAATGAAGGAGATACAATCCACTTTACATTAAAAAATATGGATCCGGCGATACCGCATAGCATGGATTTCCACGCTGTTCACGCTTCGCCGTCGAAAGATTTTGTCGATGTCATGCCGAATAAGTCGGGAACGTTTACGTACCCGGCGAATAATCCGGGTGTATTTATGTACCATTGCGGCACGAAGCCGGTGCTCGCCCACATCGCTAACGGCATGCACGGAATGATTATCGTCAAGCCGAAAAACGGCTATCCGACCGATAACGAAGTGGACCGCGAATTTGTATTAATCCAAAACGAATGGTACAAATATAATGACATGGATGATTTTCAAAACGGGGTACCAAGCTATGTTGTCTTCTCGACAAAAGCGCTAAAAACAGGTGATCGAAATACGAATGGAGATACGTTTACGCTAAAAGAGGAGCCGCTCGTTGCTAAAGTTGGGGACAAAGTCAGAATTTATATTGAAAATGTCGGTCCGAATGAAGTTAGCTCGTTTCACGTCGTTGGTACCGTTTTCGATGACGTCTATATCGATGGTAATCCAAACAACCATCTAAAAGGTTTGCAGACCGTGATGCTTCCGGCAAGTGGTGGTGCAGTCGTTGAATTTACCGTCACGCGCCCAGGCAACTACTCAATCGTTACCCACCAATTTAACCATGCGCAAAAAGGCGCTGTAGCGATACTAAAAGTAACGGAAACCGGCGAAGATGACAGCGGGCATTAACCATCTCTCGTTCTGCCAAACGAGAAATGGCATGCCGCTATAAAAGATTCCTTTATGTTTACATTGTAAAAGATTATATAGAAAAATAAAAGTAATATGCACTACACAATAAAAAGAAAGATGCCCCTCCTTTTCCATCGAAAGGGAGGGGGATTGTTTTATTCAATGCAGCAAATTTCCGCTGGACAGTTTTCACAATGAATCTCTTTTTTCAAATAATCAAGGTCATGAATCGTAATCTTCCCTTTTTTAATAGAAAGAACGCCTTGCTGCTTTAACGCGTTTAGCATGCGGTTGACGCTTTCGCGGGTGGTGCCGCAAAAGTTGGCCAAATCTTGGTTTTTCAGCGTTAAGTCGATGAGGATGCTTCCGTTATCCAATTTGACGCCATAGCTGTTGCACATGCGGATGAGCGTAGAGTAAAGCGCTCCTTTTTTGCCGTGCATAATTAAATCGCGAAATTTTGTTTGCGTCCGCCGTGCGTGCTAACCCATTGCATATATTCATAGGCAAGCGCGGGATTAGTTAAGAGCTGCTGTTCTAAATCATCTTTTTTAATGGCTGCTACTTCGCCATCTTCGATCACTTTTGCCGTTAGTAAATAACGAGGTTCTGCAGTAAACAATGTTAGCTCGCCGATAATTTCTCCAGGGCCGCAAATGCGAAAACACATCTCTTTTCCGTCAGCGCCGATTTTACTTATTTGCACTTTGCCTGAAAGAATAAGATACAGTTCAGCGGCATCCATCCCTTCTTGGAATAAAAACGTTCCTTTTCGCATTTTGACTGTATGCTTCGCGGAACGAAGCAATTCCCGCAAATGCGCAAAGCGGTCGTGGTTGCCTAGTTTTTTTGCTGCAAGCATGTTCTCACCTCGATAGTTTGCCGTTACTTCCATTGTAGGAAACGATGAGGCAATATTGTTGTGACGAAAATCACATTTTGCTATATTTGTGATGATTGTCACAATGATGTCACAATTATTTTCTAAAACTGTTTTCACGTTTATTATGATACAATGTGAGTAACGTCACAACATTTCTCTTATTTTTTTTGTATAGTGAATAAAAATGTGCGATGTTGAAAGAGGTTTTTTTGGCATGACGGAGTTTTGGTCACCGGTTTGGCTGTCGATAAAAGTGGCATTCGTTTCCGAAGCCATCGTCGTCTTTTTTGGAACGGTTATCGCGAAATGGATGGCGCGCCGCCGATTTAGAGGAAAAATGGTGGTAGAAACATTGCTGATGCTGCCGCTTGTGCTCCCGCCATCGGTCGTTGGCTTCTTGCTGATCATTTTGTTTGGAAAAAATAGCGTGATCGGAAAGGGAATAGAAGCTTTGTTTCACGCACCGGTTATGTTTACATGGTACGCGGCGGTCATCGCGTCTAGCGTCGTTTCTTTTCCGCTCATGTACCAATCAGCGAAGGCGGGATTGGAAGCAATCGATGAAATGATTGAGGGAGCGGCGCGCGTCGATGGGGCGAATGAATATCAAGTTTTTTGGCATATATCGATTCCGCTTGCGAAAAAAGCGCTTATTTCAGGAGCGATTTTGGCTTTTGCCCGAAGCCTTGGCGAGTTCGGCGCTACATTGATGTTCGCCGGAAATATCCCTGGAAAGACACAAACGATTCCAACCGCGATTTATGTGGCGATTGAATCCGGAGAAATGAAATTGGCGTGGGCATGGGTTGCGGTGACAATGGTGTTGTCGTTTTTCTTATTATTATGTGCGACAAGCTTTAAGTCTAATTGAAAGGAGAAAGCGGTATGGAAACAAAACAATCGGTGGTCGTCGACCAATGGAACCGTCCGCTTCGCGATTTGCGCATTTCTGTGACAGACCAGTGTAATTTTCGATGTGTATATTGCATGCCGGCAGAAATTTTCGGCCCGAATTTTCGCTTTTTGCGTGAAGACGAATTATTAACGATCGAGGAAATGGCGCTGCTTGCGGAAAGTTTTGCAGAACTTGGCGTAGAAAAAATCCGCATTACGGGAGGAGAGCCGTTGCTGCGCCGCGACTTGGACGTATTCATTGAGCGATTGACACGCATTCCCGGCATCCGCGATATTGGCCTTACAACGAATGGGATTCATTTAGTGAAATGGGCAAAACGTTTGAAAGAAGCGGGGCTGAAGCGCGTCAACGTCAGTTTGGACGCGCTTGATGACGAAGTGTTTAAAAAAATGAACGGGGTTGGCGTCGGGGTCAAGCCGGTGTTAAAAGGAATTGAAGCCGCTGTGGAAGCAGGGCTTGGCGTCAAAGTAAACATGGTTGTGAAAAAAGGCATGAACGATTCGCAAATTATCCCGATGGCTTCTTATTTTAAGGAACGGGGCATTACACTTCGCTTTATCGAATTTATGGACGTCGGCACGACAAACGGTTGGGATTTTTCCTATGTCGTCACGAAAAAAGAAATGTATGAACTCTTGCAGCAAATGCATCCGCTTGAGCCGGTGGAAAAAGCCTACTTCGGCGAGGTGGCAAGCCGCTACCGCTACGTCGGCACGAACGTGGAAGTCGGGTTTATCGCCTCGGTGACGGAATCGTTTTGCCGAAGCTGCACACGGGCGCGCATTTCCGCCGATGGCACGCTATATACGTGCTTGTTTGCCACAAGCGGCGTATCGTTGAAGGAAAAACTGCGTTCTGGGGCGGATAAAGAAGAGATTAAACATGTTATTGCTTCAACGTGGCATCTGCGAACAGACCGCTACTCCGACGAACGGACGGAGCAAACGGCAAAAACGCGGAAAAAAATTGAAATGTCATATATTGGCGGATAAATAAACCGGATTTGCTCTTATGTTGAGCAATCCGGTTGTCGTTTGTTTATCGGGACATGTCTGTTTCGTTAAGGACGCGAGGGAATAAAATATTATTTTCCAAATGGATATGTTCAAATAAGTCTTTCTCAAGCGCTTCTAATCGATCATAGACAAGACGGTATGTTCGGCATGCATCTTCTGGCGGGGTAAAGTCATTCGTAATCTCGCGAATCGTTTTGATGATATCGCCAGCGGCGTCATGTTCATCGACAAGTTCGCTGACTGCTTGTTTTGTCGATTCTCTGTTTTCTGGAGTCGGAGTTTTTTCAAAACGCAAAATAAGCGGAAAAGCGTAAGTTTCTTCTTTGATCGTATGCTGTTCGAGCTCTGTTTTCAGCTCGTTAAACAACTTATGGACTTGCGCTAGATGCGGATGGTTTGCCCCGTGAACACGGAGCACTTTTGTCACGTAAGGGCTAAGCTGCGGAAGTTCTTCCGCCAAGTAGCGGTGATGTTTGGCAATAATATGGTCGATCAGTTCGCTGTAAGGTGCTTCCAACCAATTTTTATCGTCTTTTTCAAGCGATTGCGAGTAAAGCGCATTTAGTTGCTCTAATATTGCTTCGCCATCTAAATTTCTTTCTTCGATCGCTTCTTTTAACGGGCGTTGCCCGCCGCAGCAAAAATCGATTTTGTATGATCGAAAAATATCGCTTGCTTTTGGAAATTGTGCTACGATATCACCGATGAGCGATTGTTCTGTAAATCGTTTTTCCATAATCGGCGCCTCCATCTTTGTATAAATCTCTATAACTTAAGCATATTTCTTTTCTTTTTTGCATGTTGTGATGCATATCACATAAATGAAGAAATTTTGAACAAATCGCGTTAGGAGAGAAATGAGACGAATAAATGTGATGAACATCACAACTAGCTTTGCTTCATTTCCATACAATAAAAATAAGAAAGAAGGGATGGGGAATGTTCCGATTGTGGAAAGTTGAACAATGGAAAAACGAAAATCAGCAGTTAAAAAGCCGTTTAGAAGATGCGGAAAAGCAACTTGTCGAAAAAGAAGCAATGATGCAGATGTTGATCGATGATTTGTTTACAGAACTTGGAGAAGCGATTCAGCAGCATGAGTTCGTCAACAGCCAGCATCATGCTCTAGGCGAATTAGTTGAAAGAATAAAAGAAAAGGTTGATAATGTCAATGCATTAAGTAAATCTTCTTGCGAAACTTCCAATTTTTTGCTTGAACAAGGAAAAGATTTAGTAGAATCTACGAGGCATATGGTGAAAGAGTCAGAGTCGGGCATTCGCATGGCTGGCGAAGTGGAGGAAATAATGAAGAAACTCGGCGGTGAGATGCATGCAACATCAGAAACGATGCAAGGGCTTCGCACGCGATCCAAAGAAATTGAACAAATTGTCAAAGTAATTAAAGAGATCGCCGATCAGACGAATTTGCTTGCTTTAAATGCTTCCATTGAAGCAGCGAGAGCAGGAGAACACGGAAAAGGTTTTTCCGTTGTAGCGGCGGAGGTCAAAAAGCTGGCTGAACATACTGCCGATAGCACAGAATCCATTCATCAGTTAATAGATATGGTACAAAAAGATATCCATCAATCATTGCAGCAAATGGAAACGGTTTCCGCGATGATCAAGACAGCCGTGCATATGAGCGTTGAGACATCCAAAAAACTAATGGCGATTTTACAAATTATTCGTGATGTCGAAAAACACATCGAGCAAGTGCTTAACGATATTCGCAAACAGCATCATTCCGCCGGCGAAGTCACGGAGCAAATTGCGCAATCGGCAGACATTTTTCATCAAGCCCGACAGATGATTTTGCAACATATTGCCGATGCAAATGTCATCGATGAAAAATTAGAAAAAGGAATGCGGCAGTTAAAAACTTGGCAGTCCATCAATTGTGCGGATTAACCGATAAAAATTTGCTTTCTTTGGCAGTTTGCTTGCCCTTCTGGATGTAAAAAATTAAAATATGAACATCGTGGGCATCCATGAAATGAGAAAGGAAGAGAAAGGCATGGTAGAAAAACGAATTCCAATTCCAGTGACGGAAGCGATCAAAAAGGTGATGAAATATGCGCGGGAAGGGGAAGCGGAAACGGTTCCGCTTGAGAGAGCGTACGGACGGTATTTGGCGGAAGAACTGCGCGCAGACCATGATGTTCCGCCGTTCGATCGTTCTCCTTATGACGGTTTTGCGATACGCGCAGCTGACTCCGCAAAAGCAAAGCTTGACAATCCGGTAGAATTTGAAGTGATTGAAACGATAGGAGCGGGACAAGTTGCGGCAAAGACGGTTCAGCCGTTTCAAGCGGTGCGCATTATGACGGGAGCGCAAATTCCAGATGGATGCGATGCGGTCGTCATGCTGGAATTGGCGAAACAGTATGATCGCGACGGAAAAACGTATATGTCCATCAAACGCCCTTTTCAACCAGGTGATAATATTTCATTTCAAGGAGAAGACGCGAAAAAAGGGGATGTGCTCGTCCCGAAAGGAACGTTTATCAATCCGGGCGTACAAGCGTTGTTAGCGACGTTCGGATACGCCAAAGTAAAAGTTGCGAGAAAACCGCGAATTGGCATTTTTGCGACAGGCAGCGAGCTGCTCGACGTCTCCGAGCCGCTTGTTCCCGGCAAAATTCGCAACAGCAACGCGTATATGATTCAAGCGCAAGTAGTCCGCAGCGGTGCGGAGCCAGTCTATTTTGGAAAATTAGCGGATGATGTGGACACATGTTTTGTAGCGATACAAAAGGCATTGCCGCAAGTTGATTTTCTTATTACGACGGGTGGTGTTTCCGTTGGAGATTATGATTATTTGCCGGTCATTTACGAACGTCTTGGCGCAGAAGTATTGTTCAATAAAGTGGCGATGCGACCGGGCAGTGTGACGACGGTTGCGCAGTTGGATGGCAAGCTGCTGTTCGGGCTGTCGGGCAACCCATCGGCGTGCTACGTCGGATATGAGTTGTTTGTGCGCCCTGTCGTGCGGACGCGTCTATTTTCGCCGAAACCGTATTTGCGGAAAGCGACGGCAACGTTGATGGCCGACTTTCCAAAACCGAATCCGTTTACCCGGTTCGTCAGAAGTTATGTGGCGGTCGAAAATGGCCGGCTGACGGTTGCGCCTGTCGGGATGGATAAGTCGAATATTGTTACATCGTTGGCCAAAGCAAATGCGCTGATGGTGCTTCCGGGGGGGACGCGCGGATTTGCGAAAGGAGATACCGTCGATGTATTGCTGCTAGAAGATGAAGAAGGAAGTGACATATGAACGTTTGGCAAGTTGTTGGCTATAAAAATAGCGGCAAAACGACGCTCATCGAAAAATGGGTGCAAACGGCAACAAAGGAAGGATACCGCGTCGGGACGGTGAAGCACCATGGCCACGGCGGCTATCCTGAAAGAAGCGATGCTTATACGGATTCAAGGCGCCACGAACGAGCGGGAGCGGTTGCCGTTTCGGTGGAAGGCGGCGGGTTGCTTGAGCTTCATGCGTGGCAGCCGACGTGGTCGCTGGCGCAAATTTTATCATTATATAAGCTTTTGCCGCTTGATCTTGTCCTTGTCGAAGGCTACAAAAAAGAGACGTATAAAAAAGTGGTCATGCTGCGAAACAAGGACGACTGGGCTTCGCTTTCACAGCTTTCTAATATTATCGCCGTAATTGCGTGGGAGTCTCCTTCGCAATTATCTTTTATTCCATAT
This sequence comes from Parageobacillus thermantarcticus, assembly GCF_900111865.1. Lineage (GTDB taxonomy): Bacteria > Bacillota > Bacilli > Bacillales > Anoxybacillaceae > Parageobacillus > Parageobacillus thermantarcticus. The sequence continues at coordinate 77,474 of NZ_FOJS01000005.1, read as the reverse complement.
CCTTTATTTTCTATCGACGATGAAGAAAGTTATTTACATTGGTTAATGAATGAGGTGAAAAAGGCGAATGAATGAACGGCTTTTTATGATTACGGATAAGCCTGTTTCCATCGAGGATGTGGTGAAAAAAGTGATGCGTCCCGAAGCAGGGGCGGTGACGACGTTCGCCGGGACGGTGCGCGAATGGACAAACGGAAAACGGACGTTGTTTTTGCAATACGAAGCGTACGTATCGATGGCGGAAAAAATGCTCGAACAAATCGGCGCGGAAATTCGCGAAAAATGGCCGGAAACGAAAGTGGCGATTACGCACCGAATCGGCAAGCTTGATATCGGCGATATCGCCGTTGTTATCGCTGTTTCGTCGCCGCACCGCAACGACGCGTACGAGGCGAACCGATACGCGATTGAGCGCATTAAACAAATTGTCCCAATTTGGAAAAAAGAGCATTGGGAAGACGGAACGGAATGGGTCGGCAATCAACTAGGGACGAAAGCGTACCCGACGGGAAAACCGGAAGGAGAGGATTTGCCATGATTACACTGCTCTTTTTTGCGCATTTGCAGGAAGCGGTTGGAGAGGGGCGTATCGTGCTTTCTAACGTTCCCGAAACGGTAAAGGAGTTAAAGCAAGAAGTCGAAAACCGTTACCACATTGATTTAAAACAAGTGATGGTCGCGGTGAACGAGGAATATGCCCGCGACGATCAAACGCTTCAGCCTGGCGATATTGTTGCCTTTATTCCACCGGTAAGTGGGGGGTGAGAGCGATGGAAAACCGACAAAAGCAAAAATGGATCGTTCCGAAACAGCATGGCGCTTGGGCGATGCTTGTCATTCCGTTTTTGCTGGGAGCATACGCGGGTGGATTTACATGGCTTCATCTGCCGTTATTTCTAGGCTGGCTTTTCTTATATTTGGCGACATACCCGCTGTTGATGTCAATCAAATCAAAGCGTAAACAAGAGTATAAGAAATCGTTTTCCTTCTACATTGCCATTGCCGCAGCGATGCTTGTTATTTGCTTATGGTACGCGCCGTCTTTATTTTATTTTGGAATGGCGATGATCCCGCTTTTCCTCATCAATATTTATTATACGAAACGGAAACAGGAGCGCGCTTTTTGGAATGATGTTGCGGCAATCGCTGCTTTTTGCATCGGCGGACTTGCCAGCTTTTATATCGGGCGCGGGACATTAACGGTACAAGCGTTGGAAATCGCCGCTTTTTGCTTTCTCTTTTTTCTCGGCAGCACCTTTTACGTAAAAACAATGATTCGCGAAAAGAAAAATCCAATGTACAAATGGCTATCATGGGGATACCATGGACTATTAATGATCGCGCTCGTTGTCATCGGATACCCGTTGCTTGTTCTTGCCTATGTGCCAAGCGTTGTTCGGGCAGTTTATTTGTATGGAAAATCGTTGCCGATTATGAAAATCGGAATATTAGAATTTGCCAACGCGATTTATTTTTTGGTTGCGATGGTTGTTCTTTATTCATAAAACGAGATGCATCAACGAATGCATCTCGTTTTTTTTTTCGGTTGTTGATTTCCGCCTTTTTTTGCATCATTTTTGAGAAATGGCGTGAAGACGTGCAACCAATACTATGTTTTTCCGCAATGTGAACGGCCTTTTTATAAAAATTTAAGAAAAATGATGTAAGGGCATTGAAAATTGTTTTTAAAAATGATTAAAAAATATTGAGAAAATAACTAAATATACATTTGATTTTATTTTTATACAGTATTATAATGGTAACTACATGAAAGATCATTCGGTTGAGGAGGCAAGGGATGAATATCGCAGTCATTGGTGCGACAGGGTATGGCGGTGTGGAATTGGTAAGGTTTTTACAACATCATCCGCATGTTCGTAGCTGTTCTCTTTATTCTTCTTCACAAGACGGCATCGATTTATCGGAAAGCTTCCCGCATGTCGGCGAAATCGAGGGAGCGATTCTTCGGAAAATCGATGTCGAACAAATGGCGAATGAGCATGAAATCGTCTTTTTTGCCACTCCGCCAGGTGTTTCCAGCTCGCTTGCGCCGGCGTTGGTGGATAAAGGAGTGAAAGTGATTGACTTATCCGGCGATTTTCGCCTGAAAGATAGATCCGTGTACGAAACGTGGTATAAAAGACAAACCGCTTCTGATCACTATTTGCAACAGGCGGTATACGGATTGACAGAATGGAATAAAGAAAAAATTGAAAATGCGCAGCTTCTTTCTAATCCGGGTTGCTACCCGACCGCTACTTTGCTTGGGCTAGCCCCTCTCGTAAAAGAGGGATTGATCGAGGAAGATTCGATTATTGTTGACGCAAAATCCGGGGTGTCGGGAGCAGGGAGAAAAGCATCGTTAAATACTCATTTTTCGGAAATCAATGAAAATGTCAAAATTTATAAAGTGAATTCCCACCAGCATATCCCGGAAATCGAACAAATGCTGAAAACTTGGAACGAGCGCATTCAGTCGATTACGTTTAGCACACATCTAATTCCGATGACAAGAGGAATTATGGCAACGATTTACGCGAAAGCGAAGAAAGAACTGACGATAGAGACGTTGCATGATTTATATAAAACAAGTTATAAAGATTCGAGGTTTGTCCGCATCCGCAAGCCCGGACAATTCCCGGCCACAAAAGAAGTGTACGGTTCAAACTATTGCGACATCGGAGTTGCGTATGATGAACGAACGGGAAGAGTGACCGTTGTTTCCGTCATCGACAATCTCGTCAAAGGAGCGGCGGGACAGGCGATTCAAAACTTGAACGTGATGATGGGCTGGGAGGAAGAAAGCGGACTTACGTTAGGCCCGATTTATCCATGAGGAAGGAGATCGAACGATGGTGATCGCAAAGGAAGAAAAGCCAGAAACGAAAATTTCTTATATTGCTGAAGGAACGGTTGTCACGCCGAAAGGATTTAAAGCTGCGGGAGTGCACGCCGGTTTGCGCTATGCGAAAAAAGATTTGGGCGTCATCGTGTGCGATGTGCCGGCTTCTTGCGCCGCGGTTTACACGCAAAACCATTTTCAAGCTGCCCCGCTGAAAGTGACGCAGCAAAGCATCGCGACTGAACAAAAATTGCAAGCGGTTGTTGTCAATAGCGCGTGCGCAAATGCGTGTACGGGAGAAAGAGGATTAAAAGATGCGTATGAAATGAGAGAGTTATGCGCGCAACAGTTCGGCATTGCCCCGCATCTCGTTGCGGTCGCTTCTACCGGCGTGATCGGTGAGTTTATGCCGATGGAGAAAATCCGCGAAGGCATGAAAAAATTGCAGCCGGGCATCTTACCGGAAAATGCGGAGGCGTTTCAAACTGCAATTTTAACGACGGATACGGTGATGAAAAAAGCGTGTTACCAAACGACCATTGATGGAAAAACGGTGACGATCGGCGGCGCGGCGAAAGGTTCGGGAATGATTCATCCGAATATGGCGACGATGCTGGCGTTTATCACTACCGATGCCAATATTTCTTCGCCGCTGTTGCAAGAAGCGCTCCGTTCGATTACGGATGTATCGTTCAATCAAATTACGGTAGATGGAGATACGTCCACGAACGATATGGTCATTGTGATGGCGAGCGGGCTCGCTGGGAATAAGGAATTAACGCCGGATCATCCGGACTGGGAAAATTTTTATGAAGCGCTGAAAAAAACGTGTGAAGATTTAGCGAAACAAATCGCCAAAGACGGCGAAGGAGCGACGAAGTTAATCGAAGTGCGCGTGAACGGGGCAAAAACGGATGATGATGCGAAAAAAATCGCCAAGCAAATCGTTGGCTCCAATTTAGTAAAAACGGCTATCTATGGCGCCGACGCGAATTGGGGAAGAATTATTTGCGCGATCGGCTACGCAGGGGCAATGGTGGATCCGGACAATGTCGATATTTCGATCGGCCCGATTTCCATGCTAAAAGGAAGCGAGCCACAGCCGTTTTCCGAAGAGGAAGCGAGCGCCTACTTGCAAAACGACGAGATTGTCATTGAAGTAGATTTGCATTTAGGCAGCGGGACAGGAATTGCTTGGGGCTGTGACTTAACTTACGATTACGTGAAAATTAACGCGAGTTATCGCACGTAATAAGGGGAGAGGGAGATGGAGAAGACAGTTGTCATCAAGTGCGGAGGAAGCGTGTTAAGCGATTTATCGCCGTCGTTTTTTACGAGTTTGCAAGCGATGTATGAACAAGGCATGAACGTTGTCCTCGTTCATGGCGGCGGCCCGGAAATCGGAAAAATGCTGGAGCGGCTTCATGTGCATAGTGAATTTGTGAACGGGTTGCGCAAAACGACAAAAGAAGTATTAGAAGTAGTGGAAATGATTTTGGCGGGCAAAGTGAATAAACAGCTTGTTGCGTTGTTGCAGCAGTACGGATTGCCCGCAGTAGGCGTTTCCGGCGTAGACGCTTGCTTATTGCAGGCAGCGCCAATCGACTTAGAAAAACTCGGATATGTCGGGAAAGTCGTCAACGTCAATGGCGTTTTTGTTGATAAACTGTTGCAGTCGCGTTACATTCCGGTCATTTCGCCGATCGGAACAGACAAAGACGGCCAAAAATATAACATTAACGCCGATACGGCGGCAGGTGCGGTAGCGAAAGCGATCAAGGCGGCGCAGCTGCTGTTTGTGACGGACGTTCCGGGAATTTTGCGGGACGGCGCTGTCGTTGAACAGGCAACGATCGATGCGATTGAGCGAATGATAAACGAAGGCGTCATTACGGGAGGGATGATTCCAAAAGTAAAAGCGGCGATTGCCGCGCTGTCGGAATCGCTTCATGAAGTGATGATCGTCAGCGGAAAAGCGCCGTTTTATGAAAATGGGCAATTATATGGAACGACGATTCGAAACGAAGTGGGGGGTCTATTAATGGGAGCGTTATTTCCAACATATAACCGCTGGAATATTTGTGTAAAATCAGCGGAAGGGACGACGGTTACCGATACAAACGGAAAACAGTATTTGGATTTTGTTTCCGGAATCGCTGTTTGTAATCTTGGCCACCGCCATCCTGCGGTGCAGAAAGCAATCGAAGAACAGCTCAATCGGTTTTGGCATGTTTCCAATTTATTTACTATTGAACTGCAGGAAGAAGTAGCGGAACTTCTCGTTGCAAATAGCTGCGGTGATTACGTATTTTTCTGCAATAGCGGCGCGGAAGCGAACGAAGCGGCATTAAAATTGGCGCGCAAGCATACAGGACGCCATAAAGTCATTACGTTTCGGCAATCGTTTCACGGGCGGACGTTTGCGACGATGTCGGCCACAGGACAAGAAAAAGTATACAAAGGGTTTGGCCCGCTTTTGCCGGAATTTGTCCATCTGCCGTTTAATGATATCAAAGCACTGGAAAATGAAATGAGCGAAGATGTCGCGGCGGTGATGGTGGAAATCGTTCAAGGGGAAGGCGGGGTCAGACCGGCCGATGCTGCGTTTTTGCAAAAAATCGCCGAGCTTTGCAAGCAATATGGTGCGCTGTTTATTGTCGATGAAGTGCAGACAGGGATCGGGCGCACCGGGAAGCCGTTTGCGTATCAACATTTTGCCATCGAGCCGGATATTATTACGAGCGCAAAAGGATTAGGAAGCGGCATTCCGGTTGGTGCGATGATCGGCAAGGCGTTTTTGAAAGATACGTTTACGGCGGGGGTGCACGGTTCCACATTCGGCGGCAATCCAATTGCGATGGCGGCCGCAAAAGCGACGTTGCAAATCATTTTTCAGCCTGACTTTTTGCAAGAAGTGCAAGAAAAAGGAGACTATTTTTTAGCGCGTCTGCAAGAAGCGTTAAGCGAATTCAAGTTAGTAAAAGAAGTGCGTGGTCTCGGCCTGTTAGTTGGCATTGAATGTGGCGAAGACGTTGCAAAACTAATCCCGGCCATTCATGAAAATGGATTGCTCGTATTAACGGCCGGACCAAACGTAATTCGGCTATTGCCACCGCTGATTGTTTCGAAAGAAGAATTGGATCAAGCGGTTAAAGTAATCAAACAAACGATACAGGAAGTCAAAACCGCAGCTGCGAAATAATCGCTAGCTGCCTCTTTATCCTTATGAATGAATAAAAATTCTGTTGTATAAATAAAAATTCGAGCATGAGGTGTCGTTCATGGAAGCATATTTGCATTTGGCAAACGGAAAGACGTTTGTCGGACAGTTAGAATCACCGCTTGCAAATGGCGAAGTGTGCGGGGAAATCGTCTTTTTTACCGGCATGACCGGCTATCAAGAAGTGCTGACAGATCCTTCATATAAAAATCAAATCATCGTGTTTACGTATCCGTTAATCGGAAATTACGGAATTAATGCGGATGATTTTGAAAGCAAGCGCCCGCACGTACAGGCGGTGATCGTTTATGAAGCGAGCAGCCGCGGATATCATTACGACGCGAAATATAGTTTCAAAGAGTATTTGCAACAATGGAATATTCCGCTGTTAACCCATGTCGATACACGCGCGTTGGTAAAAGAAATCCGCAACGAAGGAACGATGATGGCAAAACTTACAGTTTCGCCATCGTGCGACGCAGCGGCGTTTGCTGAAAATCCGTTTCCGGTCCGCGATGTGTCGACTGCAAAGATAGAGACATATGGAAGCGGCGAGCCTCATCTTGTATTAATCGATTTCGGCTACAAAAAATCGATTTTGCAATCATTGGTAGCGCGGGGCTGCAAAGTTACCGTCGTTCCGTATCATACTTCATTCGAAACGATCGAATCGATAAAGCCGGATGGAATCGTATTATCCAATGGTCCTGGAGATCCGAAGCAGCTTTCCGGACAGCTGGCAAACATCCGCAAAATCATTGACCGTTATCCAACGCTAGGAATTTGTCTTGGCCATCAGCTAGTGGCGCTTTCATACGGCGCAGATACGGAAAAGCTCCGTTTCGGCCATCGCGGGGCAAACCAGCCTGTCTATGACGCGGTGAAACAAAAGGTGTTTATGACATCGCAAAATCATAGTTATGTCGTCAAGAAAGAAAGTTTGGCGAACACACCGTTTGACATCCGATTTACAAACGTCAATGACGGTTCCATCGAAGGAATGGTGCACCGCCATAAACCAATTTTATCGGTGCAGTACCATCCGGAGGCACATCCGGGTCCAAGCGATACGAACCATATTTTTGACGAGTTTTTGCAAACGGTAGTAAAAGGAGAGAAAGTGTATGCCTAAAGATACATCGCTGCAATCAATTTTAATCATCGGCTCCGGCCCGATCGTCATCGGGCAGGCGGCGGAATTTGACTATTCTGGCACGCAAGCGTGTATCGCTTTAAAAGAAGAAGGATACCGCGTTATTTTAGTGAATAACAATCCGGCGACGATTATGACGGATGAAGTTCATGCCGACGCCGTTTATTTTGAGCCGTTGACGGTAGATAGCGTGGAGGCGATTATCGCGAAAGAGCGTCCTGACGGACTGCTCGCGACATTTGGCGGGCAGACGGGATTAAACTTGGCGTTTCAGCTTCATGAAGCCGGGATTTTGGAAAAATATGGGGTAAAATTGCTCGGAACGCCGATTGAAGCGATCAAAAGAGGTGAGGACCGCGAAGCGTTTCGCGCGCTCATGTATGAGCTTGGCGAACCGGTTCCGGAAAGCGAAATTATTACGAACGTCGATGAAGCGGTCGCTTTTGCCGAAAAAATCGGATTTCCGATCATTATTCGTCCCGCTTATACGCTCGGCGGAACGGGCGGGGGAATCGCGGAAACGATGGAACAATTTATTGCTTTAGTCGAAAAAGGGCTCGCGGAAAGCCCGATTACGCAATGTCTCATTGAACGGAGCGTGGCTGGATATAAAGAAATTGAATACGAAGTAATGCGCGACCATACGAATACGTGCATTACTGTTTGCAATATGGAAAACGTCGATCCAGTCGGCATCCATACCGGCGACTCGATCGTTGTCGCCCCGTCGCAAACGTTGACGGACGAAGAATATCAAATGCTGCGCTCATCAGCGATCAAAATTATTTCCGCGCTCGGCATCATTGGAGGATGCAACATTCAATTTGCTCTTGATCCGTTCAGCAAGCGCTATTATTTAATTGAAGTGAATCCGCGCGTCAGCCGTTCATCGGCGCTCGCATCCAAGGCGACGGGATATCCGATTGCGCGCATAGCCGCGAAATTAGCGGTCGGCTATACGTTGGCCGAACTGCTTAATCCGGTAACGAAAACGACGTATGCGAGTTTTGAACCGGCGCTCGATTATGTCGTCGTGAAATTTCCGCGCTTGCCGTTTGATAAATTTCCTTTCGGCGATCGCCAGCTTGGCACGCAAATGAAAGCGACGGGGGAAGTAATGGCGATCGACCGCAACATGGAACGCGCGTTTCAAAAAGCGGTTTACTCATTAGAAGGAAAGAATAAAGGATTATATTTGCCAGAACTCGCGGACAAAACCAATGACGAATTGAAACAGCTGCTTGTCCGAAAAGATGACCGCCGCTTTTTTGCGATTCTCGAACTGTTCCGACGCGGAGAAACGATCGATGCTGTATATGAATGGACAAAAATCGACCGTTTCTTCTTGAATTCATTTTATCAGCTGATTGAATTAGAAAAGAAAGCGAAAGAAACGAGTTTAGACGAAATCGATGAAGCGATGTTCCGTTTATTGAAAGAAAAAGGATTTTCCGACGCGTTTTTGGCAGAAGCATGGAACGTGAAAGAAAGTGACGTAAGAGAAAAGAGAAAACAGCTTGGCATCGTCCCATCATATAAAATGGTCGATACGTGCGCGGCGGAGTTCCATTCGGAAACGGATTATTATTATTCGACATACTTCGGCGAAGATGAGCGGAAAAAAAGCGATAAAGAGAAAGTATTAATTATTGGCGCGGGGCCGATTCGAATCGGGCAAGGAATCGAATTTGATTACAGTTCCGTGCATAGCGTATACGCGCTGCAAAAAGAAGGATATGAAACGGTGTTAATGAACAACAATCCGGAAACCGTCAGCACCGATTTTGCCGTAGCCGACCGCCTTTATTTCGAGCCGCTCACGCTAGAAGAAGTGTTGAACGTCATTGAAGCGGAACAAATTAAAAAAGTAATCGTTCAGTTTGGAGGACAGACGGCGATTAATCTCGTGAAAGGGCTTGAAGAAGCGAATGTTCCTCTTCTTGGCGTCACCTACGATATTATCGACCAGCTGGAAGACCGCGATCGTTTTTATCAGCTATTAGAAGAATTGGACATTCCGCATGTGCCGGGAATGATGGCGAACAACGAAGAAGAACTTGTTTCGAACGCAAAAAAAATCGGTTATCCGGTACTGCTCCGCCCTTCTTACGTCATCGGCGGCAGAGGAATGTTCATCGTCAAAGATGAACAACAATTGCGCGAGTTGCTAGAGCAAGGAGCGATTACGTATCCGCTGTTAATTGACGCCTATTTAGACGGAAAAGAAGCGGAAGTCGACGTTGTTGCAGATGGAAGCGACATTTTGCTTCCGACGATCATCGAACACGTGGAAAAAGCGGGGGTGCATTCCGGAGACAGCTATGCAGTGCTGCCGGCGCAAACGATTGCTAATGAAGAACAAGCGAAAATCATTGAATATGCCGAAAAAATTGTAAAAAAATTGAAATTTAAAGGGATTATGAACATTCAATACGTCATTGCCAACGGCCGCGTATACGTATTGGAGGTGAACCCGCGCGCCAGCCGGACTGTTCCGATCGTCAGCAAGGCGACAGGCATACCTCTCGCGCAAATTGCGACAAAATTATTGCTCGGGAAATGTTTAAACGATGTCGTTGATGAAAAACAACGCCGTTTGGTGAACTTGCCGTATCTTGTCCTAAAATATCCGGTGTTTTCAACTCATAAGTTGCCTGGTGTCGATCCGCTCGTCGGCCCGGAAATGAAGTCGACAGGGGAAGGAATCAGCATCGCGAAGACGATGAAAGAAGCGGCGGCAAAGGCGTTTTACTCCTATTTGTCGAAAAAACGCGGCGCTCGCGAAATTTATGTCAATGGCGAGGTAAGCGATGAACTTCTTGAGATGCTGAAAGAAAAACAATTAATTGCAGTTTCTGATCTGCCGTTTTCTGAATGGGTCAAACGCAAGGAAGCGTTGGCGTTTTTCGATTTGCAAAAAGACGAAAAAGGTGCGCAACAGCGAATGCTTGCGTTGGCGCGGCAAATAATGACGTTTACCGAAAGAGAGACGTTCCAACTCTTTTTGCAAGCGATCGGTGTGGAAAAGTTTTCTGTTTCATCCATTCAAGAGTGGCTTGACGAGAAAAAACAAACAGAGAAAGCGGTGATTATATGAACAAAGTCGCTTCGCTGAAGGGAAAAGATTTTTTAACGTTGATCGATATTTCGACAGAAGCTATTCATGATTTATTAACGCTTGCAGGGGAATTAAAACAAAAACAGCTTGCCGGGCAACCGTATACCCCGCTTGTTGGAAAAACGTTAGCAATGATTTTTGAAAAACCGTCAACCCGAACGAGAGTATCGTTTGAAGTAGGGATGATTCAGCTCGGCGGAAGCGTGCTTTACTTAAATAGCAGCGATTTGCAGCTTGGACGAGGGGAAACGATCGCCGATACGGCGAGAGTATTATCGCAATACGTCGATGCGATTATGATTCGCACATTCGCTCATAGCAAATTGGAAGAGCTCGCAAAATATGCGACGATTCCCGTGATTAACGGGCTTACCGATGACGACCACCCTTGCCAGGCGCTAGCGGACTTATTGACGATTTATGAAGTAAAGAAAACGTTGAAAGGATTGAAACTTGCTTATGTCGGCGACGGCAACAACGTCGCCCACGCGCTGATGATTGCCGCGGCAAAAGTCGGCATGGACTGTGTAATCGCTTGTCCGGCTGGCTATGAGCCGAAGGAAAAATATGTAGATGCGGCGATGCAAATTGGAAAACAAATGGGAGCAACCGTTGCGGTAACGCACGATCCAGTCGAAGCGGTCGCCGACGCTGACGTCATTTATACAGACGTATGGACGAGCATGGGCCAAGAACAAGAAAGCGAGCAACGTCTTGCGGTGTTTCAGCCGTTTCAAGTAAACGGCGAATTAACGAAGCATGCAAAACAAGATTATATGTTTCTCCATTGCTTGCCAGCCCATCGCGGTGAAGAAGTAACGGCTGACGTGATTGACGGGCCAAATTCGTTTGTGTTTCAGCAGGCGGGAAACCGGCTTCATGCCCAGAAAGCAGTGTTGCTATCTTTATTGTGACGAGTTGCACCGGCGATATGCCGGTGCTTTTTTGTTATGAATAAACGGGCGGACGGGCATGATAAAAATGTACTTCGGATAAGGGGGGATTCCAATGGGGCAACAGCGCCATTTTAAACCGGGCGATAAAGCTCCAAACAACGGGATGTACATCGAAATTGGCGAAACCGGCGATAACGTCAAAAATCCAAGAAAAATAAAACTAAAAGCAGGGGATACGTTTCCGGAAACATCAAACCATAACCGCCACTGGACGTATATGAGAAAACCGTAAAGAAAAGCGGAAGGCGCCCCATATCGCCTAAAGGCCGCTCTTGACTTTTGAGACGGTGAAGTATCCCTATTCTCGCTTATTTGCGAACGAGAAAAGCCATTCCATTTGGAGTGGCTTTCTATTTGAAAAGAAAAAGAGGTATCGTTATAATATACTTAAAGGTCAAAAAAGGTCAAAAGAGAGGGAAAGCGGATGAACGCAAATAAATTTACAGAAAAAGTGCAGGAAGCTTTTCTCGAGGCGCAAAAGATTGCGACAAAGCACCATCATCAGCAGCTTGATTTTGAACATTTGCTGCTCGCATTGTTGCGGCAAGAAGATGGGCTTGCCGGAAGAATATTCACATTGCTTCGGGTTAATATAGATGCATTCATCCATGAGCTAGAAGTGTTGTTAAAGAAAAAGCCGGAAGTGCTTGGGGCCGGTGCGGAAAATCTTTATATGTCGCCGCGGCTGCAGCGGTTGTTGACAAAAGCGGAAGAAGAAGCAAAAAATATGCAAGACGAATATATTTCGGTTGAACATTTACTGCTTGCCTTCACAGAGGAAACCGACGATATCGGGAAGCTTTTCCAACGTTACAACATCAACCGTTCTTCATTATTACGCGTATTAACGGAAATAAGGGGGAATCAGCGCGTGACAAGTCCAACTCCAGAAGCTACATATGAAGCGTTAAAAAAATACGGTCGCGATTTAGTCGCTGAAGTGAAGGCGGGAAAAATTGATCCTGTTATTGGCCGTGATAGCGAAATTCGCCGCGTCATTCGCATTTTATCGCGCAAAACGAAAAACAACCCGGTGCTTATCGGAGAGCCGGGCGTTGGAAAAACAGCGATTGTCGAAGGATTGGCGCAGCGTATCGTTCGCAAAGATGTTCCGGAAGGATTGAAAGATAAAACGATTTTCGCTTTAGATATGAGTTCGCTCGTTGCTGGGGCAAAGTTTCGTGGCGAATTTGAAGAACGCCTAAAAGCGGTATTGAATGAGATAAAGAAAAGCGAAGGGAGAATTATTTTATTTATCGATGAATTGCATACGATTGTCGGCGCCGGCAGAGCAGAAGGAGCGATGGACGCGGGAAACATGTTAAAGCCGATGTTGGCGCGCGGCGAGCTGCATTGCATCGGTGCGACAACGCTCGATGAGTACCGGCAATATATTGAAAAAGATCCAGCGCTTGAGCGGCGCTTCCAGCAAGTTCTCGTCGAAGAACCAAGTGTGGAAGATACGATTTCGATTTTGCGCGGCTTAAGAGAACGGTTTGAAGTACATCACGGTGTGAAAATTCATGACCGCGCCCTTGTTGCCGCAGCGACATTGGCGGATCGCTACATTTCCGATCGCTTTTTGCCAGATAAAGCGATTGACTTAGTCGATGAAGCGTGTGCGACCATCCGCACCGAAATGGATTCGATGCCGTCTGAGTTGGATGAAGTGATGCGCCGCGTCATGCAATTGGAAATTGAAGAAGCGGCGCTGCGAAAAGAAACGGACGAAGCGAGCAAAGAGCGGCTTGCCGCGCTTACGAAAGAACTGGCGGATTTGCGGGAAAAAGCGAACAGCATGAAAGCGCAATGGCAACAGGAAAAAGAAGCGATTCAGCGCGTGCGTGACGTTCGTGAAGCATTGGAGAAAGCGAAGCGCGAATTGGAAGAGGCGGAAAACGAATACGACTTGAATAGAGCGGCGGAACTTCGCCATGGCCGCATTCCGCAGTTGGAAAAACAATTGAAACAGCTTGAACAAGAAATGAGCGAAAGTAATAAAGAAGGGAGACTTCTTCGCGAAGAGGTAACGGAGGAGGAAATTGCCGAAATCGTTTCGCGCTGGACGGGAATCCCGTTGACGAGGTTAGTCGAAGGCGAGCGGGAAAAGTTATTGCGGCTGCACGAATTGTTGCATGAGCGAGTCATTGGCCAAGATGAAGCGGTTGAACTTGTTGCCGATGCGGTACTGCGGGCGCGCGCCGGCATTAAAGACCCTAATCGCCCGATTGGTTCCTTTATCTTTTTAGGACCGACTGGAGTAGGGAAGACGGAATTGGCAAAAACGCTCGCGCACGCGCTATTTGACAGCGAAGAGCAAATGATTCGCATCGATATGTCCGAATATATGGAAAAACATGCCGTTTCCCGCTTAATTGGCGCGCCTCCGGGCTATGTCGGCTACGAAGAAGGAGGCCAGTTAACGGAAGCGGTGCGGCGCAAGCCATATTCCGTCATTTTGTTCGATGAAATTGAAAAGGCGCACCCAGAAGTGTTCAACATTTTATTGCAGCTGTTGGATGACGGGCGCATTACCGACTCGCAAGGGCGCACGGTTGATTTTAAAAATACGGTGGTGATCATGACATCCAATATCGGGTCGCATTTGCTGTTGGAAGGAGTGACAGAAGACGGTAAGATTAAGGAAGAAACGCGCGAACAAGTATTGCAACAATTGCGTGCACATTTCCGTCCAGAATTTTTAAACCGAATCGATGACATCGTTTTATTCAAGCCGCTGACGATGAACGAAATAAAAGGAATCGTGGCAAAATTCGCGCGTGAATTAGCCCAACGGCTCAGCGACCGTCATATTTCGCTTTCCTTAACAGAAAAAGCGAAACAATATATCGCCGAATCTGGATTTGATCCGGTTTATGGGGCGCGTCCGTTAAGACGGTTTATGCAAAAACAAATTGAAACGCCGCTCGCCAAAGAGTTGATCGCCGGGCGGGTGAAAGATTACAGCACCGTCATCGTCGATGTCGAAAACGGCCGGCTTGTCATCCGTCCACAGTTATAAAGACGATGCGGCAAGGAAACGGGGAAGCGCTCCGGCTTATTTGGCGCATCAAAGAGGGGAGTGGTGAGGGGCTTGCCTTTGCCCGGCAATCACGTACGATCGATATTGTTGGCAAAAAGGGGTATCGCCTAGGTTGCCTCATCCGTTCCATCCGTGCGCGATCCGTAGTATTGACCAAAAGCGCCTTGCTTTTCGCAGGGCGCCTTTTCTTTTTCCTTAAAGCAGATGTATAATAAGTGCGGGAATGCTTATACCGGCATAAGGTGAAAAGGGGAGAGGCGATCAAATGGCACGCGAACGGAAATTTTCATTGAACGAAGTGTTTCAACATACAAAACAACTTCTCCTTGAACACGGCTATGAAGGATTTACCTTCGGGTTGTTAGCGGAACGGCTCGGTGTATCAAGAACGGCCATTTATAAACATTTCGAGAACAAAGAAGAGGTCATTACGGCATATATGGTGGACGAAATGGAGCAAGTGTTTGCCAAGTTTGTTCACATTCATGACTATCCGACGTTTGATGAACAATTCCGTTTTTTGCTTAACTTGATTTTGTACCATGACGATCTTCATCGAATGATCGCGATCGGAAGGCGCATTCCGGATACCACTCCGGCTGTGCGGGCGAATAAGGAGCGCCTTGAACAGTTTCATGAACGGATGTATGAAGAACTTAATCAGTTGGTGGAACGAGGGAAACAGGAAGGAAGAATCAAACCGCATCTTCCGAACCGGATCGTTCTTGCGTATATTTTTCAATCGGTGGTCGTCCCTCATTTTCCCGGCATTTCGCTTGACCAATGGGCGGAAAGCATTAAGGAAATCATCATGTATGGGGTGATGACTGGAAATTGACAGTATTGCCACTTTCCCTTTACAATAAGAATGTGTCGAAAGTGACAGAAGTGTCACTTTCGGCAATTCATGAAAAATGGAGGAATAGCGATGAATCGATGGCTGCATGCTTTGACTGACCGGGTGGCAACGAAAAAAGGAATGTGGTGGACGTTGATCGTTTGGCTTGCGGCCGTTGCCATACTGGGGGCTGTAGCGCCGAGCGCCAAAGAGTATGAAGTCTCAAGCATTGAAACGCTCCCAGAAGATGCGCAATCGATGGTGGCGGCGAAAAAAGCAGACGAGTATATTTCGTCGAGCGACGGCGTTCCGGCCATTTTTGTCTTTCATTCAGATGACCGTCCGATTGCCAAAGATGAACTGCAACGTTTGGTGGGCCATATCGAACAAGCGCACCGCGACGCTTTGGAACAAGTCGTTCCTGTTGCTTCTCTTCCACCGCAAGCGATGGCCGGCTTTGTTTCTGAAGATGGGAAAACGATCGTTGTTCCGGCCGTCTATCGGTCAACGATGGAGTCCAAAGACATCCAAACGGTGAACGACGAGATTCGCAAATGGGTCAAAAAGGAAAGCGATGTTGCTATATATATCACGGGGCCGGCCGGCATTGCGGCCGATACGTTGGCCTTGTTTTCCCGCGCTGATATTGTGCTCATGTTGTCGACAGTCGGGTTGATTCTCGTGCTGTTGATCGTCATTTACCGTTCGCCGCTGTTAGCGTTGATCCCGCTTGTAGCTGCCGGTTTTGTTTACGGGGTGGTTATGCAGCTGCTTGGAGTGATGGGCAAAGCCGGGCTGGTGATGTCCAAACAGACCATTTCGATCATGTCGATTTTGCTGTTTGCGGCGATCACCGATTATTCGTTGTTCATCTTTTCTCGTTACCGCGAAGAGTTGAAACGGCATGAGAACAAATGGCAGGCCATGAAATGGGCGATGCGCGAGACGGGACTGCCGGTCTTTTTCTCTGGAGGCACGGTGCTGGCCGCCATGCTTGTCTTGTTTTTCGCGAAACTAGGCGATTACCGAAATTTTGCCCCGACGTTCGCTCTTGCGATGGCGATCATCATGATCGCTTCCGTTACGCTGATTCCGGCGTTGTTTACGCTGTTTGGCCGCAAAGCGTTTTGGCCGAACATTCCACGCGTCGGTGAGAGCGAAGGGAAAGGAACAAGTGGATTTTGGGGGAGAATCGGCCGGTTTGTTGTTCAAAAGCCGCGGCTGACCGTGGCTTTGATTGGTTTACTCCTTGTAGTGATGGCGGGCCATACAACCGCGCTTCGATATGAGTATGATATGATCAAATCGTTCCCGAAAGATATGCCGTCGCGCCAAGGATATGAACTGTTGGAACAACATTTTGCCAAAGGGGAGCTGGCGCCGACCACGGTCTTGTTTGAAGGAAAGGAAAAGGTCACGCCACAGCAACTGGAACAGCTGCAAAATCAGCTTGAGAAACAGCCGCTTGTCAGTGAGGTGCGCCCGACTGGTACGGCGGATGATGGCCGCGTCGTCTCATTTACACTTACGTTTCGCGAAAACCCATACGATGTCGAAACGATCGATGCGATGGAACGGATTATTGACCGGAAGGAAACGATCGTCAAACAAAGCGGGCTTGATGGGCGCCTTTATTTTGCCGGGGAAACAGCGGCGAAAGTGGATGAGCGGTCGTTGAACAAACGCGATATGATCGTGATTGTTTCGTTGGAAACGCTCTTGATTCTTTTGTTGCTCATTGGGCTGACGCGGTCGGTGAAGCGGTCCGTGTATATGATGGGGACGATTCTCGTTTCGTTTACGGCTGCGCTTGGCCTCGGAATTTGGCTGACCGATTGGCTGTTTGGCATCGAAGCAGTCAGCGGCCGCGTGCCACTGTATGCATTCGTCTTCCTCGTGGCGCTTGGCATCGACTATAATATTATGCTGATTTCCCGTTTCCAAGAGGAGTGGAGAACGCATTCGCTCCATGAAGCGGTGAAACAGGCGGTAACCCATACAGGCGGCGTCATTTCTTCAGCCGGCCTCATTTTAGCGGCGACGTTTTCCGTGTTGATGACTCAACCGGTGCAACTATTGTTTGTCTTCGGATTTCTTGTCGCGATCGGGATTTTGCTTGATACGTTTTTGATTCGTGGGATGCTGTTGCCGGGGCTCATTATATGGCTGGAAAAAGAACGAAGAGCGCCGGCCGAAGCGAGCGGTGAATAACGGCATAGACAGTTGCAAAAAACAACGCCTTGGAGATTCAATCTCCAAGGCGTTGTTCGTTTTAATGGTGATGATCCCCGGCTGGCTCGTCCGGAATCAAAGCGGCGACAACGACGACCAAAACGGTCACGATCACGCCGAGCAAGGCGCCGGTTGTGAAGTTGTAGCCGATGCCTTGCATCGAGCCCATGACGTACGTCGCCATCTGGACAAGCAAAAACGTCCAGAAAAATGTCCAAAACAGGCGCATTACATTTCCTCCCATCTTCGCATCATTCCTTTTCTTATCTTATCATAATTTGCTCGTTTAGGCATATACCCGTACTTTTTTTTCCATTCCGCATATTGTATATTGTACAATTATGCATCGTAAAAGCAAGGGTGAATGTCAATGTCGATTCAACGGCGATTTTTTCAGCTTGATGATCAGTGGTGTATCATTCATTTGCCGGAACGCCCAAACGGATTCGCTCTCTTGATTATTGGTGATGCGAATCATTTTGTTAACGAACATACAAGCTTTTGGATTGAGCATAAAGGACGCCGCCAGCTTCTTTGCGAACTGCTTGAATACGGCTACACTGTTTTTTATTCTCATCTATACGGCAGGCATTGGGGAAGCCCAAAAGCGGTGCGTTTGGCGAAACAGCTTATTTACTACGTATTAAAAAGTGAAATATTAAACAATCGCATTTATATTCTTGCCGAAGGAATGGGAGCGCTTGTCGCTTTGCAACTTCTTGAAACGATGCCGAAGCAAATCCGCGCGCTCGCGATGTTAAGCCCTTGTCTAGATTTGCGCGCACAGCTTGAGTATGAAAAGGAAAATGAATTTTTTTATAAGCGAATGAAAAGAGAAATAGCGATTGCATACGATATCGACGAAGCAAATGTCGAAAAAGCAGCTCCTTCATTACTCATTGCGCCCCATCAAGTTCCGATAAAAATATGGCAATTATCAGGAATTGCTCATTATCCATCTTCTCTCCACTGTCGAAAATATGAGCAGTGGATGAGGGCGGCGAACGATAATGTCCATGTTATTTATTATTTGCCGGAAAAGCGGTATCAGTTTAGCAATGCGATCCATCAATTTTATCAACAATATAACGAGCTTCCATGAATTCTTTGTATTCGGTGGGATATTGTAGTTAAAAGTTCATATAAAAAGAGGCGTTCGTTTCTTACGCCTCTTATTTTTTTAACATATTTACGAAAGAAGTAATTTTTTTCATCAACGGCTTTAATTGGTCAAATGAAGAGATGAGCGTATCGATATTTTGCATAAGCTGCGAAAAATCAAGGCCTTGCTCGGAAGAAGACTCGTTTTGAACAGATGCGTCACGCGACTGGCGCGACCGCGGCGGAAAGGGACCAAACATTAAACGGGAAAAACGATCGAATTGTTCGTTATGTTGCTTTGTCTGCTCTTGATCATCCACAGTAACAACGCCTCCTCCCTTTCTTTTTTCCTTTATTAGCACTGTATGTGAAAAATAAGAAAGTGATTAGACAAATTACACGCTTTACATCTTTCTATTGCGTGTTTTTCGTATTTGCGATAAAATTAGTACCAAGTAATAATAATTGGTTATATACTAAAGGAGATGTTCGGCGTGGGAGCAGGTATTATTGGAATCGGACGGTATTTGCCAGAAAAGGTGTTGACAAATTTTGATTTGGAGAAAATGATGGATACATCGGACGAATGGATTCGGACGAGAACAGGGATTGAAGAACGGAGAATTGCTGCAGATGATATCGATACGTCCGACATGGCGTATTTTGCGGCGAAAAAGGCGTTGGATGACGCGGAAATTTCCGCGCAAGATATTGACTTAATTTTAGTAGCAACAGTAACGCCTGACAGAGCATTTCCATCTGTCGCCTGCATGCTGCAGGAGCGGCTTGGCGCGACAAAAGCGGCGGCGTTGGATATTAGCGCGGCATGCGCGGGCTTTATTTACGGAATGGTGACAGCAAGCCAATTTATTGACAATGGTGCGTATCGTTATATATTGGTAGTGGGAGCGGAAAAATTATCAAAAATTACCGACTGGAATGACCGCAATACGGCGGTGTTATTTGGTGACGGCGCCGGTGCGGTCGTGATGGGTCCTGTTTCCGAAGGACGAGGCATTTTGTCGTTTGAATTAGGAGCGGACGGAACAGGAGGAAAACATTTATATAAAGACGAATATATCGTGATGAACGGTAGAGAAGTATTCAAATTTGCCGTCCGTCAAATGGGAGAATCATGCATTAACGTCTTAGAAAAAGCAGGATTATCGAAAAACGATGTTGATTTTCTCATTCCACATCAAGCAAATATTCGCATTGTCGAAGCGGCTAGACAGCGTCTTGAACTGCCGGAAGAGAAAATGTCAACAACTATTCGAAAATACGGAAACACTTCAGCAGCTTCCATTCCAATTTCAATCGTTGAAGAATTAGAAGCAGGAAAAATCAAAGATGATGACCTCATTATTATGGTTGGATTTGGCGGCGGATTAACGTGGGGTGCAATCGCTTTGCGTTGGGGCCGCTAGTAGCTCAATACGGAAGGAGAGACGGAAGCGATGGAAAAGAGACGAGTCGTTGTTACAGGTCTTGGAGCGGTAACACCGCTTGGGAACAATGTGGAAACGACGTGGAAAAATATTATTGCCGGCAAATCAGGAATCGGAATACTTACGCGCGTCAATCCGGATGAATTCCCGGCAAAAGTGGCGGCAGAAGTGAAAGACTTCGATGTGGAACAATTTATTGATCGACGTGAAGCGCGCAAAATGGACCGTTTTACGCAATATGCTGTCGCTGCCGCGTTGATGGCGGTAGAAGACGCAAAATTAGAAATCACCGAAGAAAATGCAACGAGAGTCGGCGTTTGGATCGGCTCTGGAATCGGCGGGATGGAAACGTATGAGCAGCAGTTTGAAATTTTCCAAAAACGCGGCTACCGCCGGGTAAGCCCGTTTTTTGTGCCGATGATGATTCCGGATATGGCGGCAGGACAAGTATCGATCATTCTAGGTGCGAAAGGAATCAATTCTTGCACTGTCACCGCTTGTGCAACAGGCACCAATTCGATTGGCGATGCCTTTAAAGTTATTCAACGCGGCGATGCCGACGTGATGATTACCGGCGGCACAGAAGCCCCGATCACAAAAATGGCGTTAGCCGGATTTTGCGCGAATACGGCGCTATCAACGAATCCGGACCCAAAAACGGCAAGCCGCCCGTTTGACAAAAACCGGGATGGTTTTGTGATGGGGGAAGGAGCAGGAATTCTTGTATTGGAAGAACTGGAGCATGCGTTGCGCCGCGGCGCGCCGATTTATGCGGAAATCGTCGGCTACGGTGCGACAGGGGACGCATACCATATTACCGCGCCAGCTCCAGGCGGGGAAGGCGGCGTCCGCGCGATGCGTCAAGCGTTGGCCGATGCGGGAATGAAGCCGGAAGAAATCGATTATATTAATGCTCACGGCACGAGTACGGAATACAATGACAAATATGAAACGATGGCGATTAAAGAAGTGTTCGGAGACCATGCGTACAAGCTGGCGGTCAGCTCGACAAAGTCGATGACCGGACATTTGCTAGGAGCGGCTGGCGCAGTAGAAGCGATATTTTCTGTATTAACGATTAAAGATGGCGTAATCCCGCCGACGATGAACTATGAAACTCCTGATCCGGAATGCGATCTTGACTATGTGCCAAATGCGGCGAGAAAGCAGGAAGTAAACGCGGTGTTAAGCAATTCTCTCGGATTTGGCGGACATAACGCGACATTGATTTTTAAAAAATATGTAAAATAATGGTGACGGGCTATCTCGACAAAAAGAGATAGCCCTTTTTTCACCTCTTTTTCGTTTCGATCATACGATAGAAAAAATGGAAAAAGAGGTGACAAGCATGCCGGTTATTCGCACCGATCGATGGCTTGACGAATGGTATGATGATCCCGTTCGCCTATGCCGGCACCTTGTTTTTTACTTTCCAGACGCGAACGAGCGCGATATTTACTTCCATCTTGTGCACTACGGTATGTATCGACCGTCAAAAAACATAAAAGAAACGATTGAGCAAATGAAACAAAAAAACATATGGGGACGGGTCGAGGCGGTTTACGAAAAGCGAAAAAAGGAATGGAACGGCCCGGATGTGCCTCTTTTTCTTTTTCCAGCTGATCCTCATAACCGGAAATTCGCGCGTGAGTTTAATAGTAAAGGAGGGATCGCCTTTCATGACAAATTATTTATTTTTTTATTGCCACACCATACGGATAAAGAAATTGAAGCGTTGATAACACATGAGTATAATCACGTTTGCCGTTTGAAAAAACAAAAGAAGGAAAACGAAGATACCACACTTTTAGATGCGATCGTATTAGAAGGGCTTGCTGAAAACGCTGTGTGCCGGTATGTCGGCAAGGAACAGCAAGCAAGGTGGACGACCTATTACTCGGACGAGCAGCTTTGCAGCTTTTGGAAACGATACGTATCACCGCATAAATCGATGTTATCGAAACATCCGTTATATTCTCGACTTCTTTACGGGCTTGGTTTTTATCCAACCATGCTTGGGTATGCGGTCGGGTATTATATCGTTCGCCGCTGCCTTGAACATGGCGCCCGTTTTTCCGAGTTAATGAACATGAATTCTGAACAGATGTTGCGGCTTGCTTCGTTAGAAGACGACAAGAAGTCATGATAGTCATCGAGGGCTCATATATGTAAAACATAAGACGGACAAGTCTAAGAGAAAGAAGAGGAGCCCGATGATTCGCCTATTCGTTTACTTAGTTGGTTTTGGGATTTCGGTCGTTGGCGGGGTGGCAATGCTTGCTTATTTAAACATGATGACACCGGAGCAAGGATGGAGCGGATATTTTGCCTATATTCGCACAAAAGTAGAATGCTATTTACTTCCAATAGGGCTTTTGCTAATGCTAGGAAGCTTATACTTTCCTTATCGAGAAGAGTGATGGATAAAAAAGGATTAAATGGAATAAAATTTGCCCCCTCTGCCTATACTGATGGACAAATAAGTTTTGTTTAGAAGCGAGGGGGTATCGTATGCTGTATTTGCATGATGTTTGGGTCAATTGGTTTGAAGGAGAAGAAAATGGATATAACGTATGCCATTTCCATGAATGGCGAAAAGATGATCAAGTGGAACTGCTCGATCAAGTGCCGCTTCTTAAAGTTTCTTCTGCGCTATTTGACTATATAGAAAACAGTTTATCGGAAATTCCGAAGCCGCTTCTTGAGGACGTATACCAAAAAGCATATTTACGGAAAAATCATGAGCGCATCCAGCTTGATTATTGTTTTGTTATTACAGACGGTTGCGGCATTCTCGCTGTTGATACGATTGGCTATAACATCCCGATTCGGAAAAGCCGCCTTATTCCAAGACAGGAGCAATTAGTATACGAAATGACTGCTGGCCACGAAGAAGAACCATATCCGTTGCCAGTCCATGAAAAAACGTACCATATTTTGTCTCCTTCTCCGGAATGGATGTGCGGGCTTACACGAAAGGAGAGACAACTTAAACAACTGCTGTTTATGGCGCTCGATCAACTCCGTTCGACGAAAAACGTCGCAGAGGTGCGCTACTGGTATACGGAATGGGCGCCGCACAAATATCCTGACATTCAAAAAATGACGTTTGAAGAGGCATGGCAACGTTTATACGAGGAGACAAAATACGGCTGGTCTGATAAACATGTGCAGTTATGCGAAAAATTAATTAAAGGGCAGCCGTTTTTTGAAAAGCTGTGGGAAATGGAGCAAGAGCCAAAAGTGAACTAAGCATCGCGGCTGCTTATGCGCAAAGTCAACGATAAGGCAAGCCGCAGAGGTTAACGGTGGAATTCGTGCATGGATAAAAAAGCAAGCCGTTTTTTCGGCTTGCTTTTATTAACGTCTTCTTCCGAGTCCCATTGCTTGTTCCATTTTTTCAAGCATTTCTGTTGCCACTTTATTTGCTTTTTCCGCCCCTTTGTCGAGCACTTCGTCGAGCGTGCTGCTTTCCAATAAATTGTAATATTTTTCTTGAATCGGGGCAAGGGTATCAATAATCACTTGGGCAAGATCGGCTTTGAATACGCCGTACCCTTTTCCAGCATATTCTTGTTCGAGTTCTTCAATCGATTTATTTGCTAAAATCGAGTAAATGTTAAGAAGGTTGGAGATTCCCGGTTTATTTTCTTTGTCATATCGGATGACTCCTTCTGAATCCGTTACGGCGCTTTTAATTTTCTTTTCCACCGTTTTCGCATCATCAAGAAGCGTAATAAACGACTTTTTGTTTGGATCCGATTTGCTCATTTTTTTCGTCGGATCTGTAAGCGACATAATGCGCGCACCGATTTTTGGAATGCGCGGTTCCGGAATCGTAAAAATCTCCCCGTACCGTTTGTTAAATCGTTCTGCCAAATCGCGCGTCAGTTCGATATGTTGTTTTTGGTCTTCCCCGACAGGCACGATATCGGTTTTATATAAAAGAATATCCGCAGCCATTAACGGCGGATAAGTGAGCAGCCCGGCGCTCACCGCTTCTTTTCCTGCCGATTTATCTTTAAATTGAGTCATTCTTTCTAGTTCGCCAATATAAGAAATGCATTGCAACATCCATCCCGCCTGCGCATGGGCAGGAACTTCTGATTGGATAAACAAAGTAGCCTTATTCGGATCGATGCCGACCGCCAAGTAAAGGGCGGCTAAACTGCGAATGTTTTTTTGCAGTTCCTGCGGATCTTGCGGGACGGTAATCGCGTGTTGATCGACGATGCAAAAGTAGCAGTTGTACTCATCTTGCAATTCCACGAATTGCCGCATTGCCCCGATATAGTTGCCAAGCGTAATGACGCCGCTTGGCTGAATGCCTGAAAAGCTCGTTTTCATAACACCACTCCTTTTTTATCCATTTAAAAAGGCCCTACCCCCTTCAACGTTAGGGACGATAGGACCGCGTTGCCACCCTAGTTATTGCACATGATGTGCAATCACTCTGCCCATGCACGTATGCGCATGGCGCCTTGATAACGCAAGGCAGGCGTCCAAAGCCTACTCTCGTTCAGCCGGATGCTCGAAAGCCCATTCCATATTGCTAGCTGCTTGTTCGCACCAACCACAAGCTCTCTGAAAGCATCGCAATATGTACTCCTCTTTCTCATCGCATGTTCCATATGATTGATTGCTTTATATTATAAAGCAAAGCGATAGTTGCTGCAACTTTACCGTATAGCATATCCGACAGCAATCATCAGGAGAACAAGAGTCAAGCCTGAAAACAAGAGCGGATACGTAATGGCAAACTTTTTAGGATGGATAGGTTGTCCAGCGGATGTGCCTTGTAACTCTGCTAGATAACGCTCCGCTTTCGACCTGCTTTTATGCAGCTTCCGAAAACCATATGCAAAACTGTTGAAGAATCCCTGTTCATACACGAATAAAAACCCGCCGATCATAAGAGGCAAAAGCGAAAGCAGGAACGTAACATTGACAAAGGAAAGAAGCGACCATTCTCCCTGAAATAAAACGATAAAAAAACTGATGGTTAAGATGGCGACAGTAAGCAGAAATGTGCGCATGGTGACTACCTTCACTTTATACCTCCCAAGCAGTTAAATGATCCATACACATTTTATCATAAAGTTAACAGAAGTGAATTTTTTGTACGATAAAATTTTTGAATATTGAATAAATTATATTAGAAAAAACAGATTTATTTTGAAAATCTTATAAATATTTACTTTTAATTCTAAATTTATCGAAAAAAATTATATTGTAATCGCTTTCTTTTATGGATTTATGAAAATTTTTTGTTTACATTTAGTAAAAATTTCGTTAAAATTCAAATTAATTATATTGCCTCTAACTATCTCAAACTAAAGGAGTTTTATTTAGAAAAATAAAAAAATTCTTTTCAAGTATATTAATACTATATATAATATATTACACATATAATACATAATAACTTCTTTAGGCAAAATCTTCTGAAAATGCGATATTTCAGAAGATTTATGATAAACTATTATATTTTCTTAAGGGGGGACTTTTTAGTGAAAAAGAAACTATCATTGTTTCTGGTGCTTCTTTTGGCTGTCACCACGTTTCTAGCAGCCTGCGGAGGCAACAACGACACAGCAAAAGACAAGGACGGCTCCGCAAACAAGCCGGACGAAAAGAAAGAGCAAGTGCTGAATTTGCTTGAAACTCAGGAAATTCCAACGCTTGATCCCGCACTTGCGACAGACGAAGTGTCTTTCATTGTGTTAAACAACGTGATGGAAGGTCTTTACCGTTTAGGTAAAGATAACAAACCGCTTCCAGGGGTGGCGGAAAGTTATGAAGTAAGCCAAGATGGCAAAGTCTACACATTCAAACTCCGCAAAGATGCAAAATGGTCGAACGGCGACCCGGTAACGGCGCATGACTTTGTATTTGCGTGGAGAAGAGTATTAGATCCGAAAACAGCTTCCGAATATGCCTACATTATGTATGACATTAAAAACGCAGAAGAAATCAACCAAGGCAAATTGCCAGTCGACCAGCTTGGCGTAAAAGCGCTAGATGATTATACGCTTCAAGTAGAATTGAAAAATCCAGTTCCATATTTCGTAAGCTTAACGGTATTTAGCTCGTTCATGCCGCAAAATGAAAAATTCGTTAAATCGCAAGGCGAGAAATATGGCTTGGAAGCAAACACGACACTTTACAACGGTCCGTTCGTATTAAGCGAATGGAAGCATGAACAAGGCTGGACATATAAGAAAAATCCGAACTATTGGGATAAAGATAATGTGAAGCTGGAAACAATCAATGTCAAAGTCGTAAAAGATACGGCAACAGCTGTAAACCTTTATGAAACGAAAAAAGTTGACCGTGTTGGTCTAAGTGCAGAGTTTGTTGATAAATACAAAAATGATAAAAACTTCCATACATTCCTTGAACCATCTATTTTCTGGCTGCGCATGAACACGAAAAATGAATTGTTGAAAAACGTCAACGCCCGTAAAGCGATTGCCATGGCGGTTGACAAAGAAGCGCTTGTTAACACGCTTTTAAATAACGGTACAGTTCCTGCAAACTACCTAGTTCCTAAAGATTTTGTTCAAGGTCCAAACGGAAAAGATTTCCGTGAAGAAAACGGTGACTTAATAAAAACAGATGTCAAAGAAGCGAAAAAATTATGGGAACAAGCGAAAAAAGAGCTTGGCAAAGACAAATTCACCATTGAATTGTTAAACTACGACGATGATGTTGCGAAGAAAATCGGCGAATACCTTAAAGAACAGCTTGAAAAGAACTTGCCTGGCCTTACTGTGAATATTAAACAACAACCGTTCAAACAAAAGCTTGAGCTAGAAAGCAACATGCAGTATGATTTATCCTTCTCTGGCTGGGGCCCAGACTATCAAGACCCAATGACATTTATCGATCTTTGGGTGACAAACAGCCCGCACAACCAAACTGGCTGGTCTAACCCAGAATACGACAAGCTTGTTAAAGATGCAAAAACAACGTTGCTAAGCGATCTGCAAGCCCGCTGGGATGCAATGTTGAAAGCGGAAAAACTCTTGTTTGAAGAAGTGCCGATCGCGCCGCTTTATCAGCGTGGTAGAGCGTACTTGCAACGCGAGTATGTAAAAGATATTGTTATTCACCCATTTGGCGGAGATTTCAGCTTTAAATGGGCGTATATCGAATAATAGTTCTGCAATAATTGCGGAGGAGAGTATATGTGAAAAAACATATACTCTCCTTTTGCCTGAAAAGGCGAAAAATGTTGAAAAACAGCAAAGATTCAAATTATTATATTAAAAATATTTATTAGAGGGGGTGCTCCAATGGCGCGATATGTGATGAAACGGATTGTGTATATGGTCATTACGTTATTCATTATCGCAACGGTGACGTTCTTTTTGATGAAATTGCTTCCTGGTTCGCCATTGCAAAACCAAGAAAAATTAACACCAGAACAACGGCAAATTATTTTAGAAAAATATGGCTTAAATGATCCTGTTCCGGTTCAATATGTCCGCTATTTAGGTAATTTATTAAAAGGGGATTTAGGCGTTTCGTTCCAGTATGATAACCGCCCTGTAACGGAGTTAATCGGGGAACGAATCGGACCATCGGCGCAGCTTGGTTTTCAGGCGATTGTATTTGGTACTGTTGTTGGACTGTTGCTTGGTATTTTTGCGGCGATTCGCCATAACACGTGGGGAGATTATACGGCAACCGTTATTTCCGTATTAGGAATCTCCATCCCATCATTTGTGCTCGCCGGGTTTTTGCAATACTTTATCGGCGTAAAATTGCAATGGCTGCCAGTCGCGTTTTGGGAAGGATTTGAATACACGATTCTGCCAACGCTTGCGTTGTCGGTTAGCGTTATCGCCAATATCGCCCGCTTTATGCGCACGGAAATGCTGGAAGTATTAAGCTCTGACTATATTTTAACGGCAAGGGCAAAAGGAATTAGTAATGCAGCGGTAATTGTGAGACATGCGATCCGCAACTCGCTCATTCCGATTATTACGATTCTTGGTCCGATGATCGTTAACTTAATGACGGGGACCCTTGTTATCGAGAACATTTTCGCCGTTCCTGGATTAGGGGAGCAATTTGTCCGTTCGATTTCATTAAACGATTACCCTGTGATTATGGGAACAACATTGTTCTACTCTGCATTGCTTATTTTGGCGATTTTTATCGTTGATATACTATACGGTGTCGTCGATCCACGTATTCGTTTAGCGGGAGGGAATAAATGATGGGTAAATTAAACTATGAAAATCTTTCACCAGATCTTTTTCAACCCGCTTCACCGAACGTTAGCGAACATGAAAAAATTGCTCGCCCAAGTTTGACATTTTGGCAAGATGCATGGATTCGTTTACGGAAGAATAAAGCAGCCATAGTCGGATTAATCATGATTATTATTTTAACGCTCACAGCGATTATCGCCCCGGTGACGAGCAAGCATACGTATAAAGAACAAAATTTAAATCATGCGAAACTGCCGCCGAAAGTTCCGGTCTTAGAGCATATTAGCTGGCTTAATTTAGACGGGAAAGATGCAAACGGGGTTGACGTATATAAAGAGCGGGGCATTAAAGAATACTATTGGTTTGGCACAGACGATTTAGGCCGCGATTTATGGACAAGAACGTGGTACGGAACGCGTATTTCTCTTTACATTGGGTTATTGGCCGCGTTAATCGATCTGTTTATCGGGATCGCCTATGGCGGCATTTCCGGTTATTACGGCGGCCGCATCGATAATATTATGCAGCGGATTATTGAAATATTAAATGGTATTCCGAGTTTAATTATCGTCATCTTGTTTATTTTAATTTTTGAACCTGGGATCATTTCAATTACACTGGCAATGGTCATCACTGGCTGGACGACGATGGCGCGGATCGTCCGCGGGCAAGTGTTAAAATTAAAAAATATGGAATATGTACTTGCAGCCCGTACGTTAGGAGCATCCAATTCCCGATTGATTTTTAAGCATTTAATCCCGAACGTCATCGGTCCAATCATTATAACGACAATGTTTACGATTCCAAGCGCGATTTTCACCGAAGCGTTTTTAAGCTTTATCGGTCTTGGCATTCGTCCGCCTGAAGCATCGCTTGGTTCATTAGTTAGCGATGGATATAAATCGATTCAAACATATCCGCATATAATGATCATTCCAGCGATTGTCATCAGCTTATTAATTTTGAGCTTTAACTTAGTGGCAGACGGGTTGCGTGACGCGTTAGATCCGAAAATGCGCAAATAATGGACGGAAGGAGAGAAGAACATGGAGAAAATATTAGAAGTAAAAGATTTACATATCTCCTTCGACATACATGCAGGCGAGGTGCAGGCGGTCCGAGGTGTTAGTTTTGATTTATACAAAGGGGAGACGCTAGCCATTGTTGGCGAGTCCGGCTCGGGAAAATCGGTAACGTCGAAAGCATTGATGCGGCTGTTGCCAACTCCACCAAGCCGAATTAAACAAGGAGAAATTTTATTTGAAGGAAAGGATTTGGCCAAACTTTCTGATAAAGAAATGCAAAATATCCGTGGCGCAAAGATTTCAATGATTTTCCAAGACCCAATGACTTCGTTAAACCCGACGATGACCATTGGCAAACAAGTTATGGAGGCAATTTTAAAACACCAGGAAATTTCCAAGGAAGAAGCGCGTAAGCGGGCAGTTGAACTATTGCAGCTTGTCGGCATCAAAAATGCCGAGATGCGCATGAAACAATATCCGCACCAGTTCTCCGGCGGAATGCGCCAGCGTGTCGTGATTGCGATCGCTCTTGCTTGCAACCCAAAAATTTTAATTGCTGACGAGCCGACGACAGCGTTGGATGTAACAATTCAAGCACAAATTTTAGAACTAATGAAAGATATTCAAAAGAAACTGGGAATGTCGATTATTTTCATTACACACGACCTTGGTGTCGTGGCTAATATGGCTGACCGCGTGGCAGTCATGTACGCGGGAAAAATTGTTGAAATCGGCACAGTCGATGAGATTTTCTATAATCCGAAGCATCCATATACATGGGGATTGCTTGCTTCGATGCCAAGCCTTGATCATAAAGATATGGAGCTATACTCGATTCCGGGTACGCCGCCGGATTTATTGAATCCGCCGAAAGGCGATGCGTTTGCGCCAAGAAACCCATATGCGCTGAAAATTGACTATGAATTAGAACCGCCAATGTTTAAAGTTTCTGATACGCATTATGCAGCGACATGGCTGTTGCACGAAAATGCGCCAAAAGTAGAGCCGCCGCAAATCGTGCGCGACCGTGTGGCTAAATTTGCGCAGATCGTTGCTCGGAAAGGAGGAGGATCTCGTGGCTAGACAAAAGCTCCTCGAAGTAAAAAATTTAAAACAGTATTTTCAAGTTGGTAGAGGGAAAGTAGTCAAAGCGGTCGATGGAATCACTTTTGATATTTATAAAGGAGAAACGTTCGGACTTGTCGGCGAGTCGGGCTGCGGCAAATCGACGACAGGAAGAACCATTATCCGCTTATATGAAGCAACAGAAGGGGAAGTGCTATTTAACGGGGTTAATGTGCATGGCAAAAAATCAAAAAAAGAATTAAAAGAATTAAACCGCAAAATGCAAATGATCTTCCAAGACCCATATGCATCGCTGAATCCGCGCATGACCGTTGCCGATATTATCGCTGAAGGCATCGATATTCACGGTCTGGCGAAAACGAAAGAAGAACGGATGCAGCGCGTATATGAGTTGCTGGAGACAGTCGGCTTAAACCGTGAGCACGCGAACCGCTACCCGCACGAATTTTCCGGCGGCCAGCGTCAGCGGATCGGGATTGCCCGCGCTTTAGCGGTGGAACCGGAGTTTATTATTGCCGATGAGCCGATTTCCGCGCTTGACGTGTCGATTCAGGCGCAAGTGGTGAATTTAATGAAAAAGCTGCAGCGCGAAAAAGGGTTGACGTATTTGTTTATCGCCCATGATTTGTCGATGGTCAAATATATTAGCGACCGCATTGGCGTGATGTATTTCGGCAAAATGGTCGAGCTTGCCGATGCAGAAGAATTGTACCGTAATCCGATTCATCCATACACAAAAGCGTTATTGTCAGCCATTCCGCTTCCTGATCCGGAAACAGAACGGACGCGGAAACGGATTATTTACGACCCGTCGCAGCATCAGTATAAAGAAGGGGAAGAGCTGGAATTCCGCGAAATTACCCCGGGCCATTTCGTATTATGCTCAGAGGCGGAATATAAAACATATCAATCAATGTATAAATAAAACGATCTCCGCTTAAGAGATCGTTTTATTTTTGCCGCCGACGAGGTTCCAGCCGCTCTGTATATGTTTTGATTCATTAACGTGTTCTTTTCGTTTCGAACCGCCGAAAATTTTTTCGCCGATGCCGTTCGCGATGACCCCCATTAATGCAGTAATGCCAACGATCAGTCCGAAAACGATAATATAATCAATAAAGTATTGCGCCATAAACGCTCTCCCCCCATAACAATCGTTCCAATTTTATTGTAGATGATTTTTCTGTTTCTTGGAAGAAACGGTGAAAATTAAATGAAGAAAATCGGCGACTTTTTTGAAAAACTATACCTTTATTTGTGTATTTATTGTATAATGTATTATGTTAGAGTTATTTCAAATTACCATGTTTTGCAGCTAGAGTGTTATGGCTAGTTCGTCCAGTTTGATATAGAAGGCAAGGCGATCCTTGTTGAAAGGGAGTGAGAGTATGGTGAAATTGTATACTTCACCAAGTTGCACGTCATGCCGAAAAGCGAAAGCATGGCTTGAAAAACATAATATTCCTTACGTAGAGCGCAATATTTTCTCCGAACCGTTAACGATTGAGGAGATAAAAGAAATTTTGCGCATGACGGAAACAGGAACTGATGAGATTATTTCAACAAGATCAAAAGTTTTCCAAAAGTTAAACATCAATCTCGAGTCGTTGCCGTTGCAAGATTTATACGAACTCATTCAAAAACATCCTGGCATTTTGCGCAGACCGATTATTATTGATGAAAAACGGCTGCAAGTCGGTTACAATGAAGACGAAATTCGCCGTTTCCTGCCGCGAAAAGTGCGGGCATATCAACTTCGTCAAGCGCAACGTCTCGTTAACGAATAAGGAGAACAGGCTTCTGCATGGTTTTCCATGTAGAAGTTTGTTCTCATTTTTTAGTAGTGTGCAATAACAGTTACGTCCAGCGATGTGCTTTTCGCCGGTTGATCATGAACCCTAATAAGGTAATAAATGATGCCATCATAAACGGGAACGTCGATTTCCACGTAGCGACGTTATTATACAAACGGTATATTTGCTGTTCCTCGATGATCATTTTTCCCGCAGTATAGGCTAACAGAGCCCCGCCAATATAAATGAGGAAAGAATAACGTTCCATCGCGTAAAGAATTAGCTTGCTGCCTAAAATGATGATGGGAACGGAAAAGAGAAATCCGAACACAACGAGAGAAATGTGTCCATGTGCGGCCCCAGCGATCGCAATCACATTGTCCAACCCCATTGCAACATCGGCTATTACCATTGTCTGTACCGCTTTCCAAAGCGATGTTCCCGATGGAATCGATGTAGCCGCTTCTTCTTTTCGGATCAGCAGCTTTAAGGAAATCCAAAGCAACACGCAGCCGCCGGCTAACTGTAAAAAAGGAATTTTCAATAACGTCACAACCGCCGCTGTTAAGAGAATGCGGATGAAAATAGCCAACGTTGTGCCGAGGATAATCGCGATGTTCCGTTTTTGTTCAGGCAGTTTGCGGCTCGCTAAGGCGATGACAACGGCGTTATCTCCGCCAAGAAG
Organism: Parageobacillus thermantarcticus; assembly: GCF_900111865.1. Lineage (GTDB taxonomy): Bacteria > Bacillota > Bacilli > Bacillales > Anoxybacillaceae > Parageobacillus > Parageobacillus thermantarcticus. Next base: position 44,715 of record NZ_FOJS01000005.1, on the reverse strand, counting down.
GATATCAATGCCGATAATAAGAAGAATCGATGTCACATATTCGCCGACCATGCGTGTCCCTCGTTTCTTTTGTTTTCACCACCATTATAGTAGGGCATGTTTCATTTCATAACCAATTTTTAAAAACGTGTTTTTTTTATTTCCCTTCTTTCGCTTTTTATCATAAAATAAAAGTACAAGACATAATCTTGTATTTAAATAGAATTTTTTGGGGGTAAAAATCCCTTCAACTTCATTCTTTTTTAGGAAGGGAGAGTCCGCGCTATGGAAATAGAGCGAATTAATGAACATACGGTAAAATTTTATATTTCTTATGTTGATATAGAGGAGCGCGGTTTTGACCGGGAAGAAATTTGGTATAACCGCGAGCGCAGCGAAGAATTGTTTTGGGAAATGATGGATGAGGTTCATAGCGAAGGCGATTTTTCGCTTGAGGGGCCTCTTTGGATTCAAGTGCAGGCGTTGGATAAAGGACTAGAAGTGCTTGTCACAAAAGCGCAGCTATCGAAGGATGGAAGCAAGCTGGAACTACCGCTTCCGGACGAAAAATTGCGCGATTTTCCAGTTGATGAAAAAATGGAAGAACTGCTTGACCATCATTTCCATATTGTACGCAATGATGAATCGTTTGCCAATAGCGATAAGGAAATCCTTCAGTTTACGATTTGCTTTAAAGATATTGAAGATTTGATTTCTCTTGCCCATCGCGCTAACTTTACAGGGCTTGTCAACCGCCTTTTCCAATTTGAAGGCCGTTATTACTTGTTCGTTCAATTTAGCGAGGAAGATTATACGGAATATGAAATGGACAACATTTTGAGTTTGCTTTTAGAGTATGGCACGGATTCGCAAGTGACGATTTATCGTTTAGAGGAATATGGAAAAGAAATTATTCGCGACAACGCTTTAGAAACGCTTAAAGAACATTTTCCGATGAAATAAGCGCCGATTTCATCCGCTGAAATCGGCGTTTTCTGCGAATCTGTGGAAAAGTCTAGAGAACTAGAGAATAGGTAAGGTGAACATCATTGCGGAACACATTAAGAGTTATTATTTTTGCCCTAGTTGTAGCGGCTTTTTTATTTTTGACAAACGATTATTGGGAAGGAAAGCTGCTCGGCGCTCTTAGCGTTTTAATTTCTTGTTCCGTTATTTTTATTGCGTTTGTCATTTCCCTTGAAAATCGAAGACCCGCGCATACGCTCACGTGGCTTGTTGTACTCGGCAGCTTTCCGGTGCTTGGATTTTTCTTTTATTTGATGTTTGGGAGAAATTATCGAAAGCAGAGGCTTTTCCAAAAGAAGGCAATGCTCGATGAACAAACATTTTTAAAGTTTCAAACGCAGCGTGAATGGGATGTGGAACAGCTGGCGATTGAAGAACATCAACGACCGCTGCTTCAGCTTGCTCATCGCATCGGAAAAAGCCCTGTTTCTCTTGCGACGGAAACAAAGGTATTGACGAATGGTCAAGAAACGTTTTCCACTATTTTTGCAGAACTAAAAAAAGCGACGCATCATATTCATTTAGAATATTACATTGTTCGCCATGACGAAGTTGGTCAGCAGCTGAAAGCGATTTTAATGGAAAAGGCGAAACAAGGAGTGCATGTCCGCTTTCTTTATGATGCGGTAGGGAGCTGGAAACTATCTAAAACGTATATTCAAGAATTGCGCGATGCCGGAGTGGAAATGATTCCATTTTCTCCAGTCCGTTTGCCATTTTTAAGCAATAAAATCAACTTCCGTAACCATCGGAAAATTATTGTTATTGACGGAACGGTTGGCTTTGTCGGAGGATTGAATATCGGCGATGAATATTTAGGAAAAGATAAATATTTCGGTTTTTGGCGCGATACGCATTTATGGATCCGTGGTGAGGCCGTCCGCACGTTGCAGCTTATTTTTTTGCAAGATTGGTATTATATGACCGGAAAAACGCTATTGACGCCAGAATATTTATCCCCGCAGCTCGTTCATTATGACGGACAAGGGGGAGTTCAGTTAATTGCGGGCGGTCCTGATCAAAAATGGGAAGTCATTAAGCATTTATATTTTGCGATGATTACGTCCGCACAGCGGTCGATCTGGATCGCTTCACCGTATTTCGTGCCTGATGAAGATATTTTAACGGCGCTAAAGGTCGCTGCTTTAAGCGGGATTGATGTTCGTATTTTGGCGCCAAAGCGGCCGGATAAAAAAATCGTCTTTTACGCTTCACGGTCCTATTTTCCGGAGCTGTTAGAAGCCGGTGTGAAAATTTATGAATATTCGAAAGGATTTTTGCATAGCAAAATCATGATCGTCGATGGGGAATTGGCGTCGATCGGCACAGCAAATATGGATATGCGCAGCTTTCATCTTAATTTTGAAGTAAACGCCTTTTTATATCATACGGATAGCACAAAAAAATTGGTTGCGGATTTCCTTGAAGATTTAAAAGACTCCAGTCAAATTGATGATGAAACATTTCGGCGCCGTCCGCTATCCATTCGTGTTGTGGAGTCTGTATCAAGGTTGTTGTCCCCTTTATTATGATATTCGCCCGGAAACTGCGCCGGGCGTTTATCATTTTTAGTGATGGAACATAAAAAAGGAAAACAGGTTGTTTTTGCCGAATTAAATAAAAAAGTGGCAAAGGAGGTGCCCGTTTTGCTTGTCGCGCTGTTGCGAAATGGAAAAGTTGTTTCGCTTGCCGAGGCTTGGACAAAGGAAGAACTAGTTCGATTAAAAAAGAGCGAAGCGTTTTTTTGTCCTGCCTGTAAGCGGGAAGTTGTATTAAAGCTTGGCAATCACCGCATTCCGCATTTTGCACATAAAAAAGATGCCGCATGCCCATACGAGCATGAGCCGGAATCAGCACGCCATTTAACAGGAAAATTAGATTTATTTTCTTGGCTTCAGCGCCAGAACATACAGGCAAAATTGGAGCCGTATTTGTCATCAGTCCGGCAGCGTCCAGACATCCTTGTTGCGCATCGCCGTTTCATATATGCGATAGAATATCAATGCTCTGCCGTCGGTGAACAGTTGTTTCAAAAACGCAACGATTTTTATCGCGCAAAAGGGATTCGCCCGATTTGGATCCTTGGAGCGCACCATCTGCGCTATCGGAACATGCACCATATTACATTGCCCCGCTTTCAATGGATGTTTGCCCACTGTTTCCCACTTGTCCCTCGCCCGCTTCTTTTCTACTATTGTTCGGAAACAAAACGTCTTATTCGCCTCGTTCACTTAGTCCCGTTCTCGATTCGCCACACATTTGCCATTCCCGTTGTGCAGCCGTTGCATTCAGTTTCTTTCACCGATTTGCTGTCCTTTCCGGTTGTTTCGCTACCCGCCTCGTTTTGGCATGATTGGCTTAACTATAAAAAACGATGGCGCCTTACTTTTACGTTATATCCCAATAAGATCACAAGGCTGATTTGTTCCGATTTTTACCGGTGGGGCATTATTCCTTCCCTTTTTCCGACCGAAGCGGGCTGGCCGCTGCCGCACGGCTATTTGTTTGAAACGCCGCCATTTATTTGGCAAACATATGTGTTGATTCCGTTTATACGGTCAGAAAGCAAGCTTGTCTCCATCGATTCCATTTATCGTTTTATTGATGAAAGGATGGATGCAGGACGGCTTGCCGTTCGCCAGCTGCCGCTTGCTATGGGACAACGATATACGCAGGCGGTTTACGAGTATTTGCAATTGCTGACGAAGCTAGGCTATTTTCAGTGGGAAAGCCGCAAACGCCTTCGTTTAGTAAAACAGTTTACTTTTCCAAAGACGATGGATGAAGTCATCCAGCAGGATCAGCAAATGATGGAGCAAATGAAAGAGAGCCCGTTGCTTTCCCATTATATAAACGAATTGGAACTGGGCAAAAATATGTAGGAAAGTGATTTATTTTTCGGAAATATGATTTATGATATAATTTTCCAAAGGAGGTTTGTGAAATGGAAGAAAAGAAAACAAAAAAATCATTGCCGTCACGAAGCGAAATTCCTGTCGAAGAAACGTGGCGTTTAGAAGATATTTTCCCAACGGATGAAGCATGGGAGCAAGAATTTCAAGAAGTGAAAAAAATGATCCCGAAATTATCGGATTATCAAGGGAGATTGGGAGAATCGGCAGATACGCTATACGAAGCGCTGCAATACCAAGATGAGATATCGATGCGTCTCGGCAAGCTATATACATATGCGCATATGCGCTATGACCAAGATACGACAAACGCCTTTTATCAAGGGCTGAACGATCGAGCAACGAGCCTTTACAGCGAAGCGTCCAGCGCGATGGCGTTTATCGTTCCGGAAATTTTGGCGATCGATGAGGCGAAATTGCGTTCGTTTTTAGAAGAGAAAAAAGAATTAAAACTGTATGAACACGCTTTAGACGAAATTAACCGCCAGCGCCCGCATGTGCTGTCCGCCAAAGAAGAAGCGATCCTTGCCCAAGCGGCGGAAGTCATGCAAGCGCCTTCGACTACATTTGGCATGCTGAACAACGCCGATTTAACGTTCCCGACGATTATCGATGAAAATGGAGAAGAAGTCGAAGTGACGCACGGCCGTTTTATTCGCTTTTTGGAAAGCACGGACCGCCGCGTGCGACGCGATGCGTTCAAGGCGGTATATGAGACGTACGAAAAGTATAAAAATACGTTTGCCAGCACGCTCGCCGGTGCGGTGAAAAAAGACAACTTTTTCGCGCGCGTCCGCCGCTATAAATCGGCGCGGGAAGCGGCGTTAAGCAGCAATAACATTCCCGAAAGTGTATACGATAATTTGATTGAAACAATTCATGAGCATTTGCCGCTATTGCATCGCTACGTTCGTTTGCGCAAAAAAGCGCTTGGACTTGACGAACTTCATATGTATGATTTATACACTCCGCTTGTGCAAGATGTAAAAATGGAAGTAACGTATGAAGAAGCGAAAGAATACATGTTAAAAGGGCTCGCTCCGCTCGGTGACGAATATATTCGCATCATCAAAGAAGGCCTTGAAAACCGCTGGGTCGACGTGCGCGAAAACAAGGGAAAACGAAGCGGCGCCTATTCATCAGGAGCATATGGCACCAATCCGTATATTTTGCTGAACTGGCAAGATAACATCAATAATTTGTTTACATTAGTCCATGAATTCGGCCATTCTGTGCATAGCTATTACACACGGAAAACGCAGCCGTATCCGTACGGAGATTATTCCATTTTTGTCGCTGAAGTCGCCTCGACGTGCAATGAAGCGCTATTAAGCGATTATTTATTAAAAACGATTGATGATGAGAAAAAACGGTTATATTTGCTTAACCATTATTTAGAGGGGTTCCGCGGAACGGTCTTCCGCCAAACGATGTTTGCCGAGTTTGAACATATGATCCATATCAAGGCGCAGGAAGGAGAGGCGCTCACAGCTGATTCGTTGACTTCGATGTATTACGAATTAAACAAAAAATATTTTGGGGATGATATTGTTGTCGATAAGGAAATTGGATTAGAATGGGCGCGTATTCCGCATTTTTACTACAATTATTATGTTTATCAATACGCAACAGGCTTCAGCGCGGCGACCGCATTAAGCAGACAAATATTAGAAGAAGGGGAGCCGGCCGTGAAGCGCTATATCGAGTTTTTAAAAGCGGGAAGCTCCGATTATCCAATTGAGGTGTTGAAAAAAGCGGGGGTGGATATGACGAGCGCGGAACCGATCCGCCAGGCTTGCCAAGTATTCGCGGAAAAACTAGAAGAAATGGAACGGATGTTGTCGTAAACGCAAAAGCGAATGTGGCGTTATTGCCACATTCGCTTTTGATAAAATCCTTTAAATTGATTGCGGCTGTTCCAAGTTGCTAAAAAACCAAAGATGGAAAAAAATAAAAGCGGCATCGTAATCAGCGGTGGAATAAGATGCATAAGGCCAAACAAATTTAAGCAAAAGGCAATGAGCACAATGAATCCCCAAATGAACAACGTGATTCGTTTCATTTTTTTCCCCTTTCTGTAGAACCTAATTTTATTATATGAATATCAAAGCGGATTTCTTCCATATTTATGACAATAATGTGAACAAAAGCACAAAGTGGTTGCCAAAACTTGAGACCGTTTGTTAAGATAATAACGTGAATGAAATCACAAAAACTTTATACCCCTTTGTTTGACCGTGAAAAATTTCTCCCATCCCCTTTGTTGTCTTGACAACAAGGAAAAGCCCGGCTTTTTGCCGGGCTTTTCCTTGTTCTTTATTCTTTAGAGATATAGCGCCAAAACGTTCCGTGTTTTACCGGTACCTTTTCCACTTTTTGCTTCAACTGCAGTTTTTTCATTTCTTTTTCCGCCTCGTTTACGGTCATATTATAAACAACTGCGATTTCTTTTGTGGCGACGAATTTAAAATGGCTTAAAAATGACTCGAGCGGGGGAGGAGGGGATGGTTCGGGTTGGAAGCCAAGCATTTCATAAATAAGTTCGACGTAAATCTCGTAAGGATAGCATCCGGAAATTTTAATTCCTTCATCTTCGATGTTCTCGTTAAAAAAGACGAGCGTTGGAATTTCGTTTACATCCATCTCTGACGTAATTTTTAAATCGCATTGAAACGCTTTTGACGCGCTTGGCGACCGCAAATCGCGAACAAATTCATCGACGTCCAGCCCGACGCGCGTTGCACAATCGATCAACACGGAAATATCGGACACATTTTGCTTTTCCAAAAACAATAATTCTTGCAATTGGCGCAAGAAACGAATCCCTGCGCGCTTGCCTTGCAATTCTGCCGCTTTAATAGCGATCGATGGGGCGAATGGGCTAGAAATTGGATTTTCCAGCCATAGGCTCCCATCGCAAGACATTCCCGAACGGCTTGCCGTCCGCTCCCACACTTTAGCGATCGTTTCCGGCTTATGGCGTTTCCGCATATGAAGCGTCGCCAGCTTTCCGCTTAACACGTGCTTCAATGTAAAGAAGCGTCCGTACTCAATCACTAGTTTTTTGATGATTGGTTCAAGCCCCCAGCATTCCGGGCATATTGGATCGATAAACAAATAAATTTCCAACGGCTTTGTCTCGTTGTTGCGCGGCTGGGAAGCGTGCCACCAATCCGGGGCAGCTTTCCCAGCTAATTTGTCATTCAAGGGAATACTCCTTTCTTTCAAAATTGTCAGGGGTGTTGACCATATGATGGGCAGTTAAAACGAGACGGTGATAAAATTGTTCGCGCGCCGGTCCAGACAAACCGATTTCATCCATCGCCGCGCGCATACAGGAGAGCCATGCCTCGGCGCGAGTTGGCGTAATTTCAAAACGCAAATGGCGCGCTCGCAACATCGGATGCCCGTGCTCCTGCGTGTAAAGCGGCGGCCCTCCTAAATATTGCGTTAAAAATTGCTTTTGTTTTCTCGCCGTTTCTGTTAAATCGTCCGGAAAAATCGGGCTTAAATCAGGATGTTTGGCAACGCGTTTATAGAAAGCTTCCACAAGCCGTGCAACCGTCTTTTCTCCACCGATCGCCTCGTAAAGTGTTTGCCATTGTTCAGCCATTGTGAATGCTCCTTTGAGTAAAATGTTTGTGTACGATGATTTTACTGCTATTTTAACAATGAAGCTTATTTATCTCAAACAAAGTGACTCGAACAAAAGGAGCAATTATATGGAGTAATATGTGTTAAGCACTTTTTCCACATATGCCCTTGTTTCGGAAAATGGCGGAATTCCTCCATAGCGATCGACGTTTCCAGGGCCAGCGTTATACGCGGCAAGCGCAAGCGAGACATTGCCGTTATAGCGGTCAAGCAACATTCGCAAATATTTTGTACCGCCTTCGATGTTTTGCGCCGGGTCAAACCGGTCTTGTACCCCTAGCATTTTTGCGGTGCTTGGCATTAACTGCATCAGTCCAGCTGCGCCGGCGCGGCTTTGCGCCTTCGGATTAAAATTAGACTCGTGGCGGATGACGGCGCGGATCAGTTGCGGATCAACATCGTATTTTTCCGCCGCCTGAGCGATCAACGCATCGATGCTTTCATCCGCATTTTTTAAAGAAGGCGCTTTTCCTGCTGCTGGCGGCGCCGGAGCTTTTAGTTTTTTTTGCATTGGTGGCATTGGCTGCTGTTGTTCCAAAAACTCCCCGAGCAGTTGCGCAAATGACCATGTGTTCGTGCTGCTTTGATTCGCGGTGTTCGGGCGGCTCGGCGAGAAAGTTTGCAACGCTTGAAGTTCGAGCAATAGTTTTAGTGTAGAAACGTCCATTATTGTTCCTCCTCTCCGTATTTTTTCGCGTACAAGCGCTGAATTTTATTGGCAGTTGGCCGAATCGGGATATGCAGCGAAGAAAGGAGCTGGAAAAATCGCTGTTTTCCTCTTTCTGCATCTTCTGTTTCATACTCTAATTCGTAATCGTCGGTTTGCAAGTAGTGGCTATGGTCGAGAAATAGTGTGCCGCCTTCGTAAGACCATTGCGCACGGTCGGTTGCCAACGTGCCGAAATGTCGCAGCTGTTCGGGCGGAACGCCGATTTCTCGAAGGATTTGCGCAATAGAGCCTTGGACAACGGCTGTACCGTTTAAGAGAGCGTCCGCTTCTTCTTTTGTCAGCCGTTCATGTGTCTCAAGCAAAGTTCCTTGCGCCGTCGTTTGCTTCAACGTTAATGTATAGATGCCGTTTTTTGCGCGAATTCGCAACGCCGCCCGTTTTTCTTTCAGCAAAAACTGCGGCGTGTCAAAATAATGATTTTCTTGATGCTCAAAAGCATTGTCGGCAATATGAAATGTTTGACGAACTCTGTCAAATTCTTCTTTCGTCAATAAATTTTTAAATTCGATTTCTATTTCTTGATTCATGTTTGCTCCCCTTTTGTGTTCTCTTTAATTTTATTATCGGACGTTTATTGCTGAATATCAATTACTTATTATGCATAGGGTGGTTATGGTAAAATAAAAAAGAACTGCTTAATGTGGAAGGAGATTTGGCATGCGAAAGAAATTAATGGTGGAAAAAATAGAAAAACGAAACGAGCGATTATGGCTGATCAGCGATCATCCTTCATTTTCGTTGGAACATGCAAAACCAAAAAATCATATGCTTGTTGATTCAGATAATATCGCGTTTATTTATATATTGGAAACGGAGGAAGATTTTATTTACGTTGCGATTCCATACGAGCTTTGGCCTGATATGAAACGAGTATTAACGGAAGACATTCCGATCTTTTTGCAAAGCGGAACGGTGGAACTGGAATTGACAAATTTCAAGGAAGAGTTGGCGTATTTAATTGAAAATATTGATGGAAACGCCAATTACGGTGAACAAATGGAACAGGCGGTAAAAGAAATTTTTCTTACATAACATTGGTGGTGGTATCATGGTCAAACATTGGGATTTGTTTTTGGCGCCATACAAACAGGCGGTAGAAGAACTAAAAGTGAAATTGAAAGGAATGCGCGCTCAGTTTGAAATGCTGGGGGTGCATTCGCCGATTGAATTTGTTACCGGAAGAGTAAAGCCGGTGGCAAGCATTCTCGATAAAGCGCAAAAGAAAAATATCCCGCTTGACAAATTGGAAGAACAAATGCAAGATATCGCGGGGCTCCGCATGATGTGCCAATTTGTCGATGATATTAAAACGGTAGTAGAGCTGCTTCGCAAACGGAATGATTTTGAAATTGTCGAAGAACGGGATTACATCACCCAAAAAAAAGAGAGTGGCTATCGCTCTTATCATATGGTGATCCGCTATCCGGTGCAAACGATTTGCGGAGAAAAGAAAATTTTAGCAGAAATTCAAATCCGGACGCTCGCCATGAATTTTTGGGCAACAATTGAACATTCGTTAAACTATAAATATAGCGGCCGCTTTCCCGAAGATATTAAAGTAAGGTTGCAGCGCGCTGCGGAAGCGGCGTACCGTTTGGATGAAGAAATGTCAAAAATCCGCTTCGAAATTCAAGAAGCACAAGCAGCTTTTTCGCGAAAACAGGATGCAAAAGGGGAATAACGATGAAAGAAAAACAAGCGCCGATGAAATTTGCCGTTACGTCCAAAGGAGATGAGACATCGAATATACTTACGCAAAAAATTAAAACATATTTGCTTGATTTTGATTTACAGTATGATGAAGAAGAACCTGATCTTGTTATTTCCGTCGGCGGCGACGGCACACTGCTTTATGCGTTCCATCGCTATTGCCGCCGCTTGGATAAAACGGCGTTTGTCGGTGTTCATACCGGTCATTTAGGATTTTACGCCGACTGGGTACCGGAAGAAATCGAAAAATTAGTCATCGCCATTGCGAAAACACCATACCAAGTCGTGGAATATCCGTTATTGGAAGTGACCATTCGCTACATCAACGGGGAGCGTGAAACGAAATATCTTGCTTTAAATGAATGCACGGTGAAAAGCGTCAGCGGCACGCTTGTGATCGATGTGGAAATTCGCGGCGATCTATTTGAAACGTTCCGCGGCGACGGGTTATGCATCTCTACGCCGACAGGAAGCACGGCTTATAACAAGGCGTTGGGCGGTGCGATATTGCATCCGTCGCTTGAAGCGATCCAAGTTACCGAGATGGCGTCGATTAACAACCGGGTATTCCGCACGATCGGATCACCGCTCGTTCTTCCCGCCCATCATACATGCATATTAAAACCGGTAAACAATGTCGATTTTCAAATTACGATTGACCATTTATCACTACTGCATAAAGATGTGAAATCGATTCAGTGCCGTGTCGCCAATGAGAAAATTCGTTTTGCACGCTTTCGGCCGTTTCCGTTTTGGAAGCGGGTGCGCGATTCATTTATCGCCGATTGACAAACAAGCACATAAAGGCAGGTAGACAATGTTGTCGCAGTTTACGCTCACTTGGATTGTTACAAAACAAGACGAAGGCAAACTTATTCGCGAGTTTTTAAAAGAAAACGGGATTTCAAAAACGGCATTGATCGATATTAAATTTCATGGCGGAGCGATTTATGTCAATGATCAGCCGGTGACGGTCCGCCATCGCCTTGGCGAAGGGGAGACGCTGCGCGTCGTATTTCCTCCGGAACTGCCAAGCGAAGGAATGGCACCGGAAGCGATTCCTTTAGATATCGTGTATGAAGATGAGCATGTCATCGTCGTCAATAAGCCGCCGTTTATGGCGACGATTCCATCGCGCGAGCATCCAGGCGGCACGCTCGCCAACGCGCTGCTATATCATTACGAAAAGCAGCAATTAACATCGACGATTCATGTTGTGACAAGGCTTGACCGCGATACTTCCGGGCTTGTGCTGATCGCCAAGCACCGCCATATTCATCATCTTTTATCCACATTGCAAAAACAAGGCAAAGTGGCAAGGCGGTATGAAGCGATCTGCCACGGACGCGTCAGCAAGGACGAAGGAACGATTGATGCGCCGATCGCCCGGAAAAGCGACAGCATTATTGCGCGGGAAGTTCGCGAAGACGGGCAGCGTGCTGTTACGCACTTTCGCGTGCTGCAACGGTTCCGTGATTATACGCACTTATCCTTGCAGCTTGAGACAGGCCGCACCCACCAAATTCGCGTTCATCTGGCACATATCGGCCATCCGCTTGCCGGGGATGAATTGTATGGTGGGAGCCGGAATGCGATTGACCGCCAGGCGCTGCACAGCAAGGAGCTTTCATTTTTCCATCCATTGAAGAAACAGCAATATACGTTTTCTTGCCCGCTTCCCGATGATATGCAGCGGCTGATCGAGCGGCTTCGTTCGTAGGAGACAGGGATTGGCGCTAGTCAAACGTTCGGAATTTTTCCGGTACATATGGCATGGAAGAAGGGACAGAAACGGTCTCCATTTCCGGATAGCGAAAAGCGGTCAGCGCGCCGCCAAATACGCAGCCGGTGTCAATGTTGATCGTATGATTGATCATTCTTGGCTGTTTTACGGGAGTATGGCCGTATACAATCCATGCTTCTCCATTGTAATGTTTTGCCCAGTCCCGCCTGACGGGCGTTCCGTCCGGATTTGTTTTTCCCGTAATATCGCCGTAAAGCACGAACGTTTGCACTTTTTTGCCGGTTCGCCCAATGTAATCTTGGCGGATGCCGGCATGGGCGATAATAAGGCGGCCATTGTCCAGCTGGGCGTATAGCGGTGCCGTTTCATACAGTTTTATAAATTTTTGGCGAATCATATCCTGCCGGCCCGGCGGCAATGCGCGATACTCTGCCACTGTTGTTTCAAGGCCATGCGTAATTTGCACGTTTCTTCCTAAAAAAAAGCGGTACAGTTTATTGCAATGATTGCCGGGAACGTAATAAGCGGACTGGCGCTCGACAAGGGAACAGACAACTTCCACTGTTTGCAATGATTGTGGGCCGCGGTCGGTTAAATCGCCGACAAAGCCGAGTTTCCTTCCGTCTGGATGAACGGGGATTGCCCTGTCCCATTCATATCCAAGCTGTTTAGTTAGTTTTACAAACTCCGCGTAGCATCCGTGAATATCGCCGATGATGTCGATTTTCATCATTTTTGTTCTCCTTTCGCATTTTCCGGGAATCTTCACTCCTTCTGCATTAAAACAACATGAGGAGACAGTGAGCCCCCCTCATCCGACAGTGAAGAAGTTTGCGGAAATGGCAATGATTATTATAAAATAAAAAGCCGCTGATCATGCGGCTTTTTATTCGTCCGAAGAAAACATAAATTTTTTCGTGCGCGAATGCACGTTAAGCACAAGGCCGATCGCCAGCATGTACGTGGCAAGCGAACTTCCTCCGTAACTAATAAATGGAAGAGGAAGACCAGTGATTGGCAACAGGCCGATCGTCATGCCGATGTTTTGAAACACTTGGAACGTAATCATGCCGATGACGCCGGCGCACAAATAGCTTCCGTATAAATCGTTGCTCTCCAAGGCGATATGCACCATGCGATATACGAGTAAGAAAAAGAGGGAAATGACGATGCTGGCGCCGATAAAGCCAAATTGTTCGGAGATGACGCCGAAAATAAAGTCGGTGTGCGCCTCCGGAAGATATACTTGCAAATTGCCAAAGCCTTTCCCATACAATTCTCCGGAACCGATGGCAAGCAGAGAGCGGATGAGCTGGAACCCTTGTTCATTGGAATACTCATAAGGAGCAAGCCATCCATAAAAACGATTTAACTGATAGTCTTCTAAAATATATTTGTGGAAAAAGTTAGGGAATTGAAAAAAAATAAATACGAGAATAGCGAGAATCATCAATACGGAAAACACAATCCCAAAAATAATGCGCCAGCGGATGCCCGAAACAAGCACAAGCGAACCGGTAATGGCGACAAACACCATCGACATTCCTAAATCAGGCTGCTTCGCAAGCAAAATAAGCGGCGGCAGCACGGTTAGCGCGATTTTGCCAAGCAGCCTGAAATCATCTTTCATCGTTGGTTCCGGATATTTTTCACGATGGTTAACGATAATGCGGCTAAGGACGATAATCATAAAAATTTTCATCAGTTCTGATGGCTGAAAATTCCCACCTGGGAGTTTGTACCAGCTAGTTGCCCCTTTATTTGTCACCGTGCCCGGGACGTTCAACTCCAGACCGAGAAGCAGCAGCATGCCAAATCCATATAAATACCACGCGATTTGAAAAAACCGGTCATAATCGATAATCATCGTTAACGCGATCACGACAGCTCCGATCGCGTACCATTGCAGTTGCTTATAGGCAAAATTGACATGTTGCAATTTTTCCGGCAGCGTCGCCTCGGCGCTATGAATTGCGATCGCGCTGACAATTGCCATTAAAAACAAAATAAACAATAAATTATAATCAAGTTTTGATTGCGATAGCCGATCTTGTCCCATATTTGACCCTCTCCGTCATAATAAAAGCGTGCCATATACCATATTAACGAATTACGACATTTTTGCAAAGAGGTTTGATTCATTTACTTTCTGTAAGACTTATCATATAATAAAATTAACACTAGGTACTAATAACAAATATTAATTTTATCGATATGGGAGGATGACAAATGAATTTATCGCTAAAAGGACGTACATATGTCGTGATGGGTGTGGCGAATAAGCGCAGCATCGCTTGGGGAATTGCGAGATCTTTGCATGCGGCGGGGGCGCGCCTTGTTTTTACATACGCCGGCGAGCGTTTTGAAAAAGAGGTTCGTTCCCTTGTTGATACGTTGGAAGATGAACGCTCTCTGCTTTTGCCATGCGATGTGACGAAAGATGAGGAAATTATCCAATGTTTCCAACAAATTAAGGAGCAAGTCGGCGTCATTCATGGGATTGCCCACTGCATTGCGTTTGCGAACAGAGAAGATTTAAGCGGGGAATATATGAAAGTAAGCCGTGAAGGATTTTTGCTCGCCCATAACATCAGTGCTTATTCATTAACCGCGGTCGCTAGGGAAGCGAAAGAACTGATGACTGAAGGCGGAAGCATCGTAACATTAACTTATCTTGGCGGTGAGCGCGTCGTACAAAATTATAACATTATGGGAGTGGCAAAAGCGTCGTTGGATGCCAGCGTCAAATATTTAGCAAACGATTTAGGAAAATACGGCATCCGCGTCAACGCGATTTCGGCCGGGCCGATTCGCACGCTGTCAGCAAAAGGAATTAGCGATTTTAACTCGATTTTAAAACAAATTGAAGAACGCGCTCCGCTTCGTCGCACAACGACGCAAGAAGAAGTCGGCGATACGGCGCTGTTTTTATTTAGCGACTTATCTCGCGGCATTACGGGCGAAATTATCCATGTCGATTCTGGATATCATATTTTAGGATATTAATAAAAAGTTAACGTTGCGGCACGCTCGTCCTGTAGCAAAAAGCGCTTTTAAAATATGGTTCTTACGTTCTTTTAGTGAAAAAGGCAAAATAATTGAGATTAGAAGCCCAAAACTTCTTATTTTTGGGCCGATTTTCTCAATTAGTCACTACTTATCATCGAGATTGCGTAAGAACCAAACAATAATGAATAAGCTGTTCCTTACTGATGGAAGGAGCAGCTTGTTTTTTTGACAAACTTCTGGGCAATTCTTGTGATAAACGGCATACATATAATAAAGCAACAGATGAAAGAGGAGGTGATGATCGATGGAACGGCGTGACATGGTAGAAAATGAGCCGCTTCTTTATATCGTGCAGCCAAAGCTGGACCGTGTGGTTGCTTACATGCAACGAACGTTTCAAAGCAGAGCGGCCGTCGGGCAAAGAACGAGGAGCGAAGAACTTGCCGAAAAAAATCTTGATCAACAGCAGGAAAAGCAGTTTCAACAGATGTCGCTAGAAGAACAGCTGTCATTTTTGGCCAATCTCCCAGCGCATCTTTCCAATATCAAATGCAAGCTCATCAGTACGAACGGAGAAAGAGAAGGAATCATTCGCCAATATGATGGAATGGAAATAGTCATGGATACCGCTTTCGGGGAGGCTGTAATCCCTAGAAAGGAGGTTGTTTCCCTTGCATTGATCGGGCTTTTGGAGGAGGGAGAAGAAGAACGACGTGACCGCTACTGAGCTTTTTCTTTTTATTTTAAGTACGTTTCGCCTAACGAGATTAGTCATGTACGATTCGATTACCGCATTTTTGCGAAAGCCGTTTCACGAAATTGTCGAAGAAACGCTGCCGGATGGAACGGTCCAATCTTTTTTGCGCGTAAAGGGAAACGGGTTACGCCGCTGGATCGGGGAGCTGCTCAGCTGCTATTGGTGCACGGGGGTTTGGTGTGCTGCTGTTCTTTATATCGGCAATATGCTCTATCCCATTATTTTTTATCCGCTTCTTGTGATATTGGCAATTGCTGGGGGAGCTTCTTTTATGGAGTGGGCAATGGAAAAATTTGATTCATAACACTGGGAGACTGATGATGGATGCAGGAAATACGAAAAGTAGCCGCAACGAACGAAAATGTTTGTCGAGCTTGCGTGTTTTTCGTTCCGCTTTTACTTGAGAAAAGCTTTCGGCAGCTGCTATATAAACGTGACAAAAAAGAAGAAACACATTCTGTCCGCGCCACATAAACTAATAGTACATCAAATAGCATGGAGGTTAAAGATGATGAAAAAACCGATTCGATCGCTTCAGCCCATTAAAGTAACGAGGGCGCTTTCTCCCAAAACGGCTCCCGTGAAGCGGGCGGGGGGATGCGGCTGCGGCAGAACGATAAAAAGAAATAATGGGTGAACTGTGAAAAATGCCTATACTTCCATCCGTCTAGTTGCATAGTCTAACAATGCAACTAGGCGACAGGAAGGGAGGAATGGGCGTGTCCAATCGTAAAAAGCCTCGTGTTATTCATGTCGATAAACTAATTGTTCATGCGGACGATGTGGTGATTATCCCAAAAAGGCGCGTTCGCGATTCGTGGCTGTTTCCGCACCGCACAGACGCAGAAATAGTTGAGGACGCTCATGGCGAAGCACCGCGTGATGATGACGAAAAAGAAAGAAAACCTTTTTCTTGGATTTAATGAAATGGCGGGGGAATATAAGTGGAACGTTTTAAAAACTACGGTCTTTGGCTTGCTGTCGGTTCTTTTGCCTTCTTGACATTGCAAACATTTGGCGTTGATATCGATTTAGGGAAGTACGAGCGACTGTACGAAGCATTTTTAAGCATTCTTGTCATGGCCGGGATTATTAATAACCCATCGATTGGCCGCGGTTACTCTGACAAAATAAATCGTAAAGAAAAATAAGCATAAGCAAAAGACTGTCCGTTTCAATGGACAGTCTTTTTTTTTGTAAAAAATGACAATTATATTTTTCCGAAAAAAATCCATTCTAACAATTGTAATCGATATTACCACAAGGGGGAATAAGGATGACTGTCGCAACTCAAGTAAAACAAGCATTAGCAGGCTTAAAAGCAGCTCAGGCAAGCTTTGAAACGTTCGCGCTGCAAACGGAAAACCAAGCAGCGAAACAACTTTATCAACAAGCAGCGCAACAAACGCAAGCGATCGTTGATTTAGTAAACTCTCGCGCGCAAGAAATTGAAAACGAAGAACCGCAATATAAACAGCAATAAAAGCAAAAGAAGTTCTTTAGAAATCAGGAGACAGCGATACGAGAACAAAGTTTTGCAAAACGATGATGGGGAAGGTTGGTGTATGCCAACCTTTTTCCAACGAAAATACATATATGGATGGGTTGATGAACATGAGAAAATGGTTGTTTGCAACAATCGTTATTTGCATATGGATGGGCGGCTGCGCGAAAGAACAGGGAGTGAAGCAACAGTCGCTGCAAGGATCCGGCTTTATGAAAACAAATACAAATGGGGAGATACAACGGAATAATATCAATCAGCAAACAGCAGAGCGAGCGGTTGCGCGCATTAAGGAAAGAGACGATATAAAAGACGCCGTTGCCGTGAACACAAGCGAAAAACTGCTTGTTGCATATCAAATCAAGCATATGCATCGCTTTTACCGCAAACAAATCGAAAAAGAAATTGACCAACAATTAATACGCTTATTTCCCAATTATCAAATTGTTTCATCAAGCGATTTAAAAATATTTTGGAAGACAGAAGAATTGCGTGGAAAATTGGGAAAGAAAAACTGGAATGAGCAGAAAGTCGATGAGCAAATTGAAAAGATCAGACAATTAAGCAAAGAGCGCACATAAGGGGTGGCATGATGGCAAACGAGAAACGGAAAAAACTTACTCCCACACAACAAGAATATCATTTATTCGAGAAAGAACGGGAAACGAAACGTCCTGTCGTGAAAAACTGTATTCGCGCATTTTTTGTCGGTGGGGTCATTTGTACGATTGGACAAGCGATATCGTATTTTTACATGTACTTTTTTGATTTTACGGAACAAACGGTGGGCAATCCTACCGTAGCGACGATGATATTTCTTTCGATGATTTTCACCGGGCTTGGGGTGTATGACCGGATTGCGCAATTTGCCGGGGCGGGAAGCGCCGTTCCTGTTACAGGCTTTGGAAATGCGGTGATTTCAGCAGCGATTGAGCATCGGACGGAAGGATTTGTGCTTGGGGTTGGCTCGAACATGTTCAAGCTGGCAGGATCGGTTATTTTATTCGGCACGTTTGCCGCCTTTGTCGTTGCACTAATAAAAACGATCGCAACGCAGTGGGGTGGTTTATAATGCTGAAAGGGCATCGGACATGGGTGTTTGAAAACAAACCGACGATTTTGTCAACAGCGACTGTCGGAGGGCCGTTCGAAGCAAACGGCCGCATCGCCGATGATTTTGATTTGCTTCATGAGGATTTGTGGCTCGGTGAGCAGTCGTATGAAAAGGCGCACAAGGTGCTGCTCGAAGAAGCGATGTTCAAAGCGATGGAAAAAGTCGGTCTAGGAAAAGAAAAAGTGCAGTTGATCATTGCGGGCGATTTAATTAATCAAATGACGCCGACAAACTTTGCGGCACGAACGATCGGCGCTCCGTATTTAGGGGTGTTTGGCGCCTGCTCCACTTCGATGGAAGGATTGGCATTAAGCGCTTTTATTGTGAATTACGGCGGGGCAGACTATATATTGACTGGGGCGGCGAGCCATAACGCGGCGGTGGAGAAGCAATTCCGCTATCCAACGGAATACGGGGGGCAAAAGCCGCCAACCGCCCAATGGACAGTAACGGGGGCGGGAGTGGCCCTCATCAGCTCTTATGGTGATGGACCGCACATCACGTCGGCAACGATCGGCCGGGTTGTCGATATGGGATTGAGCGACCCGTTCAACATGGGAGGAGCGATGGCGCCGGCAGCAGTCGATACGATCGAAGCGCATTTGCGCGATATGCAAATTGACGCTTCTTATTATGACTTAATCGTCACCGGCGATTTAGGAAAGATCGGACGGGAAATATCGCTCGATTTACTGCGCCAGCATGGAATGAATATAGAGGAAGAGCGCTATCAAGACTGTGGGTTGATCATTTACCGGGAAGGCCAGCCCGTATTATCCGGCGCAAGCGGCGCTGGCTGTTCCGCCATTGTCGTATACGGGCATTTGCTAAACCGAATGAAGCGGGGGGAGTTAAAAAGAATTCTCGCTGTCGCGACTGGTGCCCTTTTATCGCCGCTGTCGTTCCAGCAAAATGAAACGATTCCTTGCATTGCTCACGCGGTGGCGATTGAGTATGGAGGTGATCGATGATGATCGCGATGTTTTTTTGGGCGTTTGTTGTCGGTGGACTAATTTGCGTTATTGGACAAATTTTGCTGGATGTATTTAAATTGACGCCAGCACATACGTTAACATTGCTCGTTGTCGCCGGCGCGATTTTAGATGGTTTCGGTTTGTACGAGCCGCTCATTGATTTTGCCGGCGCCGGTGCTACCATTCCGATTACAAGCTTTGGAAATTCGCTCGTTCACGGAGCGCTTCAGGAAGCGGAAAAACACGGCATTGTCGGAGTGCTGACAGGAATGTTTGAAGTCACAAGTGCAGGCATTTCGGCGGCAATCGTATTCGGCTTTATCGGCGCACTATTATTCCGGCCAAAAGGATAAAGGAGGAAAAAAGCGATGACCGTTGTTTCACAAGTAAAGCAAAGCTTAGCGAGCTTAAAAAGCATTCATGCCGGACTGCAAGAGCTCGCTCTCATTTCGCAAGACGAACAGGCGCAGCGGACATTTCATGAGGCGATGATGATGACAGAAGAAATTATCGCCGATATCAAAAAGCGCATCGGCAAGCTGGAATGGGAGGAGCCACAATATCACGGAAAGTAAGGAGCATGATCGATGCCTGTATGGTTAGAAGTAGCAATTCGTTCGATTTCCATCATCATTGGCTTGTTTATCATTACGCGAATACTAGGGAAAAAACCGCTATCGAAGCTCTCATTTTTTGAGTATATTGTCGGCATTACTGTCGGCGATATCGCTGGAACAATGTCAATGGATTTGAGCATTAGTCTGGAGGAAGGAATTACAAGTATTTTAATTTGGTCATTGTTCCCGGTACTCACTTCTCGCATTTCACTTCGAAATAAAAAATTTCGTGATTTTGTGGAGGGAAATTCTACCCTTTTCATTAAAAATGGGAAAATATTAGAAGAAAATCTAAAACGGGAAAAATATACAGTTGACGAATTACTCGAACAACTTCGCAAAAAAGACGTGTTTCGCGTAGCAGATGTGGAATTTGCGGTACTCGAGCCGAACGGCGATTTAAACGTGCTGCTGAAACGGGAAAAACAGCCGTTAACCGTCGGAGATGTGTTTCCAAATCCACCGTCAGAGAAAGAACCGCAAACTGTCATTATGGATGGCATGATTTTGGATGAACCGCTTGCGACGATGGGACTAAACCGCGGCTGGCTCAAGCAGCAGCTAGACAAACAAGGGGTAGCGGTCGAAAACGTATTTTTGGCGCAAGTCGATTCTTATGGACAGTTGACGATCGACTTGTATGACGATAAAATCCAAATTCCTGAGCCGCAAGAGAAGAAGCTATTGTTAGCCGCGATCAAAAAAGTACAAGCGGATTTTGAATTATTCGCTCTGCAAACAGAAGCAAAAGAAGCAAAAGCGCTATATGAAGCAAACGCGAAAAAAATGCAAGCATTATTGCAAAAAGTGGCGCCGTTTTTAAAAAAC
Organism: Parageobacillus thermantarcticus; assembly: GCF_900111865.1. Lineage (GTDB taxonomy): Bacteria > Bacillota > Bacilli > Bacillales > Anoxybacillaceae > Parageobacillus > Parageobacillus thermantarcticus. The sequence goes on along the minus strand of NZ_FOJS01000005.1, from coordinate 24,157 downwards.
TAAAGGAGGAGTATAACAGTGGAACAAAAACGAATTCGGACGACAGACGAAGAAATTACGATCGAATTGAGAAAAAGCGGCCATCAACGAAGAGCGAATACAACGGATGAAGAAATAGCGATCGAATTTATGCACGGCGGAAACAATGACGTGCGCCAGCCAAAAGATGATGAAGCGATAGGGCATGAATGATGGATCGATGTTTTTCATATGGTGGACGTTGCAAGTTTTGATGAAAAAAGCCGCTTTCTAGCGGCTTTTTTGCTTGAAAAAGCTTATGCGGTTAATGACTGCAAAAATTGTTTTACTTCTTCTGGCGTTTTCGCATTGGCGCTATGAAGATGGGCAATTTTTTCTCCGTTTTGGAAGACGAGCAAGCTTGGGATGCCCATCACTTGGTATTTTTCAGCGAGATCTGGAAAATTGTCGCGGTTCATTTCGAACCAGTCGTATTGTGAATATTCGTTAACGATGTCGTCGATAAACATGTTCATTCTTGCGCAATCTGGGCACCATGTCGTATAAAATTTTACAATTACTGGTTTTTGGCTGGAAATGACCTCTTGAAATTGTTCAGCTGTTTGTAGCTCTTTCAACGGAAATTCCTCCTTGAACGAAGTAGTGTCGCTTATACTTTATCACATTTTGCAGGAAAAAAAGAATTCATATGCCTTGGCACGTTATTTGCTAAATTGCATACATAAAATGGTAAGAAGGGAGGCGGATACGGTGAGCCGGGAGCTAGAAAAAGCGCTGGAAACGTGGGCGAATTCGAAAAAAGAGGGGCATGAACAGTTTATAAAGTTGTTTGAACAGTGGGGAAACAATTTCGATAAACAAATACGGGAAATCGAAAAGTTAAATAACCAATTTTTAAAAGACGTCCAAGGAAACTTAGATGATATAAACAAATGGTTTGCGAAGAAGGAAAAAGAATTTTCGAAGCTGTTTCAATTATTTGGGTAACATATTCCACATATGCCTATACCAGCTACGAATGCAATGAATAAGATAAAGTAACAAAGCGTAAGGAGGTGCACCATTATGGGCTTTGGGTGTTGCGGTTATGGCTATGGAGGTTATGGCGGCTACGGCTATGGCAGTAGCTTTGTGTTGATTGTCGTGTTGTTTATTTTATTAATTATTGTCGGTGCTGCGTTTGTAGGCTAACGTCGTTGACAGGTACGAGCTGTTCTATTCAACGGGCGGCTCGTACTTTTTTCTTTCGGCGCATGCACTTTTTGTTTTTCCTTATCATACGATATAAGGGGAGAAGGAGGATTTGGTGAAAATGGATAATCAGTTTTTCAAAAACATTGAAAAGAAAACGGGAGTTAATATGAAAGACATATTTGAATTAGCAAATTCTTTGCAAAATGCCAATTTTAAAGATGAAAAAACGGTGCGCCATGTGATTCATCGCGTCGCGCAAATCGCCAATCGGAGAGTGCCAAAAGAGCTGGAAGATCAAATCGTCAAAACGATCGTTCAAAGCGGCAAACAGCTCGACTTCAATACGATCGCTGATATGTTGGGCAAAAAGTAAGCAAAAGGGAGCTTTCGAAAAAAAATCGGAGCTCCCTTTTTATTCGCTTCCATCGACGGTGAAAGGAATATGGAATTTGCATGATTGACGATGTGCGTTGCTTTTTTAGGTACAACCGTGCCGTATCAAAGCGTTGCAACAATCGTGCATCGACAGTTGTCACTGCTGGATTCAGTCCCAAAAATGGTATAAAGAGAAACTGAGGCAAAAAGCAGTTTTATTTTCCGATGGCCCGAGTTTACCAGACGGAGAGGGGATTTTACACAATGACGAGGATGAGACTGTCGGCTGCGCGGCGAAAGCATAAAGTAAGCGGGCGGCTTATGATGGAGGGGGATATGTCATACCGGAAATCATGCAAGTGAGGAATTTGACGCAATCATTGGGATTAACAGCGCACGGCAATCATCACGGTCAGCGCAAGAGGTGCAGGAAAATGTGACGAAGGACCGTACCGTCGTTCGATACGGTCTTAAAGAAGCGATTTTACCATCGTTACATGAGGAATTCCAGCATCCATAAACACGTCGGAAACAGTGTCATATCCAAGTTTCTGATAAAACGGCTCCGCATGTGTTTGTGCATTCAGTTTTACTTTTCGGATGCCTTGTTCTTTCGCGAACATCTCGATCGTTTCCATCAGCTGCTTTCCTGCACCGCGGTCGCGATATTGCGGCAAAATGCAAATTCGTTCGATTTTGCCAACACCGTCATCGATCGTGCGGAACCTGCCGGCGCCGACCGGTTTTTCCCCGTCGTACAAAACGAAATGTGTAGCGTCTTGCTCAAATTTGTCGATTTCTTCTTCTTCCGGAACATGCTGCTCCTCGATAAACACAGTTCGCCGGACATGCAATGCATCTTTATATAGAGGGGTATCGCTTTTTCTTCCGATTGCTACGTTCATGTTACTTCTGTTCCTTTCCTCCTAGATGAAATGTTTCATATACCGTCCATGAGCCGTTTTCCAATTGATAAAGAAGATGGAAGCGGTCAACGGTTTCCTCGAAATGAACGTGTTGCATCCGTAGCTGCCCATACACATCGGCATATTCAGCGTTTGGCAAATCGCGGCCGATGGTGATATGAGGGACGAATACATATTCCGGATTGCCGGTAAAGATCCCGCTGTGAAGCCGTTCATGGAGGCGCTGCAACGTTTCATTTGGCTCCACTTTTAAATAAATGACATTGCTTGCTGGGTAAAACGAGCTGAACTTTGTCACCTTTAACGGGATGACGTCTGTTTCCGCGGCGATTTTGTGCAATTCTTTCACCATTTCTTGAATTTGCTTGTCATCGGCTTCAAAAGGTTTTTTTAATGTTAAATGCGGCGGAATGAGGGCGTAATGGCTATCATAGCGCTTTCTATATGAGTTAGCAAAATCTTGTATTCGCTTTGAAGGAAATAAAGCAATGCCATATTTCATAAAAAAATCCCTCCTTATGATCATTGGTACTTCATTATAACAAAATTCCGAAAAGTGTTGTAGTGTGCTTACAAAGCAAGGATGCGCTCAACCGCGAGCGGGACATCAGGCTGCCAATACGTCCATGCATGGCCGCCAGCAAATTCGTTGTATTCGTACAAAAAACCTTTTTGTAAAAACACTTCTTTCGCCTTCCGATTTGGCGTGATAAAGTCGCGCACGTTTCCATCCGTCGTTTTGACCGCCGTTTCGTTTTTGCCGACCGAATGGTAAATTTGCAATAATGATGGGTCGGAAAACTGTCGAATTTTTTCGATGATTCCTTCGTCTATATATGGCGACTGCATCGCGATTTTTCCAAATGTATGCGGATACAATAATCCTGCCATTAGCGATACGGTGCCGCCGAGGGAATCGCCGATGAGCGCGCGTCCTTTTCCGATTTGGTACGTAGGGAACGTTTGATCGAGAAATGGCACGAGCTCATGTGCCAAAAAACGCAAATAGCGGCTGTTTTTCTTTCCATTCGGATGATATTTCTCATAGCGGTCTTTGACATCATGATACGGAATGCCAACGACAATAGTGTGATCAATTTTTCCGCTTTCCATCAGCTGTTCGATGACGCTTTTCATTTTTCCGTACATAAAATAATCTTTTCCATCTTGTGCGATCAAAAGAGAATATTGATGAAACGGAGAAAACGTGCTGGGCAAATAGGCAAGCAGCGTGATTTCCTCGTTCAGTTCATTGCTATAAATCGTATAATCGCGCATTGCCCCTTTTTGTGCTGCCATGATGCATCCTCCATAAAAACAAATTCTTTCTGTTATTGTAGCATATTTTGTTAAACCATGTTAACAAACGCAGCGCGCTAGTATCCGTTTTTGAAAAAATAAACGGTTTTTTGTGAAGAAAATGTAACAAAAATGAGCGGAACGAAAAAAATGCTTGAAAACTTAAAGCAAATAAGGTACATTTTTTAATAATTAGAAAATTGAATAACGAAGATGCATTCTTATCAAGAGAAGTGGAGGGAACTGGCCCTATGAAACTTCAGCAACCAGCCAATCCATTGGCCAGGTGCTAAATCCAGCGAATTGAATCTTTCAATTCGGCAGATAAGAAGAAGCGCTGATGGACGTATGAAAAAGTCTTCTTCTTAGAAGGCTTTTTTTATTTTACGAAAGAAGGAGAGAGAGAAAGATGGAGAAAATCGAAACACTGTTGGCGCAAATCGGGAACCGCAGTGACACGGTGACAGGAACGGTCAACCCGCCCGTCTACTTTTCGACTGCGTACCGGCATGAAGGGATTGGCCAGTCTACAGGATTTGACTACATCCGTACTGGCAATCCGACGCGGAAAATCGTGGAGGAAGCGATCGCGAAGCTGGAAGGCGGCGATCAAGGCTACGCGTTCAGTTCGGGAATGGCCGCGATTCAGACGGTTCTGGCGCTATTTGAAAGCGGGGATGAGTTTCTCGTTTCCGCCGATTTGTATGGGGGGACATATCGTTTATTTGAACGGGGCTGGCGGAAATACGGCTTGTCTTTTCAATATGTAGATTTTCGCGATATACGGTCGGCTGAAAATTTGATTACTGAAAAAACGAAAGCGATTTTTTTAGAGACGCCGACGAACCCGTTAATGCAGGAAGCGGATATCGCGGAAGTGGCGAAGCTCGCGAAAAAACATGGGCTGATTCTCATTGTTGACAACACGTTTTACACGCCAGTTCTGCAGCGCCCGATCGAGCAAGGGGCTGATATCGTTATTCATAGCGCGACAAAATATTTAGGAGGCCACAACGATGTGCTGGCAGGCCTTGTCGTTGCGAAAGGGGAGGAACTTTGTCAGCAGCTCGCGGAATATCACAACGCCATTGGCGCCGTGCTTTCGCCGTTTGATTCATGGCTGCTTATTCGCGGCATGAAGACGTTGGCGCTCCGCATGCGCCAGCACGAAGAAAACGCGAAACGCATCAGCGAATTTTTGGCGGCGCACGAAGATATTACCGACGTCTTATACCCGGGAAGAGGAGGCATGTTATCGTTCCGCTTGCGCGATGAAAAATGGGTGAACCGCTTTTTGCAAAGTTTGCGCATCATCACGTTTGCCGAAAGTTTAGGCGGAGTCGAAAGCTTTATTACGTATCCGGCGACGCAAACGCATGCGGACATTCCGGAAGAAATCCGCATCGCCAACGGCATCTGTAACCGGCTGCTTCGCTTCTCTGTCGGCATCGAGCATGTTGAAGATTTAATCGCCGACTTGTCGCAAGCGCTGAAAAAAATGAAGGAGGTGTAAAGCGATGGAACAACGCTTATCTTTTCAAACAAAACTCCTCCATAACAAATGGAAAATGGATCCGCAAACGGGGGCGGTCAGCGTGCCGATTCAGCACGCTTCCACGTTCCATCAATTCGATTTTGACACATTCGGCAAGTACGATTATAGCCGTTCGGGCAATCCGACGCGCGAAGCGTTGGAAGAGACGATCGCGGCGCTGGAAGGCGGGGTGCGCGGCTTCGCCTTCTCATCTGGAATGGCGGCGATTTCCACCGCTTTTCTCCTTTTGTCCAAAGGCGATCATGTGCTCGTGACGGAAGACGTTTACGGCGGCACATACCGCATGATTACCGAAGTATTGAGCCGCTTTGGCATTGAATATACGTTTGTCGATATGACCGATTTGCGTAAAGTTGAAGCCAATATCCGCCCGAACACAAAAGTCATTTATGTCGAGACGCCATCGAATCCGCTTTTAAAAGTGACGGATATTCGCGGCATCGTGAAGCTAGCAAAAGCCAACGGCTGTTTAACGTTTTTGGATAATACGTTTATGACTCCTGCGCTACAGCGCCCGCTTGATCTTGGCGTCGATGTCGTTCTCCATAGCGCGACGAAATTTTTGGCGGGACATAGCGACGTCGTTGCCGGCCTTGCCGTTGTCAAAGATGAAGAACTTGCCAAACAGCTGTACAAATTGCAAAACGCCTTTGGGGCGGTGCTCGGCGTGCAAGACGCATGGCTCGTGCTGCGGGGGTTAAAGACGTTGCACGTCCGCCTCAAGCAGTCATCGGAATCGGCGCTTGCTATCGCCAACTATTTAGCCGGCCATCCGAAAGTGGAGGAAGTATATTACCCGGGGCTTGCGCATCACCCGGGCCATTCGATTCAGCGCGATCAAGCATCAGGATTTGGCGCGGTGTTATCGTTCCGCCTTGCCGATGAAGAAGCGGTCCGGACGTTTGTGAAACATGTCCGCATTCCTGTATTTGCCGTCAGCTTAGGTGCGGTCGAATCGATTTTATCGTATCCTGCCAAAATGTCGCATGCGGCAATGCCAAAGGAAGAACGGGAGCGGCGCGGCATCACGGACGGCTTGTTGCGCCTCAGCGTCGGGCTTGAAGCCACTGACGATTTAATCGCCGATTTCGAGCAAGCCTTATCCCATGTCAAAGAAACACCCGCGTTTTCTGCCCGTTAAAATAAAAAAGGTATGCGTGAAGGAGATCTCGCGCATACCTTTTCGTTTATGTCGCCAACCGGAATGTTTGCTCAAGGACAAATGATTGTGAAAAATTCCATTACTAGCGCAGTGAGTAAGATGTTGGGAAAATAAAATCGCTTTTTACCGTTTTGTTTTTACACCATTTTGCGGACTTGATCGAATGTTTCCGCTGCTATGCAATCGCAGCAGAGAATGCGGATGACCGAAGGAACAAAACCAGGCATATGGCATATGCGGCGCTGCGTCAGCACGCGGCAAGCGGCGGTTGGCGATTTCCCTTGCCATATGCTATGCATAAGCGTATAACGATTGGCACCATTGCCAGAGAAATTTTTTTTTAAAAAAGTATTTGACAAAGATAAGGCTCATCCATATAATAAAAGATGTGTTCAACAGCATACGATTCCGTAGCTCAGCTGGGAGAGCGCCACCTTGACAGGGTGGAGGTCGCTGGTTCGAGCCCAGTCGGAATCACTAATATAGTTGTATCAAGGGTTCGCTCAACATTCACAACATTAAAAAATGTTGTGGTCGTAGCGAAACTTGCTACAATACGGGTAAACCACTTCACAGAAAATGTGAGGTGGTTTTTTTGTTGCTTAAATTTGCGATTCAAGATTTTTTAGACGATAGGAAATTTAAGAACGTTACTCCTAAAACTATCGAAAGCTACAAAAACATTTTGAAACAATTCCTAGATTTTTGTAATGAAAATGAAATATTAAATGTTCAAGACGTTACCCCGAACACGATCAAGAAATATTTGCTTCATTGTCAAAACAAAGGAAACAAATCAACCACTACAAATACAAAACTACAGCGAATCAGAGCATTTTTCAATTACATGATTGAAATTGAAGTAATTGATAAAAATCCAGCGAAGAAAATTCAACGTGCAAAAGAAGATATTAAAATTGATGTTTTTTCTGACTATCACATAAAGCAAATGCTGAATTATTACAGGAGAATTAAACAAAGAGAAAAAGCGTTCTATGCTTATCGTGATTATGCAATAATTGTAACCTTACTTGGTACAGGTTTAAGATTATCTGAATTATGTTCTTTAAAATGGACAGATGTTGATTTTATCAATCAAACCATTACGGTTTTTGGTAAAAGTCGTAAACGTGAAACAATTCCAATTACCGAAAAGTTAGTTAAAGAATTATCATCCTACAAATTGTATTGTGAACAATATTTCGGTGCTGAAAATTTAAGTGAGTATGTTTTTACGAACAGATACAATAAGAAACTTACACCGAACGCAGTACAGAATGTTTTTAAACGGCTGGCGAAAATTATGAATTTCAAAGATGTACGTCTATCAGCCCATACGTTTCGTCATACATTTTGCCATAAATTGGCAATGTCAGGAATGTCAGCATTTGCCATTCAGAAGCTCATGCGCCACCAAAATATTAACGTCACAATGCGTTACGTTGCAATGTGGGGTAATGATTTAAAGGAACAGAACGAGAAATTTAATCCTTTAAACAATTTAGATATTTAAGGAGCATTCCTGTTAGAAGTTTTCTCGGGGACTTGAATAAAAAAAGCCCTCTTGGTATGATTCGGGGGTGTCAATCTGTGAATTGACCCCTAATTTGAATACCAAGGAGGACTATACATGCATTCTATCTCAAACAAGAAGATTAATCAAGTCACCGAACAAACGCTGGTTGTGGGGATGGATATCGCAAAGAAAAAACATTATGCCTGCTTTGTGGATGAGCGAGGGAGGGTGTTAAAAAAGCCGTTTCCTGTTCTGCAATCGAAAGAAGGATTGGAATGGTTGTACCAGTGCATTGTGGAAGCCATGAAGGAATTTGGAAAAACCGAGGTGATCGTTGGCATCGAGCCAACGGGGCATTATTGGCTCAATCTCGCTTACTTTCTAGACGAGAAGGGAATTCCTCTCGTCATGACAAATCCGATGCACGTGAAGCGATCCAAAGAGTTGGATGACAACCTTCCAACCAAGCATGATGCGAAAGATGCGCTCGTCATTGCCCGATTAGTGAAAGACGGCCGATTCAGCTATCCGCGTATTCTGAAAGGGATGGAGGCGGAGCTGCGGGTGGGAGCGACATTTCGCTCCAAATTGGTGGAAGAACAGGGAGCGATTCGAAATCAAATGATTCGCTGGCTTGATCGATATTTTCCGGAGTTTTCCCAAGTCTTCCCGTCATTTGGGAAAATGGCGCTCGCGGTGCTGGAATATACGCCATTTCCGAGTGATCTAGCAGGAAAAGAGCTAGAAGAGGTTCTCACCCTTTATCGGCAAAGCGAGGGGTTACAATCGCCGCAAAGGCCGAAAGCGAAGAAGCTCATAGAACTGGCCCAACACTCCATTGGCGTAACGGAAGGACAACAGATGGCCCGTATCGAAATTGCCACGCTTGTCCGCCGATATCGCCAGCTGGAAAAAGAGATCGAGGCACTGACAGAGCAGCTGATCGAACTCGTTCAGACCTCCGTCGAATACGAATGGCTGAAGACCGTTCCGGGCTTAGGCGATGCGACCATCGTAGAACTGTTATCAGAGATCGGGAGTTTCTCCCATTATCAGGATCCGCGGCAGCTTATCAAATTAGCGGGCCTGACGCTGCGGGAACATTCCTCCGGCCAACACAAAGGGCAAAAACGGATCTCCAAGCGTGGAAGAAGGCGATTGCGCGCCCTTCTGTTTCGGGTGATGATGCCAATGATCCGTCACAACGAAGCGTTTCGGCAGCTGCACGAATATTACACGACACGTCCTGATAATCCGTTGCGGAAGAAGCAATCCATTGTAGTGTTATGCGGAAAATTACTGAAGGTACTGCATGCGGTGTGTACGAAACGACAGGCGTTTGATGTGAAGAGAATGATTCAGGACATCTTTGGCCTCGAAACGGCTGCTTGATGCCTATAGTTTCGATTCCCTAGACAACAAGGATGACACGGAGAAGCTGGCGCGATATCATCCATTCGACCTTGAGTCCCTAAAGGAGCATAGCCGGCCTCTGCCTGATGACTAGACCGAACGAAGGAATGTAGGCACAAGGATGCCCAGAGACATGGGAGGGTTCGTCATCATCAGCGATGCAGAGATCCAAGGTGCATCCCATACGCTTCCCTCCACTACAACCAAATTTAACCAGTAGTGGCCGCGAAGCGCACCCTGGTTCTGTAAGATATCCACAAAACTGAAAAAGGATGTAAGGGATTTTGTCGAAAAATATTTTTTTGACACCCCTGAGAGGCCGAAAAGCCTTGATATATCAACATTTCTAGAGGGAGGTGAATAAAATTGGTTAGCTTTTGGAATTTAATCGTCAACGAAAATATAAAAATATTTAAGCGAAGTTTATTTTGGATAATGCAACTAGTACTTTTAGTTGCTATTATTATTGCATTCGTTTTTGTTAACTATACCAACGCAAATCACAACTACTTGAATTGGAAGAAGGATCTTATAGCACAAAACAAAATAGATAGTGTTAAACTAAGTAATAATAAGATACCAGAATTGTTAAAGTCCCAAATTGTTCGGGAAATCAAATTGAATAACTACCATCTAAAGCATAATATACCTCCACTTTACGAGAATACAACTTTTGGATTTGTACATTATACTATTAGTATATCATCCTTAATCACTCTTTTTACTATCATTTATGCTTCAAGCATAGTTTCACAGGAATACGCTTGGGGAACACTAAAAAGTTTATTAATAAGACCTTTTCACAGATGGGAATTATTGTTATCTAAGTTTCTGACCATTCTTATAATCTTAGCTATATTTCTTCTTTCTTTGTTCGTCTTTTCCTTTTTAATAGGATGGATAGGATTTGGATTTAATAATGGTTCCTCACATTATGTATATTTAAAGGGAAGTACCATCCGTGAGATGTCAGTATGGAAACATTTTTTAGAGTTTTATGTATCAAAATTCATTGATATAGCAATTATATCCTCATTTGCCTTTATGATGTCAACACTTTTCAAACATAATGCTTTGGCTATTGGGGTAAGTTTATTTATTGAGCTTTCTGGTTCAGTTATTACTAATGTTCTAAGTGTTTTTAATCATTCTTTTGTTAAATATATTTTCTTTGAAAATACTAATCTTTACAAATTCATAGAAGGACCTACGCCAAGTACATCCCTTAGTTTTTCTATTATAATATTACTTGTGTATTTTATTATTTTTATGGGAGTATCTTTATTGGTATTCGAAGGTAGAGATGTTACTTAGTGTTAAAGCCGATGATAAAATGGCTCTTATCTTCTGTTGAAGAATGATTCCACCATTATTCTTTAAGACCGTATGAGGCATACTGTACAAGCTGTAACTTTAAAAAATTAATAGAAGATTACAGAGAATGTCCAGATGTGGGGCGTTGTTTTTATTCCATGAAAATTCTTTAGACGGAGAAATATGTTTGTGGTATAGGTGGGCGAATCAAAAGGAGAGAGGTATATTAATAGATATGTCATATTTTACTTAATATTAATTATGTAAGGTAAGGGTGAACACTACTACCAGTTTTGATGTCTGCGATTACTATTCAACGCATGTTGTAAATACTGATGTTTTTTGTTCCATTTTTATTTACTTAGGTATATGAATAAACGATAGTACACTCATTCAACGTTAGCTTCATCATCCTGTTATAACTGAACTACTCATATTCGTTATAACAGACCACATACCCACTTTCATGCTAACACATTTGCTAACGTAATTATTTTTTTAAGTTAAATTTAATGAACGGAGTTAATTTAATGAACGGAGTTAATTTTCAACAGCTAAAAAAACTTGATAAATCAAACGTCTTTGTATCTAATTTACTCAATAAAATTAGATTATTTTTGGAAAACTCGATTGACAGGGTGGAGGTCGCTGGTTCGAGCCCAGTCGGAATCACTAAAGTGAGAAGCTTGAAATCCTTGCGTATCAAGGGTTTCAAGCTTTTCGTTTTTTATAGCAGGCACTCAAAATAGCGTCCAAATTACGGTTGGTGCCATTTTGGTGCCGAAGCATTTTTAGTTTGATTTTGATAACAGGACATCGATTTGATTAGCCGCTTCCTCTTGCATATTAGGTAATACATGAGAATAAATGTCTAGTGTTGTTTTAATATTACTGTGGCCTAGACGTTCGGATATTACCTTTGCGTGTACACCCTGTGCAAGGAGCATCGTAGCGTGAGTGTGGCGCAGGTCATGGAAGCGAATCTTTGGAACCCCCGCTTCTTTTATCAACCTTTCGAAAGTTCTTTTCAAATTCTCAGGATTTACAGGTGTACCTTTTGATGTACAGATGACAAGATCATAATCCACATAGTCAGGTCCAAGTTGTAGCTTCTCTCTAGCTACTCTAGCCTTATGTTTCCTCAAAACAGCAATGGTTTCATTAGAGAGTTTAATACTACGGACGCTTGAATCTGTTTTAGCACCGCTCAAAAATTTCTTTCCATCTTTACTTAGTGTTTGACGAACATATAATATGCCTTTATCAAAGTCAATGTCTTTCCAGCGCAATCCCAATATTTCGTCCCGCCGCATTCCAGTCGTGATCGCTAAATGAAAAGCGGGATATAGTCGGTCTTGGCTAGCTACCTTAAAGAAAGCTTTAATTTCATCTATATCCCATACGGTCATCTCTTTCTTTTTATCCTTTGGTAACTGGATCTTTTTTGCGGGGTTAGAAGGTAACAGCTCCATGTTCACAGCATAATCAAGCGAGCCTTTTATGATCGTTGAACTCGCGAATCCTTCTTCTTTCAAGTCATTCACATAATTTTGCAGTAACATTGGGGTTAGCTGTGACAGTTGAACATGTCCTAATACTGGAATGATCGATTGTTCATGTAGTTTTCATAAACTTGCGCTGTTTGGATGTTAATACTGTTTTTTTTTCACTTTAAACCATTCGCAAAGATGGTCCTTAAAATAAATGCTAGAAGGCTCGAAATACGTTCCTTTAAATACCTCTGCCTCAATCAGAGCAAGTGCTTTTTCAGCATTTTTCTTCGTCTTAAACCCTCGCTGTTTTTTACGCTTTCTCTTACCAGTGAGCGGATCAACTCCTAATTCTGTTAGTGGCAATTAAGAATTGTAGTGTTTGGCAATTAAGGATATGCATAATTTATTGCATATTCACCGCTTTACATGGAGTGGCGGGTATGATAGGCTTATATGCCTTGCAAAGTCCTGTGGCTTGCCCCCTTTGCCAGAAAGCATGCCCGCAGAGGCTCCATGTCAAGCGACAACAGGTATGAAATTTTATACAGATCATTGAATATTCTTATTTGCCATTTCATGCATTTTTTAATTGTCAAAAACAGTCTAATCCTCCTCTTGATCCGAATCGAGAGTAAAATCGTGGCCGAAAGTAAGAGACAAATGTCAGCGCTCCACGTTAGGACATTTTTCTTCAAAATATCGTGACCTCTATCAGTGTACAAAGATCACGACCAAACAAAGGAAAACCTTTGTGGCTCTAGGGCTGGAGCCTCCTCTGAAGATCCTAGACATTCATCCTCGCTCCTAGATACACGCCAGAAGTATGCCCAATTGCCTCTCAGCCCTTCTGTATCAAGGGCTGGGAGGCGATTTGTTTGCCTAGTCACTGTCGAACTCGGGTTCAGGGTAGAGCCAAGAAATAAAAAAGGTAAGCAAACATATTATACATGACTAATATGGCTTACCTTTATTTTTTTAGCATTTTTTAATTTTAGGTCTTGATAACCGTTGGAAGTTGTAATTGCTAATAATTTTATATATTTTGTTTCTACATCAATTTGCTTATCCATGCCAATACCGATAATATGAGAATAATAGTGATTATTTTGATGAAAAGACCCTTTAGGTCTATTTTTTTATTTTTTATTTGGAAAAACAAAATAAACAAAGAAATAATTAAAAGCAAAATATAAATAATTTCACTCATGAGATTTCCTCCCTATAATAAACAATGTCAGCTTTTCCATCATTTAATACAATTTTCTTGTTCACAAGATACATTAATTCATCAGTGTGACTAATAAACAAACAAATTTTGTCATGAAGTAAATCCAGTAAAATGTTTTGAAAAGCCTCTTTTGCGTTTTGATCCATATTCGATGTAGCTTCATCAAATATCAAGACATCAACATCCTTCATAAATATTCTTGCAAAAGCGATTTGCTGAATTTGTCCTTTGGACAAGTTTTTCCCATTATCAATAATTTTTTTATTTAAATCCAAACCATCCAAAAAGCCATATTCAAGAAGTCTATCTAATCTTCTTTGAAATTCTTCCTCAGACAACACCCGATTTCCAATCCGAATATTTTCCTTTACACTTCCTTCGAATAGATAGATATTTTGCGGAACAATCCCAATTTTGGATCTTAAACTATTTATATCTAACTCTCTCAGTTCATAATCATTAATGGTGATATTCCCAGAATAATTTTTATAAAAACCCAATAAAAGTTTGGCTATAGTAGTTTTACCAGATCCATTTTTTCCGATAAATGCTATCCGATCTCCAGAATATAGATCAAAACAGATATTATTAAGAATACTTTCATTTGATGTATCGTATTTAAATGATACATTTTCAAATTTTACAAACTTGATGCAATCTATTTTTTTACCTGTGCTTTCCTCTATGTTCTCTGTGTTATTAGAGGATAACATGCTGTTAATTCTTGAAATAGCAGCAATAGCAGGTTGTATACTTAACTTAAAACTCTGTAACATAATCAACGGAGAGTATATCATGCCAACATATTGGGTCATGGACACATAATCTCCTATAGTCAGCTTTTTATTGGTTATGAAAAAACCAATTATACCTATAATGAGCGTCTGAACCACCAAAACCATCACGTTTAGCATTTGGGAACTTTTACTGGCAGTTTTGCTTTGATGAATTGTCTTCAATGCTAATTGGTTGACTTCTTTTGTAATAGACTGATTCATGTGTTCTTCCTCGTTTAGTTCTTTTAATGCAATTATCCCCTCTAATGCAGAATGTATTTTGTTATTCGTATTTGCAGTAGCTTCAAGCATTTCTCTAGAGTATCTGTTTAAGGATGTGATAGAAGTGTTAGAAATAATATAAACCACTGGAATGAACGATACACATGCAACGAATATTTCAATGCTTTTGGACAATATGTACATTAAAGCGCCTATCATTGATATTGTGCTGGAAAGAAAGTTAAAAACAGTTGGAGTAAATATCGATGATAAAGAATTCACTTCGTTCAATCTTGATAAGATATAAGCTGTTGATTGTTTATCAAAAAATGATACAGGCATTTTTAATATCTTCTGAATGATTTCGTTCTTGAGGTTGGCTATAATCTTAGCAGATGTTGCAGATATTAAATAATCACTAAAATGATTTAAAACACCTCTTCCAATATATACCCCTATTAGAATAGATGAGTAAACAGCAATGTTAAAAACATTGTTTTTCATAATTCCTTCATCAAAAACCATTTGTGATAATATAGGAATGATGTTGCTAAGGAAAGAGATGAATAGGGTGAGCAATACTAGAATAACAACATTTTTTAAGCTTTTTTTTAAATAGAACTTTAATATTTTCAATTTCCTTCCTCACCTCCATAACCAAGAGGTTACATCGTTAAAAATTTTTCATTCGATATTTTCTTTAAAAGAAAATGGAGCGTGATTACAAGGAAAAGCAATATACCAATAATGGTTCCAATAATCTTGTATTGATGTATATTCGTAAAGGTTAATACATAAAACATCGCTCCAAACATAGAAGTAACTTTTAATATGACAATATTATCAACCAGAAACATGACGACGCATAACACTATTCCAAAGAGCAAGTTAATAAACGGCAATAATAATAAAGACAGCAAGTATTGAGAAGGGATCTGAATCCCCAAGTACAACTGATATCCATAGAATAGAAACGAATACATGCTGCTAAGGATTGTTGCGATAAAAACAGAAAAAAGTACCTTGACAATTAATATCTTCTGTATAGAAAAAATTTGCAACATTTTCTCATATACTCGATTTTGTTTATCTGTTTTAATGGATTCAAAAAGTATTTGTAACAGAAAAATAATCGATGTCGTTCCTAAAATGAGATTAAATTTAATACGAATAGGGATAGAATTTAATCCATAGATGAAGTACAACACTAGAACAAATTCAATTGCTATTAGAAGCAACATCTTTTGCATTTTCTTCTTCAGAAAAAGATATTCTTTCCACAATAGAGCCTTCATTCCGTCAACCTTCTTTCTTATTCAAACGTAAGTAAATATCTTCAAGTATTGCTTCATTTTCTAAAACATCACGTATTTCTATATTCAAATGGATTAATTTTAATAAAACATCGTTCAATTTATAAATTTGTTTATCTAAAATCACTTCATGATCTTTCACCAGAACATTTGGAAATTCTTCTTTAATTAGAATTGATTGTTGTTGATTGATTTTTGAGATGGTTCGTATTCTGACAAGAGAGGATTGAAAATCAGATTTTAATTTATTCAGTTCCTCTTTCACTTTTATCGTTCCATCAACAATCATAACAATTCGATTACACATATGTTCAATGTCATCAAAATTATGAGATGTAATGACAATGCAACTTTCCTTAGAATATTTCTGTATAAATTTCTTTATTAAAGATCGATTTTCTACATCCAAATTTACTGTAGGTTCATCCAAAATAAGAAGTTTGGGGGAATGAATAATAGAGCAAGCAAAAGCAAGTTTTTGTTTCATTCCAGAAGAAAGCAAAGACACCTTTTTGTCTGCCATCTTATCCATGTTTAGCCTATCTATCAGTTCCTCCACTACATGGATAGGGGATTGATAAGTTTGAGACCAAAATATGAGATTTTCTCTCACTGTAAACTCTTCTATAATCCCTTTGGTAGAAGGCAAATACCCAATTTCGTGATTGGATATGTTTCTATTGATTTTCCCAGATGTTGGAGTATACAATCCCAAGATTATTCTTAATAAAGTGGTTTTCCCAGAACCAATTCCCCCAATAATGCCCACACGATCCCCTTGGTGTAACGACAAGTTGATATCTTTTAGTATGTAATTTTTATTATCAAATGATTTAGCAATATTGTGCAGTTCAATATAATTCAATTGTTTCCCTCCTACATTCTACTTCTTGGCTTTTAATTATCCTTATTATAAACCCGTATAAGAACAAAGAGATTTTTGGGTTAAACTGTTAGAAAAAGCAACCTCTGCGGCTCTGCAATCCATACACATTCGTTTAAATTCGCAAGTACCACAAGGTTCAATATTTTCCAATGAAAGCTTCCAATATTTCAGGACTTCTTCTTTTCTGTCAAACAAATCAAGCAGACTGTTATGTTCTTTAAGATCCATCAGCACTTCCGATTCTAATCTTGGACACGGAACCACTTTTTTATCGGAAGTGATTGCTAAGCTGCCTGTTAAACAAGGATGATATATTCCAAGATAAGAAAAGCTGTTAATGTCGCACCCAAATGTTGGTAATTCTTCATGATATAAAATGGATTCTTCTTTTCCGTTTATAACTATGCTAGGAATGATATTGGCTATTCCTAATTCACTTAGTTGTTGTTTTAAACAATTTAATTTTTTTACATTATTCCTGCTTGTTACTACATTGAATATGATCTGATTGACATGTTCTTTGAAGTAATGAGAAATCTCTTCTATCGTTTTCAAATCGATACTATCTGTTGTATAATCAAATAAAATGATTGGAACGATATTAAATTGGATTAAAAAGTCGGCTCTTTCTTCATTTAACATTTCCCCATTGGTAAGCAAATATAATTTTTGATTGGAAAGTTTTAATATAGAACTGAACTGAAGAATTTCTTTGGTAACACCCCAATTGGTTAAAGGATCTCCTCCATGAAAATAAATATTTGAAAATCCTAAAGAAATAATGTCTCTTACGAGGTTGTAATAGAAACCTAAATCTCTGTTGCTTAAAACATAGTTATTGGCAACCTTCTTACATGCAAAGCACCCATTAATTTTCGGACTATAACAATGACTGCAGTTTTTGGGACAACTGCAGGGAAGCTCTATGAAACAATTTAATAAAGGAATATTTTCGTCTAATTGCAAGGCTTTCAAACTTCCCTTTCTATATGGCTCTCTTGGAACAAAAGTGTCACCGTATTCTCCAATTTTTTTCTCTGTTAATAAATTTAAAAGGTTTTCTACATTCTTAGCTCCATGCGTTTCTTTTAGTTTAGATATTCTCTCTCCCCTAGATATTCCTCTTAAAATTAGGCTTTCTTTTGACTGCAGATGATATATAGTGTTATTTTTAAAATCGTATAAGGTAGTGCCCAATTTTCCATTTATAGGCACACAATGTGGGTATAAATTAAAATATTCTTTCACCTTTTTCTTCTCCTTTCTATGTAATTCATGTATTATCTTTCTAAGATGTTGCCCAAATTGACGTTTTTCTCCATAAGGGTATAGGCAAGTTCAAATATTCTTTGCTTTTCTTCAATTAATTTTTGACAAGGCTTCATCTGTTTTCTGTTAAATTCTCCTTGAGCTGTTAGAAGGACTCGATAGCATGTTGGGCAAAATCTTTGTATAGGGCAATTAATACAGCCTGGACCGACGTGTTTGTTATATCTGTCAAGAGTTTCTGTTATTTTTTCAAAATCTATCCATTTTTTTGTGGTTCCTATAGGCATTTTATCATTTACCTTTTCGCAACTATGCAATATTCCTTTAGTGTCTACGGCAATTTTTGTGCCTGGCACACATGTACCTGTAAAAGGCAAAAAAGAAGGTCTTAACTCTTGTATGGATACGTTTAGAGGTCTATTTATTACTTCATATAACGGAAGAGCAAAAAGCAATCTTAGCACTGGATCGAGTTTTTCTCCATTCATGACTTTTTTGATAAATATTTGTTTTAATTCTTCCAATTGTTTCTTAAAGTTGTTTTTCTGATCATCTGAATATTGGTCGTACCAATCTGTACATACATCGGATACCTGCAAAAGCATAGTCAATTTGTTTTTTACTAGTTCATTCGTGGAGTAAAATTCTCGAAGTTTATGCAAATCCGTTCCTACATCATAAACCCCTATTATCTGGCAGTTCGTTCTATAGTAATCGGGATATTTAGTTTTTATATAGCGTATTTTTTCCATAACGTCATCAAACGTACCTTTGTTGTTGGCATAAACTCTCATTCTATCATTTTCTTCCTTATACCCATTTAAACTAATAGATAGAAGAAAATTGTTGTGTACCAAAAATTCTATTTTTTCTTCATCTAATAAGGTAGCATTGGTTGTCATATTAAAATAAATTTTCCCGTTGTATATTTGCTTAGAGTAAGTAACAATTTCTTTGATCAGTGCATAATTTAATAAAGGTTCCCCACCGTAAAAACCAATTATAGGTATCAAAAACGGCTTCTTTTTCTTTATGTTAGAAATACTAGATAAATACTTAAATACAGCTTCTTTAGCGATGGAAGAGTCCATTTTAAAGTAATTATGTGTCCTGCTGTTTTCATAGTTTCCTGAGTACACGCAGTATTTGCATCTTAGATTGCAATTTTCGGTTACAATCAGTATTAATTGTCTAAATCCGTTTTCATGAATAAATTTTTCTATTTCTTCTCTGTTCGCTGCTTTAAACTCATAACGTTGCTTACCAAACACTACTCTCTTATTAGGAACCTTATCTACAACACTTACATTCCCTGTCGTATCATCATAAAAATAAGAATTATTCATTGTGCTAAAGTAAAAACCTCTTTTTTCCAAAATACTCATCCTTTCATAAATATTTGGGGAAAAGTCATCCTATCATTAAGGATGACTTTTCCAATATTCACCGCCTTAATCCACTTGCCTATCTCAACTAAGAAGATTTTTTATGAATCATATCCACTAGCATATCCTGATGTTGTTCCTACTGCATCCATAATTGGGCTAGTAGTGTCAATTGCGCAAACCCCTAGGCAAGGTGCAGCACATTTGAGAGTGCACATCCAAACGCCATCAGGTTTTACTTCTTTCATTTTATCACCCCTCCCTTAAATTTTCGTAAATTCCTATCCTTTGTTAAAAGGATAGGATTTACAAGTATATATTAACAAGTTATTGTTAAATTTGGAATAAAGAATACTCTTATTTAACAAAATTTTCAAAAATTATATATTTTTGTATATTTTCAAGCTTTATATAGTGAATACAGTTTTTAATTCGTTGGGAAATGTATCTGATTTTCAAGATAGTAGACTTTTTATATGAATTGTGCATAAAATTTGTGGGTGTTACATCAGATATCCTTTTTATTAAGCGAAAGGGCTAGATAATGCCACCAGACTTAGGTTGCGGCAATTAGGAGGTAAGACATGAACTCCATTTGGATGATCTTCATCGCAGATCACGACAGAGGTTTTCCGAATTTCTTTCCTATCGCTGCTTATTCATCACAAGAAAAAGCAATCAATAAGTTGGAATCGCTACCAAAAAATCATAATTATCAGTTGTTCGAGATTCCAATCGATGATTTTTTTGGGGTGATTACTAACAATAGGGGAATATGTAGTGAAATGGGCAATCTTTATCATGAATATTTCCACTATCTTGATGGTGATAGTTAAAAATATCCATATACAAAACTATTCAGAATTAATAAATAGGAGGAAATCATATGGAGAAAATCTATTTTGAAGTTCATGACGTAGATGATAAGGGAAATAAAATTACAATCACATGTGAAGGTGTAGATGATCAACAGGTTAGCACATTTGGTGGTTTAGATTTGCATGTGAAATCCATGTAATACACCTTCTAAAAAATTACTTTTTCTTAAACATGGAAAGAATTTTAGTTTCTGTTGGATGTTTAGGTCTCACTCTACCTTTATTTCTTTTACAAAAGATGGTATTATGTCAAGAAAATGGACACGTTAAACAGAGAGAAATAGCTGAACTTAGGCAGCTACTTTTCTCTGGTTAGCGTAGTAAGCAGCCTCAAATTCACATGGCGATACATATTCAAGAGCGGAATGACTCCTTTTTCGGTTGTAGAAGCATTCGATGTACTCAAAAATGGCTTGTTTCGCTTCTTTTCGCGTACGGAATCGATTGGGATAGATACATTCTTTCTTGATTAAGCTATGAAACGACTCCATACAAGCGTTGTCGTAACAGTTCCCACGTCTCGACATACTGACTTGGAAATGATGCTCTTGTAACAGTTGTTGATAACCATTCGACGCATACTGGCTTCCACGATCCGAGTGGTGAATCACTCTTCCTGTTGGTTTCTCGTTGTTTAACGCTCGTTGTAAGGCTTTGATGACTAACTCTTTGGTCATTCGTGTATCGATATACCATCCTACAATCTTGCGTGTATATAAATCCATGATGCTCGCTAAATACAACCATCCTTCATCAGTAGGAATGTACGTGATATCGGC
The DNA here is from genome assembly GCF_900111865.1 of Parageobacillus thermantarcticus. Taxonomy (GTDB): domain Bacteria; phylum Bacillota; class Bacilli; order Bacillales; family Anoxybacillaceae; genus Parageobacillus; species Parageobacillus thermantarcticus. The sequence goes on along the minus strand of NZ_FOJS01000005.1, from coordinate 3,195 downwards.
CATCCATACTTCATTTGGAGCCGTTGCTTGGAAATTCTGTTCCAACAGATTCGCATACACGTTGTAAGGGTGATTACTATTGGTCGTTGCCTTGTATTTACGCACCGTAATTGATCTCAATCCTTCTTCGCTCATATGATACGAGCGACTGTCTTTTGAGACACACGAATTCCTTGTTTGCGTAGTTCTTGCGTAATTTTCGGACTTCCGTAAATCTTGCGTGACTTGAGATACTCGTTCCGAATCTGTTGGGTCAGTTGTTCTTTTTTCTCTTTTTGGTTGCTTTTTGGGCGTTTCAGCCATGCATAATATCCACTTTTAGAAACACCGAGAACTTGGCACATCTTCACAACAAGAAATTCATTTCGATGTTGAAAAATGAACGCGTAAATTACTTCTGGTTTCTGGTGAAGATGCCTAACGCCTTTTTAAAAATCGCTAATTCCTCTTCCAGCTCTTGATTGCGACGGCGTAGCTCGATGATTTCTTGATTTTGTGGCTTGATGTTTCCTGAACCTACAAAGCTTGTGCCATTGCTTTCTTTGTATTCTTTGACCCAACGGTGAAGAGTGTTGTATGCCAATCCTAATTCTTTTGCCACTTGGGCGATGGACTTGTCCCCCTCCAAGCATAACTCAACGGCTTGAATCTTGTATTCTTGATCAAATGTTCTCTTTTTCATGATTAGACACCTCGAACCGATTGTAATTAAGTTTATTATAATCTCTCTGTTCTCTGTGTCCACTTTTTAGACTAACATCAATTATGAAAAGATACAAATTATACAAGTAGATGCCCATTCTGATTTAGGAATTAACCGTTGGGATATTATTGAACATGGTAGCTTTATGAAAAATCTTATACAGGAAGAAAAAATACATCATATCTATCAATTAGGCATTAGAGGTCCACAAGATAAATGGGATATGAAGAGTGATAAACTAACAATCTTATTTGGAAAATCATTTAAAAATATCCCTATAGATCCAACCCTTCCTACCTATATTACGTTTGATGTTGATGTATTTGACCCAAGTATTGTTCCAAGCGTAGGTTATCCTGTACCAAACGGATGGCTCTATAAAGATTTTTTAGTTTTTATTAAATTATTTGTAAATAATACCAATGTTATTGGTCTCGATATTGTGGAATATAATAAAATGTATGATTGGGGAAATAGGATAGGAGCTTCAACAGTTACCCATGCCATATTAGATCTTTTAGTAGGAGTGATGGATAAAAAATGAAAGAGATTAAGAATATAATAAACACGTACTATATCATTAATATTTTATATGGTATGGGTATAGCTGTGTTTAGTGCAACAATATATTTATATATGCAATCACTGCATTACAGTTATGCAGAAATTAACACTTTTTTATCAATTTTTTGGATCGTTAGTTTTTTAACTGAAACTCCTTCTGGTATCATTGCTGATACGTTTGGTAGGAAGAACGCCATGATTGGTAGTTGTGTGATTAGAAGCATCGGTTTACTTTTTCTATTTCTAGACTGGGGGAATATTGCATTTTTAATTTTAGGAGCCATCTTTACTGCAATAGGGGAATCATTAAAATCAAGTACGTTAGATTCTTGGATGATAGACAGTATTTCAGACATAGATGAAAAGTTTACTTTTGACAAAATCTTTTCAATGAATAGTATGGCTGGCACGACAGTTAACTTAGTGAGTGGATATTTTGGAGCGCAAGTCTTGGGCAATATGGATTTGAGTTATCCTATTTTAGCGGGGATTATATTGTTAATGAGTTCTATGGTTATTGTGATATTTAAAATGAAAGAGCCTAAAAGGAATTTAGAAGAAAAATCCCACTCAACAAGCATTGGTCGAAGTTTTAACATGTTGAAAGAAACAACAAAAGAAGGGATTTGTTTTTTAAGAAATGATAAAACATTTTTTCTAATCTGCCTATCCTTTTTACCTTTATCATTCATTGTTAGTGGACCAGGTAATCAATGGCAACTCTTTTTTCAAAATGGAACAAAAGATGTCAAAACAGGATATATATGGATTGGTCTGAACCTCTGTAGTATTTTAGGTGCTTATTTATCGAGAAAAATATCATCCCTTTCTGAGAACAAAATTTATATTCTTATAGGAAGTACCGTACTCAATACCCTTTCTATTATTGTTTGTGTTTTAACAGATAATTATCTACTTGCTTTACTGTTATTTTTGTTACATGTCGTCATTACTGCTTCGGAAGAAGTGATTCGATATACGTTTTTAAATCAAAATATCAAAAATGAGAACAGGTCTTCCTTGCTCTCGTTTTTTAACACTTTAGAAGCTGGAACAACGATTTTAGCCTTATTGCTAAACGGATTCTTTTCGGATTCTTATGGGATCGGAAACGCTTGGTTAATCATGTCGATTATTTCACTAGTCATTTCTATACCCGTTTATTTAATTGTGAATTCTACAATTAAAAAACATAAACTAGATAAATCAAATAAAGTTATGAAGACAATCTAATAAAAAAGAAATCAAATCTTAAATAAATTCCACTCTTTTTCGATGAAATCATCAGCCTATGTACAACAAAAACGCCAACATCGAAATTCTTGATCTTTCGTAAAAAAATAAAAGAGCTCAAAAATTTATTAAGACCTTAATTATAAAAAGCTTTAAAAAATAAATGGGAACACATATTAGTTATGTATAATACGTGTTCTCTTTTTTATAAAATTGAAGCTAACCTAAACATAAAAGGTCAAGTCCAAATTATTGTGTAAATTCCCCTTTGATAGACAACATGGACCTGATGGCTTGACGTATGGTAGGTAAGTCCGGCAAGTCTCCCTGCCGGTCGTCTTCCCGGACCAATGATCATGTTGTCAAGGAACAGGTGTGTCAAGGAGCTTTCGCGGCAACTCCTCGCTTCCGAGGTATTCCACGTTCTCCTTGACACAGCGAAGGGGTTATCCCACTCTCTTGATCGCCGGAGCCTCCTGATTCACCGATCGGACTCCTTGCTCTTTCATTTTCCGCCACCGCCAATATTCGGACATATCCAAGTATTTGCGCCCTGACATCCATTTTTCGTCGATTTCGATCAACACGGCGCCAACGAGGCGATACACCGATTCCCGGTTCGGAAAGATGCGGATGACCCGTTCTCTGCGGCGGATTTCCTCGTTCAGCCGTTCCACTCCGTTGGTCGTGCGCAG
>NZ_FOJS01000067.1 GCF_900111865.1 Parageobacillus thermantarcticus | reverse complement strand
CGCTGCATTAATAAATAAAGCGAAGAATAGGGCAATCGTTGAATCCCAAGTAGCATATTTGATCGCTTGTCGTTTACCCGAGCTGGTTTGTTCGTATTGACGTGTCTGCACAATGGAAGAATGCAGATAAAGATTATGAGGCATTACGGTTGCACCTAAAATCCCGATTGCAATATAGAGCATGGATGGATTGTTAATAATCTCTTTGCTTGGAACAAATCCCTTCAATATGCCACCTACATCTGGTTTAGAAAGAAAGATTTCAGTCGCAAAGCAAGCACCAATGGTTAGAATTAAAACAATCACCAACGTTTCAATATAACGAAAACCTTTATTCTGCAGTAGCAATACGACCAGTACATCCAGAGCTGTAATAATCACTCCATATATTAACGGAATGCCAAACAACAATTTCAAAGCGATTGCCGAACCGATCACTTCGGCTAGATCACAAGCTGCTATCATTAATTCACATAAAATCCATAAGAATATCGCCACTGGTTTGCTGTAATGATCTCGACAGGCTTGTGCTAAATCCCTTCCCGTTACAATTCCCAACTTGCCAGCCAATGCTTGAAGCAATATTGCCATTAAATTGGAAAGCAAAATAACGGAAAGTAACGTGTATCCGAACTGGGAACCTCCCGCGATATCAGGTTGGTTGTGTCCGTTTATTTCTCCAACCTTCTTTATCTGCTAACGACAGCTTTTTTATATTTTCACTCATGATGCTCACCTCATGATTGGTTTTCACTAAATATTTTGCATTAAGGAAACTTTTAGGCTAAAAAAATTGCTCCTACATTTAGAATTAGATATATGTAAGAGCAAAGAAAATGTTGCCTAAATAAATTGTACATCAGAAAATTTTTTAGTCAAGGAAAACTTTTATCGTTTATTAGTTTAAGTTTGCTAAAATATGAACAATGACTGATCTTGCTCTATATTGATTATACTTTTCGTTAGATTTTCATGTCCTCGTGATGAATTTGAGAAGTCTCAATTTGAATGGTTGTATGCTGAATTTTAAAGTGTTCCTCAATAAAATGGATCGCTTCTTGTAAAACCTTTTGGCTGTCTTGATGATCTTCAATTAAAATATGGCAACTTAATGAATCCAGCCCTGATGTAATCGTCCAAATATGGAGGTCGTGAACATTAATAACTCCGTCAATACTTTCTAAGACTTTTTTCACTTCATTTAGGTCAATGGTAATGGGCGTTCCTTCCATCAAAATGTGAACCGTATGTTTAACAACTCCCCAAGCGCCTTTCAAGATTAATAAAGCAACCAAAACGGAAATAATGGGATCTGCCACATACCAACCAAAGATCCACATGACAAGCCCAGCAACGATAGCGCCTACGGAACCCAGAGCATCACCGATCACATGAAGATAGGCACTACGAAGATTGACATTATTTTTCACATCCCCTTTTTTCATTAACGCCCAAGCACTTAAAAGATTGGCAAAAAGTCCAATGGACGCAATCAGCATCATAGAGCCGCTAGCTACCGTTGGTGGGTTGTAAAAACGTTCAATTGCTTCCCAAATAATAAATCCAGCGATTACAAACAAGGTAACTCCATTAAATAAAGCGGCTAAAATTTCAAAACGATAAAAGCCATACGTTTTATTGGGGGAAGCTGGTTTGGTGGCAAACCAAATAGCAACTAGACTAAGAACAAGTGAACTGGCATCACTAAGCATATGACCAGAGTCAGAAAGAAGAGCTAGACTGTTTGTGATTAAACCTCCAAAAAACTCCAATAACATAATTCCAGTGGTAATGAGAAAGGCAATCGTAAGCCCTTTTTTATTCCCTTCTCTACTGTGATCATGATGGTGTCCGTGGTGATGGTGATGACCATGGTGGTCGTGAGAATGATGGTGGTGATGATGATGCATGATAAAACGCCTCCTTAATGATGTTCAGCATGGTCAATGGCTTGTTTTAATAATGAAATAACGTGTTCGTCATCGCAGGAGTAAAACAGTGTTTTTCCTTCACGGCGATACTTAACCAGTCTCAGATTGCGCAACATACTAAGTTGGTGGGAAACGGCTGATTGTGACATTTCCAACACTTCTGCAATGTGATTGACATTGCACTCTTCTTGCGATAACAAATAAAGAATTTTGATTCGTGTTGGATCGGCTAATACTTTAAATATGCGCGATACATTTTCAATGGTTTCAGATTTTAGGAAAGAATGGTCTTCGGTCTTCATGATGATTTCCCTCACTTTATTTATTATATATGAGCATATGTCCATATGTATGTATCATATTTTACCTTCATTTTTTTGTCAAGTTTAGGAAATATTTTTTCATGAAAATGGGTGATTTAGATAATAATGAATGAGGGGGAGACTGAGGACAAACGTTCAGGTGGAAAAATCGGACTTGCAACATGCCGATTTAAGGGTATAAAAAGGACAGCAGTGAGCTGTCCTTTAAAATATCAGCACATCTTTTGTAAATTCTTCTTCAAGTTCCCGTATGACGTTATCCTCATTACTTGTTTGTTGTGTTTGTTCCTCTTTTTTCTCAGTTTCTTTCTTGTCTTTATCCCTGTTCATTAGAAACCTCCGTATGAATGCAGTTTATCGATCGATTCAAAATGACCACTTTTTATTGCTCGTTTTCGATTTCATTTTTAGCATCCTTCTTGTTACGTTCTGTATACCATATCATCTTCACATTTTAATTGTGTCACATCCGCTTTCATACTTTTAGCGATGTCTTGAGTTCTGATGAAATAACATCGTTTTTGATAAAAAACTCCCGAAAGAACCATTTTTTGGATTATTTTCTCTACACATCCGCTAGATTATTCTTTGGGATAACATACAAAAAGGCACAATTTAACATAACGGGTTCGGTTGTTGAGTATAAAATTGAAAAAAGTAATACAAAAAGGAGTTCAATTCGCATATGAATTGGACTCCTTTTATTTGTTGATATATCAATGTTTTATTGAATTTATCACCATTAATCGCATTATAATTAGCAAGTGACTGCTGACCAACAGACAGTATTCCAAATATGTGTTAAAATTGATGCTAATTGGACATAAATTCATTGATGACTTCCCTTTATCGTGTATTTGCCAAAGAAATTCACTTATCTAATGCCCACCATTTTCTTTGTCAAACGGATAAAACAAAATCTCGGAAACAAGCTCGTGAGGAATTTATTCAAGCAGGAGTGGATTTAATCAACTGGGGAATTAACTTTGGTTATGATTACAAGTTCTTTGCAGAAATTGGCTTTTCTGAAACTGGAAGAATTATTTCATACACACCAATTTCATAAGAAAGTCATTTCAGGTGGCAGCAGTCATTATGAATACGCTGATAATTCGATTGAACATCCACTTGCGACAATTGACAGAAGATTTCGATGAATTGATTGTACAACCAATCTTTCATCATTCGAACCAAAGGACATTGCTAATCGTGAATGACAACGCCACAAATACCTTTATCCAGCACATTCGAAGACGGCTATCTATTTTAGAAAGACCATTGATAACAGCTCGTGGTGACGGAAAAAGCTATATCTATTCAAACTTTAACTCAAAGTATGCTCAAATGGCTCTTACCATACTTCGGACTTACTACAATTTTTGTTTAGCATACAAAACAAAGGAGACAGTAGGAACACCTGCTCAACGATTAGGCATTGCAAAAAAACAATTTGATTTAAAAGAAATAATCTATATGCAATAACCTTAAGGGATTTGATATTTTATAGGACCAAATCAGTATACGATTTGTTTTTTATTTTTTGCTGAAATATCAATATTTTTTGACTAAATCCTTTTTAATGATTTTGGTATTTTATGTTAAACTGAATATATAGATTACTCAGAAAATTAGCAAAGGGAAAATTAACCCATGAGGGGGAAGTGTATGAAAAAGTTTTTAATTACATTATTAGTATTAATTGCGTTAGGCATTGGGGGGGATTTTGTTACTGAACTATTTAGTGCTAAACCACCTTTACCAACCATAACTGTTGGAGAAAAAAAGGTAGAAGTGGCACAAGGTTCGTATTGTTGGAATGGATTACTTAGTTCTGTTTGTGCCGATACAAGTTCTCCGCCAGAACTCATTAAAAATCAAGAACTAAAACCTGTGGTTGTACCACCAGATTCCCAATTGAAAATAGAATTCAAAGATGAGCCTAAAGAAAATACATTAGTAGTAAATAGATGGCTTACAAATGAAAAAACAGAAAATGTTCCAATAAATGATAATGTGATACTATTACCAAAAGAAAAAGGTGTATATGTGTATGATGTTTCAGCGAGATGGGAAAAGGGAGATTCAAGTTATGCCTTTGTAATTGAAGTACGGTAGTAACATTTTAGTAACAGTCTTAATTTAACAAGTCAATATAATTTTAGTTTAAAACGCTTGGAATAAACCCAAGTGTTTTAATGTGCTTTTTACTTTGTTAAATTTGGTTCGAATTTTGTGCTAATTACGCTGTTATTTGTACTGTTTTTCTTGATTTTGTACTTCTGAACCGAACCCGTTAACTTAACATGCACCTTTTTAGTAAAGTCTTTTATAGAAAAAACAAGTAAAATGAAACCAATACAAAACCGATTACAGCCATGATAACGCAGTATATTTTGGTAGATGTGCGTAAAGCTGTTCCAAAAATTTCTTTTCCCGTCACGGAAAGCATTACCCCCATCGCCAATGCGATAATCATTGCTACTAGCCAAGGGACACCCATCCCATAATTACTTCCGATGAAGGCTCCAACTCCTATGGGGGCGGAGGCTATGGTTGCCCCAAGTATGATGCTGAAAATTCCAAACCCAGCCATCAGCAAGGGAGTAAAAACAGCAATCCCTTCTGGAATATTGTGAAGCATGATCGCAGTCATCATTGGTTTAGTCAATGAATCGTGAGTATTGGCTCCAAGTGCGATGCCTGTTGGAAAATTGTGCAGGGCAATACTGAATGTTAAAAATAGACCAGAATGTACAAATAAGTCTTTTTTAGCGTCATTGGTAATAATGATCACATGATGGGAAACCTTTTCTAGATGCTTATAAATAACCAAAAATCAATCCGACAATAGCAATAAACCAACCTCCAATTTCTATGCTTTCAGGCAAAATTTCCATCGTGACCAGTCCAAATATCATACCACTACATACTGAAAAAATGGTTGGCGTTCCTTTTTGCCAGCCTTTAAACAACCAAGCAATCACTCCGCCAGATAACATTCCAATAGCAGAAGCAGAAAACCCTAAAAGCCAAAGTGAGTTCATCCATCATCCCCCTTGTACTAAGTTGTCTTTACTTTTATATCTGCCAAACTTATAAAATATGCCTTAAGAAAACAAAAAATCCTCTACCGTGGGAGGATTGTAAAGCCTTCGTTTTCGGAAAAGTGAGGTTTGTTTATTATAAAGGCATTGGAGTTTTAGTTGGTTTTGCGTAACCTTCTTTGTACTTTTCGTCAATGTAGTGGCGAATTTCCTTTATAGACATACCTTCTTGTTTCATTTTAATGGATTCCGCGGCGATTTGTAAGCAAACGCCACAACGAGTACCGTGGTCATTCCAGACAACAGAACCATCTTCATTGATTTTTTTGACAAAGCAATTCATACTACTTTTATGTCCTGCACTCTTCTTTTGTTTGGTTATATTGATTATTTAGCACATAGTTCTATTTTTTATAATTCTAAAATAAAAAAAACAGTGATTGCTTAACCTTGACTTAACACAATCAATAAATTTTTTGACGGCTGAAGAGATGTTTTTCAGAGATATTACCGCAATCCCTATGGTACGATAAATGATCTCTTTCTAAATGAATAAAATACAATGTGTGATACACGAAACAAAAGCATTTCAGGAAGTATACTGATTCCAAGATCAGCTTGATTTTCAGCTACTTCATATTTCGATCTTTGGTGGCACTTGATTTTCCTTTAAAATCCGCCTTACATTGTTATCGCTCCCCCACTCTGGCATAATAAACGCTTCTTCTTCCAGTTAGGGAAAGGAAATCATCTGTTGTTCGTGTTCGTGAAAGTGGGTTCATCCGCCAACAATGCAAACTATTATGTCTTTTTTAAAAAGGATGATGTCAAACGATTTAGATGTAGGTAAAGACACAAACACGAAATCTACTGCACCATTCCATTGATCAATATCATTGTAATCCCCTTCTAATAGTCTAATTAGAAGGATGCTGCATCTGGAATTGTTTTATAATTCTGGACAAACTGCTGTGATCAACTAGACAAATAAGAACGAATATGCTATTATCTTAGTAATCTTATCCAATTTTTTGGCGGTAATTATCATTTTTTTATACGATTTATCAAAGATTATACGCTATTATTTAAGTTAACTTACTGTTTTATCATTTTTTTATCGTTTCACTTTATATTATGTCAACTAATCAATTTCCCCGAAATTTGAGGGTTTCTTCCCTCAAGTACCCATAAAATCAATTATCCGGAACTTGTTAACCTAAGTTCCTCATAATTTTTTGTGTTTACGAATTATCATTTTAAACTGTTAGCCACTACGGGTATGCGAAAAGTTGTTGATAGCATTTGCCGTCCCCCATGTAAATTTTGGGCAAACTTAATAAACCTTAGTAAATTAACTTCTTCACAAATAAAACTCTATCTTGATTCGGTCCATCATAATCAGTATATACAGAGGCCCCGTCATTTCTTTATCTCCATTTTTTATGAATTATATAGGCACTTACTGAGCTAAAGATAGAAATTATATTTGTCCTCTTTGAAATTTTTGATGCCAGATCAGTCTTTTCATGTTTATACAATTATTTGGACTTAAAGTGGAACTCAAACTCTGTATGGTTCACCAACGAGTTCTCGCTTTACTCATATTGGTGTCCCCCACATTTAACGGTTTGCTTGACCTAAAAGAGATCATTCCAATCATGCTGGTTAAAGAGTGGAATGACAGATTTTTTCATTAGATCAATAAACACATGCACAGTTGGTGATAAATTGTCACTTTTCCAAGCAAGCGCTGTCGTAGTGGTAAATCGATTATTCCGAATGTCACGATAAACAACTTTATTTTTGAATACATATTGTATCGAAGCTGGTACAAGAGCTACGCCCATTCCTGCTGAAACAAGAGAGATGACAGTAGGTAATTCTTGTGTTTCTTGTACTACCTTTGGATGGAATCCTGCCTGATAACAACCGTTCATCACTGTATCATAATGACTTTGATTTGCCTTTCTTCCCGTTAAAATGAATGGATCGTTGGATAAATCAACAAGATTAATTGGGGATGTTTCGGAAGCTAAAGGATGATCCTTTGGTAAAGCAATGACCATATTTAAACGAGCTGCCGCTTTACCAAAATGTAATTCTTCAGCCACTGTTATGAAATGATTCAAATCCCACTTTTTTCATTCATGTAGATTGCTAAGAAAGTTATCAACATAGCAAAAGTGATACTATTAACCATTTCACCAATAAATCGAATCCAGACGCTTCAGTAAAATAGATGAAATTTTGAAAAATTTTAACTCTAAACTACAGAATATTCCCCCTTTTCTGAACCAATTCTTATGTTATATTTATTATATTATAAAAAACAAATACTAAATTGAAATCATTTTGGTATGTATCTCTTTGTCAATGGTTAGCATCCCAGTGAAGAGAGATTAACGATATTTGTTTTCTATCAATGGAGCAGGGAAAAAGCGGTGTCCTATGCAAAGAGTCAAGGGTATACAGTAACCTGTTCTCGTCGAATAATAGGGGTACCGCCAACAAAATGCGGATTTCGCACGTTAATTGCGGATTTGAAATTGTCACGGGCACAGGTGGTATCCGTTACAATGGAAATCTGGAAAAGGTGCCAGATATGACCTTCGAATGGAGGGAATGGAATTGGAATTCAACCATATTATCGCAGAAATAAATAACAGGGTCGGCATTATTACATTAAATCGTCCCGAAAAAAAGAATGCCATATCCATGCAAATGAGAGAGGAAATCTCAGAATGCCTAAATGCTTGGAAAACAAGCGACGATGTGATGGCTGTGATCATTACGGGTTCATCTTCTGCATTTTCCGCCGGATTTGATTTATCCGAATTTAACAATCCTGAGCAATTTGGCCGTTTATTACAATCATCGTCACAATACCATAAGGATATCTGGTTATTTCCCAAACCAACCATTGCGGCGGTCAACGGCGTTGCACTCGGAGGCGGATTTGATTTGGCGGCCTTTTGCGACTTTAGAATTTGTACGGAGTCCGCTTTATTCGGCCATCCTGAAGTTAAATTTGGGGCACCCCCGCTCATCACACCACTTCGATGGATTGTGGGAGAGGGCATAGCGAGAGAACTATGCCTGACGGGCCGTACAATTGATGCAAATGAAGCTTTACGCATCGGTTTGACAAATGAAATTGTCATAGATAAGAACATTTTAGATCGTGCTATAGAACTGGCCGAGACCATATTAGAAGCCCCAAATGATACGTTGCTTTATTTAAAATCATTTATGACGAGCAGCAAGCAAAAAGAATTTGAAACCTGCTTCTCCATCGAGCATGATGAAGCTTTTCGGAAGCTGCTGCTCCCCAAAGCAGAGGCAGGGTTAAAAAAGAATCACGGCTCCAAGTCATAAATCAATGCAATATTTCTACCGTTTTTAGTCAATGGGATACACTAGAAGTAAAAGAAATCTTAAACGCACGTCGTGCTGGTGACAACAACTCATCGGTCGGCAATGATTCCCCTCTTTTCAGAATTTTATTCAAAATTTAGTTGCCGTTTAGTTCAGGCGGATTATTTTACTTCTTCAATCCCTTTATTTTCATTTACAAATATAACAGATATCCCAGTTCTTTCTTTTGCAAGACGGGGTAAACGTTCCCATAGATTACGATATTGTTGCATATCAGGTAGAGCTATGCTATATTTTGCATTCGGATCACTCATCCTTTGAAGCGTCTCCCCTAAAATAGCTAAAAAGTAGTTTACTCTCATAGCACTCCGTGTGCCACAACCCTTAACTTCAATTATCCATCTTTCTTTACCTTTAAATGCATCAATATCAATACCTTGACTCTTTCCCCATGCAACCTGTGTATTCCAACCATTAGAAATAAGGTAATTATTTAATATTTCTTTAATTTCATCTTCAGACAATCCGTCATTTTTAGATTTAGAGGATTTATATTCTTTTTGCTTAGGTTCAAATGTAAAATCATCTAAGTAGTTCCTAATTAGCCCATCTTGTCCTTTGATACGTTTAATCATTCCTTTTGATTCCATATTCCTGCACGTTACATTAACACTTTGTTGTGGTTCTCCTTTCCCCTTTATCTTGTCAGTGATTTCCCTGTCGGTTAAACCATTCTCAATTTTTAATAGCTCAATAATCTTGTCTTTTAAAGTTGATATTTTCTCCACCCCCCTCTTAAATTTGTTTAGCTTCTTTTACCTTTATTTTACTTGGTAAAATAGCCGCCCTCAAATCAATGATAGTATGTACGATAATTGGTGCCCAAATTGTCCCAAAATATATATATAAACACGCGAATGAAAAGCCCATCAATCCCGTTCCAATAACATTTTTCCAACCTTGGTATAGATGGGCTGTTCCGAAAATGATGCTAGTAATGATAGCAATCATAAATAATGGGATATGAAAAGGAAGTTCTTTTAAATAATAGAACATAAAACCTCTAAACATCACTTCTTCGCAAAAACCGGCTGTTAACGCCACCAACACAAATAGCATGCGTTCTTTAAAATCCTCTGGCAACATAAATTCAATGACTTCAAGTTGCTGATAAAGTTTTTCCTTGATTGATTTTACATTCATAATGATGATGAAATTAATGATCAACACGAAAAGAAAACCAACAAGAAAACTTAAAAAATCTTTGATAGCTTCCAAATGAGTGATGAAACCTAAATCTTGAAAGTCTCTATGGGTCATTAACCAATACAAAGCAATGATTCCAACTGTTACCCATTGTATGAATATAATTTGAACATACATTTTCTTTTTATTTAGTCTTTCTTTATCATTGTTGATTTTTTTCATCCAAAAGTAGTCTAAAATTGGATACATAATGCTTAACAAGATAAAAATAGTTGTCATTATTAACATTATTTCTCCTCCGCAACCCAAAAAGAAATAGATATTTCATACTGTAGTTGAGCAATTTTAATTACAATAATTACCATGTAAAAGAGACAAACAGGGTACCCCTTATGCCACGTGGAGCTGTTTTTTCACGGTATCAATGGGAATATTTTGTTTCGCTGCACGGTAAATGAACTCCACGAGGCTATGTCCTTTTCTCTTGCGCAGAAGATCGAGCCCATCAGAAAAATCGCTGTTCGACTCGAACATGCTGTACACGTAAGCAAGCTGCACCAAGATCCAGTAGCGTTTCACCGCCCGACGTCCGCGAACGCGGTATCCATCGAGTTTCAGCTGGTCTTTCGCTTGACGGAAAAAACATTCGATCGACCAACGCTGGGCATAGTAGC
>NZ_FOJS01000063.1 GCF_900111865.1 Parageobacillus thermantarcticus | reverse complement strand
TCGAGCGCGCCGTCAACCGTATGCTTCAGTACATCCCGGACAGACAAGCCGGTGATGCCGTCAAAGGTTGTAGATGTTTTTAAATGCAAAACCTCGTCGTTTCTAAAGACGTATAGCTTGCCATCATATGGATCGTTGTAACGATACCATATTGCATTCTTTTTTCCTAGAATCCCTTGGTCGTCCACAACGATGACAACATGATTGCTTGGCATTATCCACATATCTTGCAGTACCGGTCCATCGTACCGGCACCATACATACGCGTTGCCGTAATGGTTCCGGTTCATTTCCACCGTTGACCAAAAGATGCTGCTGGTCATGTAGGGATTCGGACGTAGCTTTAAAATGTTGTAGACATCCTCTTTATCGCTTTTCACGATGCCTCGATCGGTACGCTGATACATCTTTAGAGGTAATTTTCCCAGGCTTTCAGATAAGATTTTCAAACAAGCAAAATAGGTTGCTTCGGATAATTTATCTTTTGGTGTATCCGGGTCAATGCCGAGCCACTCCAGCAGTTTAGGATTCATCATATCCACTGTTTCGTTTTTTACCCTTCTCTTTAACGCATTTCTAACAAATCCCACGTTCTCACCTCCTTTACAAAGGAGTTGCTGCTATCACCGTTTAGCGAACGCAAAGCCGAAAAGCAGGAAGAGTGCCCCAAGCAAATAATTTCCGGCAGTATCACCAAAATGGTGATAAGTGTTGTATAGGATAATCACAACACCGATCAAAATTAAAAAGTCCTCTAACCAATCCGTTAGAAGACTTTTTAGCACTTTCGAGATGAAGTTTTTCAATGCCTTAGCCATTCAATCACCAGCCCATCATTTTGAGATATTCCTCAGTAATTTCGTTAATATCAACCGTCTCTGTTCTCGTCATCGCCCGCGTCATCGCGTTGATCGCAGCCGCTAACGGGTCGATACGGTCAGTTGATTTATCCTTGTCTAGCATGATATTTTCATTATGATCTTGCCGCACAACAGCATTTCCGACCGCCCAATTGAGCACAGGATTATCATCGTGCACAATCTTGCCCGAAAAAACCAACTCTCTGAAAAACTTCGTTGGCTCCGACAGCGTGCGAATTCCTTGCCTAATCTCGACCATTGTATAGCCTTCCGCTTCCATTTCCTGAGCGAAGTGCGTGGCGTTATACGGGTCGTAGCAAATCTCCTTAATGTCCCACAGCTTGTCATCAGCCAGCTTCTTGATATACGACTGGATAAAGTGATAATCCACCACAGCGCCAGGTGTGACGGTGATCCAGCCTTGCTCTACCCATAAATCATATGGAACTTTATCCGTCCGTCGCTTCTCAGCCAGCGTATCCTCTGGAATGAAGCTATGCGACCATACATAAAAACGGCCGTCGCCTAACGGGACAACGCCGCTGATGCTCGTCAAGTCGATTTTTTTAGACAAGTCCACGCCGATATAGCATTCTCGGACATCTAAATCAATTTTCTTCGATGTAGCACATGCACGCCATTTATCTAACGGAATATAGCCGTTGTCTTTTTGGTCTACCCATATATTCATGTTCTTCGTTAAAAAGCTCCGCATTTTTTCAGGCACATCTAAAGCTGTTTGCAGTTCACTTCGCAAAAAATTCATGCCTTCCTCATACGTCGCGACGATCGGATTGGCTTTTATCCAATTCCGTTCGTCTTTGATGTCGTCGTCCTTGTCCAATTCACAAATCATCACGAAATACTCATCGTTTTCGATTGGCGAATCGGGATCAAGAATCTTTGACACGTACTGATATTCGGTATAGCAAGGCGAATCGAGGTTGAATCCTGCTGTTGTAATAACGACGATCAATGGATTTTTGCGTGCAGCCATACCGGAAACTAGCACGTCATATATCTCGCTCGTTTCGTGTACGTGGTATTCATCAATGACGGCAAGACTAGGGTTCTTCCCATCCCCTGTTTTCCGTGCCTCTTTCGATAACGGCTGAATAATGCTACCGCTCTTTTTGTGCCGGATACGCCCATAGGAATCGGTGTATTTGCCGTTTAGCAGTGAGCATGACTGGATTTGTGACAGCACCTCATTGTATACGATGCTGGACTGTTCCCGCCCCCATCCGGCAATATACACCTCTGACTGCTCTGGCGACAGAAAACATTCATAACTGGCGATCAATGCGAGAAGTTGAGACTTTGCATTTTTCCTAGCCAGCTGAATATATGCTTTTCGGAATCGTCTCAAATCGTTTTCTTTGCGTTTCCAGCAAAAGATATTACCAACAACAAAAAGTTGAAAATCAGTCAATTCAATCGGCTGGCCAGCCAATACACCTTTTGTGTGTTTAAACATCCGCGCCCATCGGTAAAAGCGATAAAGTTCGTCACCGTCGAAATAGTATGGATAATCGTCGTTAGGGATGAGTTCAATCTCTTTTAAAAACCGCTCACACGCCTGTTTATGTTTTTTACACGCCGTTATGCGCCCATCAACTATATCTTCAGCATATCGGACAATCCGAGCGATCAATTCAGTTATCATAACGCATCACCGAACAGCTCTTCTTCTTCCGTCTTCGGCTTTTTATCCTCTTTCGCAATCGCCAATTTTGCCCTAGCAGCTGGTGTCAATCCGAATTCGGCTGCCAAGCTTTTCATTTGTTCATGCAACTGCTTTTTCTTGGTGAGAAGAGGATGAGGAACTTTATTTGTTTCGGCCGCTTTGTTGGTGTATTCGACCATGAGCCCCTCTTCAGCGATCATTTTTGTACACTTCACATAGTCCGAATAGGCATCGCAATATGTAGCAAGGGCAACAATATCAACATTTGTGATCAGTCCCAGCTCCGATAGTTCAGAAACAATCCTTTTGAATTCCTTTTTAGCTAAAGGATCAAGCCAAGAAGGAGGTTTCACCTTGTCCGCTTTCGGCTTCAATCGTTCTTCAGCTTCCATTCGCTGTTCGATTTCTTTTTTCGTCAATCGGCTTTTATTCCCTTGCAACAAATGTAGCTGAATCGGCATCGCTTTTCGTCCCATCTCTCTCACCTCCTGCTTACCCCTTTTATGAGAAAAAACGAATTTTGTGCGCGTTTGCCTGGCCCCCGCCGGTCCCAGAGGCCTTTGCCAAACTTTTTTGACCGCCCCTACCCATACCGTCGTTTATCCTCCGCCGTCTTCCGGTTATGGCAGGCTTGACATAGTGATTGCAAATTACTCATGTCCAATCGTTTATCCCATGCCACCAATAGCGGCACTATATGATCCACAATTACTGCACGTGTGATTCGTTTGTCTCGTAAACAATGCTGACATAAGTAATTGTCTCGAACTAACACAGCCTCTCTAATACGTTCCCATTCTCGACTATGGTAGAAGGCTCTTGCTTGTTGGTTCCGTTTGTGCTTGTCGTATTCCTTATCATTCCGTCTTGATCGTTGTCTTTGTTCGGCTAGGTGTTTATGTTCGTTGCAGTAGGTTTCTCTTGTGAGGTTCCTGCATCCAATCTTGTTGCATGGTCGCAGTGGTCTGTTCGGCATGTCATCAACCCCAAACAGCATCTAAAGCAAAACATAACAGCATGATGCAAGGGCATATCAAATACCAACGGAAATCGGTAAATTCGCCTTCAAATAGATCGACAACCAACTGGATTAACATCACTGTCCCGACGCCTAAACCTAAGCCAATAAACAAATGGTATTACCTCCAAAAGAAAAAGCACCCGATTGAGTGCTTACAATTCGATTTTTTTAATCTGTATATCCAAACACTTTTGACAATAGAAATAGACTGTGAGAATTATATCGCTGGCGTTCTCAACTCTAAACTCACGATACAAGTGATCGCATTTCTTGTCAGGCTTATGTTCACTTTCGGTAGAATTTTGCGATAGTGGTTTAGGCGGTCTTGGTGTTTGCGGACCCGGTTTTACACAGTGCTTTTCGCCGTAATAAATCCTAGCACTGGGTTTTTCAAAAACCATATTGTTTCCCTCCAAATAAGAATGATGTTCATCACTCCAAAGCCAATAAAAAGGACACAAAGCAATATCCTCTTATCTCATGAAGACATTGTTTTATGCCCTTTGTTCAATACAAAACCTCCTGAAAAAATCAGGAGGTCAGTCAAGAATTTCATAATCCTCTGCAAGTAAATCTTCTGCAGTTATATCGGCGTAATATACGTCTTTTCCGTTCTCATCTACTCGTGAAATCATCCAACGGTCATCATCATCGACACATCCGAATGTTTCGTATTTGAAACGAATACCATATTGCGCCTTTTTACTTTTAATCGTTTTTCCTTCCCGCATTGCTGGAAAAGCCTCTTCAAACCGCATCAGTTTCACCTCCTTCCAAAATAAAAACGCCACCCCGATCGGAGTGACGCTAGGTAAAAAAAGCATTCTGTTGGGAAGTTTCGCCCTGCTTCATACCCCTTTCACTTATTAGTGGCATTTGTACGACAAAAAACGATGCATTACACCTATTTTGTTTTGCTTTACAAAGTATTAAAATGTTATTATAAATTGCAGGAAACTTTATTATGTTATCGAATATTATGTTTCAAAGGGGTGAGGTGGCATGAAAAAAATAATTGGTATAGTTTCCCAAATAAATATGTTTGTACTTCTTACCGCCATTTTTTTCCTTTTATATGACCTTGCCCTTTTGAAACTGAATATATTCAATAACAGTACTATAGGTATTTTTTATATAAGGGAATTAATATCATTCGTATTAGCCCTTTTAACCGTAAAAGCTTTTTTTAAAGTTGAAAATAGGTATAAAGAGGAAGAATAATTAAATTTATTCTTCCTCTTTACTTTTTGTTTCTGCTGCAGCAGACATCTGTTTGTTTATGTCTTCAATATATGCCTTCAATGCTTTTTGTAGCTGTTCTGGCATCTGAATGTCAAGATTCTCTGCGTTAGCTACCAATCTTTCCTGTTGTTGTTCCGTTAGCCCATTAGTTTCTTGCTCTTGATTTTGTCCTTGTCGTTTTATTCTGTGCCATTCTAAAAATCTCCCGACTATTCCCGGCGTATCCCACTCCATTGTGAAAAATTTGAACCTTCCACCTACCACTGTAAGCAAGATAAGAGAAAAAATAACGATGTTTTGGATACCGCCAATGAGTTCAATCGTTCCCGGCGACTGGATGCTGACTTTAATATCAATTTCATTATCAGAACCAAGTTTATTATTGTCAGCTATCGCTAAAAGATCGGACATGAAAGGAATCAAATGATGAGCCTTAATGTGTTCTTTCCTGCGCACGTGCAATATAAAATGACACTTATCTCCTTTGATATAAAAATCAAATAATGATTTGTCAATATATTCAGCATAACCGTCTGCTTTAGAAATTGTGTGTTGCGAATATATAAGTTTGTACAATTGTGGATCCAAATTATCTCTTCTGACTACTTTAATCCATTTTACTTGTCTTCTCTTTCGGTACGGACAAACTCCCTCATATTCAAAAAACCATTCAGAATGTTCGTCGATATTTTCAATTTCAATTGGTATATCTTCTTCATACGGTTCATCATCTTGAACAATGCCAAAGTGTATGTATGCCGATTTGCTTGAAGGAATTAAGACAATATCTCCTTTTTTTATATCATAGCAAAAAGTTTTTATTTGATTCGCAACATAGTTAGGCCTATTTTCATTTTTATATTTTTCTCTAACAATATCCTCTAAAGGTCTGTTTTCTTTCAAATGTTTCAATTCAATTCGATTCCAGCCAATACCTATGAATCCATCGTTGACAAAGTTTTCGTAATACTCCCCTGAATTTGTCCTTACAAACCAATACCTTTGGTTTTCAGGAATTTGCGGGATATATTTAACTAACTCCTCCATTGACTTCCCTCCTCTTGAAATAATTTGAATTTAACAAAATTTTATACCAATTTAATTCATATATCTAGTAACTTATAAATAAGGCCTCTTCACCCGCAAAGGCAGAAGAGGCTTTCGTTTATACGTTTTCTTATTTTTTTCTCGGCTCTTTCGATCATTGTTTGTACGCTGCTGGACGATATACATAGATAATTCGCAATCTCACTATATGTTAAGCAATATCCACGCGACATTAGATATACTTCCCGTTCCCGATCAGTAAGCACTGATAAAGCATCTTCAATTCGTTGACGGTCCCATTCTGTTATGAGACTTTCTTCTTCGTGATCGTCCCATTCGTAAACTGGCTCACTAGACCGAAAAAACTTTTGCATTAACAATGGGTCAAACGGTTTTTCGCGCTGATAAGCAGCTCTTCGTTCAATGCCTCTTCTGTTTCCTGGCATACGACTTGTTTCCATCCATTCAATGGCAAATTCTAAATCGCTAATCATTCCTCTTATAATTTTTTTATCTTCTTCACTAGCTTTAATGTACATTTTCCGCGCCATTTTTAAGGATTTTTTATATTCTTGGACAAGATCGTTCATATAGACGACCTCCTTCAAATGAAAAGAGGACACCAAACGAGCGCTAAGCTCATTCAGTGTCCTCCAGTTGACTGGTAGAACTATATATCTCCATATCTGTTTTACTGTAGTACGTAGGTGATTTACTCAATTTTTCAATAGATATTGTTTTCTTAGCAACGATATCTTCTTCAGCTATTGTCGTATAAGTTATCTCGATAACAAAGCTTTTTTCTTTAACACGATCAATTCCATGAATAGCAAATTGAAGTTTATCAATTTTATTCTCAAGTATCTTAACTTCTGTATTTTCTAAATTGACACTTACACTTTTAATTTTAAAATATGGATAATTCATAGGAACACAGGTAAAAGTTACTTTTTGCAAACCATTAAGTATTATGTCCTCAAACATGACATACGACCTTCTGGTACTTATATACTGCTTTTTTTGTAAGTTAATTTGTCGTTTAGATTCTTCAACAGCTTTTTTGGCTGTACTTGTTGCTTTCCATGATGAAATAGCAGCTACAGAATTTGCAATTGCTGCAATAATAGTTGCAACAGAACTCCAAGTGCTTATATCCTTCCACCACACTAAAATTCTTCCCCCTCGTCAAACTTAACACGTTTTACTTTCCCTTGATGAGTAATAATTTTTGTTTCCCCATATGCAGGTAACTCAGTGATTTTTGCCTTTCCATCACAAATGACGATGGCAAAACTCCCTTTTTGTTCCATTATATCAATCTCTAGCTTTTTTGTACTAGGGTTAATTTGCAACTCTCTTAATCTCACGAGACTCCCTCCCATATGTTATAATGTGGTTAGAAAACCATTGTATTCACCGTCATTGACCGGGAGAAGTCCGGTCTTTTTTTTATGTCCAGACCTTATAATTTACAATTCTGCGTTGCTGTCGGGTCATACCGATTCACAAGCCTATACCCGAGCAGCTGGTACTGTCTCACTTTCCATTTTCGTTTTGTGCGAATTTCATTGTGCGTTTTCGGATGGCGTAGGATGTAGATCATTCGGTTCCCTCCAATGCCTCTCGCGCTTTCGTAACGAAATAATCCGCTTCCGTTGCCCATTCGTTTTGCGAAAGCCAATCTGCTAGGTCTTTCGCTTCGATCATTTCTTTCAACACTTTCTCATACCGTTCGATTTTCTCTCGCATGTACTGACGATTGAAAATTGCGCCTGTGTTTTCGTATTTCATCTCTAGTTCTTCAACACGTTCTTGTAGTTGTTCGGCTTTTTCTGCTTGCTGAATCAACCAATTTAAGTCAAGTTCATCAACGAAATAACGGATTCTGTGACCACCTAATTCATCTTGATAATACATGGGAAAATTTTTGATGTTTTTGATTTTCTCTATGCGTTTTTTTTCGTTCATTTCAACCCCTCCAATATCGATTTGATTCTTTCCTTAAATTCCTTTTTTGAAGGAGGTCTAAATAAATCCACTAATGTTTCATGTTTTCTGCACTCTTCACAGATATAGTCCATTCCCTCTGCAAGAACAATGCTGACTAAGAACTGTTTGTATTCACCGCAATATGGACACTTGACCCCTTCTTCTGAAAAATCATCTGTAGTCATCTGCCGCGGTATTGTTTTGTTCCAAGGCAGATTCATTTCGTTCCCTCTTTTCCTTCATAAAATCAAGAAAATGTTCACGAATTTTCCACGCTGTCTTTTGACCGATCCCCGGGATTTCTTCCAACTTCCCAAGCCATTCCAGCATCAATTGCGTGTCTAATTCGTTTTGCCGTTTGGCGCCTGCTTCAAATCCGCGATTCCATGCCGTCATTACATCTGGATGAAAGGGAGAAGAAATTTTCTCCCTCTCACGCTTGATTTTGCGTAGCGATTTGCCCATAAAACCACCTTGATCGTTCAGATTATCTTCGGAATATTCATTAAGCTGGTTCGATATATACCACAATAGCTTTTTTCCATTCAAGCTGTTCGATTCTCTTTTTAGCCTGTTGATTTACCCATTCATTTTGTTCCTCTGATAGAGGAAATTCACTAAAATGTCTTTCAGCAATTTCTTCAGCTATGTGGTCAAATAACTCGTCTTGATTATCAAATCGAAACCAAACTGTATCATCTACGATAGTGTATTCATCGAGTATAATCCTTTTTGGCTGTCCTAATGTGTAGTAATGATCAGACCCTTCCTCTGGATACATAAAAATGAGTTCTCGGTCAGGGTGGTCTTGTAATAGTTGAAGCAGTTCTTTTGTTTTGCTGTTCATTAAATTCACTCCTTCACAGTTTGTGTCTACCATTCACAAAGGTTTCACTGTACTACCTTCCAACCTTTGCGAATTCGGCTGTTTAACTCACATTTCCGCAACGGCTCATATCGATAGACAGCTTGGCCATCTTCACGTCGAAACAACAGGTACCATTTTGCTTTGCGTTTTCTGTGCTTCATAGACAGACCCCACTTTTAAGCCCCGTAGACGTCGATATGGAGCTTTTGCAGTGCGTATAGTCTTAAACCCTTCACCTCTTGTTCCAAACGCATCAGATCGGCAAAATAGCGCTCATTTTTGGCCGTCAGTTCATCGTTTGCTTCTTTCAATCTTTGAATCTGATTTTCTAGCAATAAATTTTCTTTATTCAGCCGTTCCTTGTCTGCCATTGCGGTTTCAAATAGCTCTTTCCAATGCCCGACTTCCTTTTCCATATTCGTTTGCAATTCTTCCAGCTGCTTTTTCAACTCATCACGTTCGGCCACAACTTCCTCATATTTCGAATAAGCAATCACTGTTTTCTTCATCACCTCGTCCTCCTTCAAAATATCATCAAGATTTTCGCCAGCACGTAGCCTTTCTAATTGTTCCGGTGTCAGCTGATATGTCCTTACCGTCGAATCAATATTGTGCGGTCTGTTGCCAAACCGTGGCGGTCCCATGCGAGAGGGAGAAATTTTCGTCAAGGTTGCCATCCTACTCACCCCATATTTTTCCTTGCAACTTCAAACACTCGATTTCTATCGTCGAGCGATCGCCATACCCAATGTTTTCCCTTTTTCTCGTACAGATCGAACCAATGCGGTTCGAAGTCTGCCCGTTGAACATAGCCTTGTTGTGTCCGTCCGTCTTCGTACAACCACACATGAACCCACAAATACTCATCATTGCGCCTAATGATCGCCGAATAGTCTTCCTCCGTGCCATCTCGCCAGCGCCATTCGTATGTCTTGACGTATCCGATCGCTTCCCATCCTGGAAAAGCACTCTGTATCCTGTTCAATATGCTGATATCCGCTGTCTGTCCGTCTTCCACAAAATCGAAAATCGTCAGCTGTTCCATTTATTCCCTCCTTCTCCTTTTGTCTTACGAAATTTTGTTTAGAACTTCTTGTTGAAACTTTGTTAACTTGACTTGTTCACGCAAAGCCCTAGCGATTTGCGCCAATACGAACGCATCTATAACGTTATTCGAGTCGCTTTCAAATCCCCATCGTTTATACACCTCAAGCACAACCTTCTCTTTATTTGCGTTTCCTTTCGCTCCGGCAAATTTTTTCAAAAGAGACGGGGCGACGTCGATATATGGAATGCCCCGTCTGTACAGCTCCATTCGCATCCCCCATCCGATTCCACCCAAAAGGAAGCCTCGCTGACTCGCGTATCCAAACCCTTCGATTGCGACAAAATCCGTATCATGCACCGAATCGACTACGGCTTGGATCAGTTCGCTCATCCTCGCCGGGTCGTCTCCCTCTCTCTCAATCTCTTTCACCTCAATCACTTCCCCAAACGGAGATAACGCTACAAAGCCCGTCCGTAAAGATGGATCAATGCCTACGAATCTCTCAAATCTCATCAATATCCCATCTCCTGACGTTCGTGATTAACAGCGTTTTTCTTCATGTACGCTTCTTCGATTTGTTCCCATGTGAATCCGAGCATTTCGCCAAGACCAAGAAAGTATGCAAAAAACAAATCATATATCTCACCACTAACATCCTCATCACGATGGAAATAAAGGGAGTTGATCCAATCGTATATGGCGATAAATTGCCCTAGAATATCACCGTCACCGAAATACAACGGCTTTGGTTCATAATCTTCATACACTTCATTCATGTTGATGTCGTTTCCGATCGATAAGATGAAATGCAGGCAGTCCACGTATTCTTCAAGGAGTGGATTTTTGTAACCTAAAGTCCCCGTTCCCCCGCAATCCTCACAATTAATGACTTCGTGCGTGTAACCACCTTCGAGATCGTCAATATAACTATCATAATTTTCATCGCCAGTTCCGTTACAAGTCGGGCATATATATTCAATTTTTGTTCTCGGCGCC
>NZ_FOJS01000021.1 GCF_900111865.1 Parageobacillus thermantarcticus | reverse complement strand
GATGACGAGGTTGATAGGTCCGAGGTGGAAGCGTGGCGACACGTGGAGCTGACGGATACTAATCGATCGAGGACTTAACCAAGCGGAAAAACGGAAACCGCCTAGCGAAACGGTTTCTTCCGAACGGACGGTTATCTAGTTTTGAGGGAACGAATCCCTCTTGACAAAAGAAATGATTGAAATATAATAATATCTGTCCAATAGAAATACTTGCCTAGTGACAATAGCGGAGAGGAAACACCCGTTCCCATTCCGAACACGGAAGTTAAGCTCTCCAGCGCCGATGGTAGTTGGGGCCAGCGCCCCTGCGAGAGTAGGTCGTCGCTAGGCAATAGTTATAGAAAACAGCTGGCTAAGCTTTTACGCTTAATCAGCTGTTTTTTATATTTAGAAAGAAATATCTCCACTTCTCACATTTCCCTCTATTAAACTTCAGTAAAAGTGTGCATTCCCTAATCTGTTTTTGTTCATATGGTGTTATAAAATGATAAACATCTCTAATTTTATTAGTATACAAATTTATAAATGTGGGAAAAATAAAAGGTGGGAGGTGGAGAAGGTGGGTGCGCCGATTACGGATAAAGATAGTATTGAAAATGTATGTATCGTTTGTGAGCAACCAAAACAAGAAGGTATTAAAATTTATGATCAGTTTCTTTGTTTCGACTGTGAAAGGAAGATTGTGCAAACGGATACGACCGATCCGAAATATCGTTTTTACGTAAAACAATTAAGGAAAATTATATCTTCGAAAATATATTCATAGGGTCCTGTCGATAGGACCTGTTTTATTTATATAAACATGTTGACATGTTCAACTTTCATATGGAATGACATAGGAAATCGTATGTGTTTTTATTTAAGGCAAATCAGATTAATGATAATATATATCTTGTTATCTATGGTAAGATATTATCATTTGTGGACAGAAAGAGGAAAGAGGGACATTCATGGATCAACAGCAAACTCCTTTATATACCGCTTTAAAACGGCATGATTCCATTCATCCATTTTCGTTTCACGTACCAGGTCACAAATATGGCACAGTATTTCCTATAGAAGCGAAAGATGATTATAAACAGTTATTAAAACTAGATGCGACAGAGTTAAGCGGTCTTGATGATCTCCATCATCCAGAATCGGTCATCGCCGAGGCGCAATCGTTGGCAGCAAAGCTGTATAATGTAGAAGCAACGTTTTTTTTAGTAAATGGCTCTACTGTTGGAAATTTAGCGATGATTTTTGCCGCTTGCGGAGAAAAGAAAAAGGTAATCGTGCAGCGGAATTGCCATAAATCGATTATGCACGCGCTTCAATTAGTCGGAGCTACTCCTGTTTTTCTCCCTCCAGAACTCGATGAAAACGTCCGTGTCGCCTCTTATGTAGCGTATGAAACAGTGAAGCAGGCGATTGAGCTTCATCAAGATGCCGCAGCATTAGTGTTGACTAATCCAAATTATTATGGAATGGCGGTTGATCTTACGGAAGTCGTAAACATCGCGCATCGCTATCGTATTCCTGTGCTTGTCGATGAGGCGCATGGCGCTCACTTTGTTATCGGGGATCCTTTTCCGAAAACAGCGGTTGCGTGCGGAGCGGACGTAGTTGTCCAGTCAGCGCATAAGACATTACCGGCTATGACGATGGGATCGTATTTGCATGTAAATAGTTCATTAATAGACAAAGAAAAACTAAAATATTTTTTACAAGTGTTTCAGTCAAGCAGCCCATCTTATCCGATCATGGCTTCACTTGATTTGGCAAGAAGCTACCTTGCCTGTTTGACGCGAAAAGATGTAGAAGATATTTCTAAACAAATTCAACAGTTGAAAGATGCTCTTAGTGAGATAGAAGGGATTGCTGTCGTTCATTCGCAACATCCGTTTGTCAAAACGGATTTATTGAAAATTGTTGTTCAAACGAGAAGCAAGTTGTCTGGTTACGAGCTTCAGCAACGTTTAGAGAAAGAAGGAATTTTCGCGGAGCTTGCCGATCCGTTTAACGTTTTACTCGTATATCCACTTGCGGTTGTCGATCGTTTAGAGGAAGTGATCGAAAAGATAAAGCGGGCATTTCATGGATTAAACTATAGCGAAGAGGTGATAAATTCATTCCGTTCTTTCTCGTTCTTGGCATCTACAAGTTCTATTTCCTATAAAGAACTAGAAACATTACCGAAAAAAGTGGTTGACTTAGAAAAGGCGGAAGGATTTATCGCTGCGGAAACGATCACGCCTTATCCGCCTGGAGTGCCGTTATTATTTATAGGAGAACGGATTAGTAAAGAGCATATTGAACAAATAAAACAGTTAAAAAGTTATCACGCGCGGTTCCAAGGAGGAAAGTTTTTATCTTCTAATCAAATAGAAGTGTGTTCACTAGTAAAATAAGGGGGATATAAAGCATGAAAGGGCGTTTTTTTTCTTTTGAGGGGCCGGAAGGAGCGGGAAAAACGACAATGATTGCCATGGTGGAATCGTTTTTGCGAGAAAAAGGGTTTGACGTTTTAGCGACAAGAGAACCGGGAGGTGTTCGTATTGCCGAGGAAATTCGTTCGATTATTTTAAATCCAGCACATACGGAAATGGATGGACGTACGGAAGCGCTACTTTATGCCGCTGCGAGAAGGCAACATCTTTTAGAAAAAATTATTCCCGCGGTAAAAGCCGGCAAAATTGTATTGTGCGATCGATTTGTCGACAGTTCTTTAGCTTATCAAGGATTTGCGAGAGAATTAGGGATTGATGAAATATTACAAATTAATCAATTTGCTATTGATGGCTATTTTCCAACGCTGACGATTTATTTTGATATTGACCCTAAAATAGGATTAGAGAGAATTCAAAAAAATAAACAACGCGAAATGAATCGGCTTGATATGGAAAGTTTGTCTTTCCATTATAAGGTAAGAGAAGGATATTTAAAGCTAGCAGAACTGTTTTCTGACCGCATCGTTACTATTGATGCTTCCAAATCGGTCGATGAAGTGTTTGCAATGACGATAGCGGCGGTGATGGACCGAATCGAAGAAAGATAGCAGCAGCGTTGCCACGAAACAACACATGATGAAAAAAACAAGGCATGCTAGAATAAAAATATAAAGGATAGCGAGTGATGAACGTGGCGATGAAATGGGAGCAGTTTGAACGATATCAACCTGCAGTAGTGAAAATGATTACAAAAAGTCTGGAAAAAGGGCGAATTTCTCATGCTTATTTGTTTGAGGGACAGCGCGGAACGGGAAAAAAAGCAATGAGCCTTTTATTGGCAAAAAGCTTATTTTGTTTGAATCGTTCCGGAATAAATCCTTGCAATGACTGCCGAAATTGCCGCAGAATCGATTCCGGAAACCATCCGGATGTGCATGTCATTGAACCGGATGGGCAATCGGTGAAAAAAGAGCAAATTGAAATGCTGCAGCAAGAGTTTACGAAAATGGCGGTGGAGTCAGACCGAAAGCTATACATTATTGAGCATGCTGACAAAATGACAACGAACGCAGCGAATAGCTTGTTAAAATTTTTAGAAGAACCCCGTCCAGGAACGGTAGCGATATTGATTACGGAACAATATCACCGCATGTTGGAAACGATCATTTCCCGTTGCCAAGTGTTTTCGTTTAAGCCAATCCCACCAGTTTTGCTTGCTAATTATTTAGAAGAACAGCAAATTTCGCCTCATATTGCTTTCCTCGCTGCACATGTGACAAACAATCGTGAAGAAGCGCTCAAATTAAGCCGAGATGATTGGTTTGCGCAGGCGAGAAAAATAGTGTTACAATTATATGAAACGTTAAAGAAAAATGATTTGCAGGCACTTTTTTTTATTCATGATCAATGGCTGCCTCATTTTCAAGAAAAGGAACAAATCGATTTAGGATTAGATTTGCTTTTGTATATATATAAAGATATGCTGCATATTCAATTAGGACAGGTTGACAAGATCATTTATCGTGATCGTCTTGATGATTTGCGACAATGGTCTCTTTCTTGTTCTCAACGACAGATTGTAAAAAGCATGGAAATGATTTTGCGTGCAAAAGCGCGTTTAAATACAACCAATATGAGCGTGCAACTTTTAATGGAACAACTTATCCTTGACTTAAAGAAGTAAAGGAGGGAAAAGCGTTTGTATAATGTCGTCGGTGTCCGTTTTAAAAAAGCGGGAAAAATTTATTATTTCGATCCCGGAGAATTGACGATTCCTGTCGGGGAGTTCGTCATTGTGGAAACGGTTCGTGGAATCGAATACGGAAAAGTCGTTATTAGCAACAAGCAGGTTGATGAGAACGATATCGTTTTGCCGTTGAAAAAAGTGATCCGCGTCGCGGACGCGAAAGACAAATTAATTGTCGAGGAAAACAAAAAGGCGGCGCGGGAAGCGTACGATATTTGTTTGAAAAAAGTAGAAGAGCACGGTTTAGAAATGAAATTAGTCGATGTCGAATATACGTTTGACCGCAATAAAGTGATTTTTTATTTTACCGCAGATGGACGTGTCGATTTTCGCGAACTTGTCAAAGACTTAGCAGCGATTTTTCGTACGCGCATTGAATTAAGACAAATTGGTGTTCGCGATGAAGCAAAAATGCTTGGCGGGATCGGCCCGTGCGGAAGGATGCTTTGCTGTTCGACATTTTTAGGAGATTTTGAACCAGTGTCGATTAAAATGGCGAAAGATCAAAACTTATCGCTCAATCCGACGAAAATTTCCGGTCTTTGCGGTCGGCTAATGTGCTGCTTAAAATACGAAAATGATGAATACGAAACAGCGAAAGAGCAGCTTCCTGATTTAGGTGAGTATGTGAAAACTCCGCATGGCCTTGGAAAAGTGATCGGATTAAATATTTTAGAACGAGTATTGCAAGTCGAATTATCGGAATATGGGCGAGTCGTGGAATATACGCTTGATGAATTGATGAAAGATGGCACTTTACCAGTCCAAGCCACAGATTAATTGGGGTGGATTGACGTGGATAAGAAAGAAATTTTTCAGTCGGTAACAGGCATGGAGGAACAACTTAGCCATTTGTATCGTCAGCTTGTGCAATTAAAGGAATATGTAACGGAATTGCTTGAGGAAAACCATCATTTGCAAATTGAAAACGATCATTTGCGCCGCCGGCTCGAACAAGTGAGCGGAGAGTTGGCGGGAGAAAAACGAAAAGAAAAAGATCATAAGCATGGCCATGAAAGAAAATTGATTGATATCGGCGAAGGATACGATAATTTAGCCCGCCTTTATCAAGAAGGATTCCATATTTGCCATGTCCATTATGGAAGCGTCCGCAAAGAAGGCGATTGTTTATTTTGCTTATCCTTTTTAAATAAAAAGTAAGCCTTTCCTTTCCGCATAAGGAGAGGTTATTTTTTTGAGATAAGGAGGATGTGCGATGGTGGAATTGTATGACGATGAGAGGCTTGATTATCTTTTCAATGAAGATATCCGCATTATTCAAAGTCCGTCGGTGTTTTCTTTTTCCCTCGATGCGGTTTTGCTTGCGAAGTTTGCTTATATGCCGATTCAAAAAGGGTTGATTGTCGATTTATGTACGGGAAACGGCGTTATTCCGTTGTTATTAAGCATGAGAACGAAGGGAAAAATTATCGGTGTAGAAATTCAAGAGCGGCTTTGCGACATGGCAAAAAGAAGCGTAAAGTACAACGGCTTGGAAAAGCAGATAGAAATTATTCACGGAGATATTAAAGATGCGCCGAAGCAATTAGGATATAGTAAATATGATGTCGTTACGTGCAATCCTCCCTATTTTCCAACGATCGGCAAGGAGGAAATGAACAAAAATGTCCATTTTGCGATTGCCCGCCATGAAATTTATTGTACGCTTGAAGATGTGATTCGCGTGAGCAGCCAGTTGTTGAAGCAAGGGGGCAAAGCCGCATTTGTGCACCGGCCGGGAAGGCTGCTTGACATTATTACGCTAATGCGCGAGCATCGGTTAGAGCCAAAACGGCTGCGGTTTGTTTATCCGAAACTTGGAAAAGAGGCCAATACGATTTTGATTGAAGGCATTAAAGACGGAAATCCGGATTTGAAAATTTTGCCGCCGCTTATTGTATATAATGACGATAATGAATATACGGATGAAGTGAAGCAGCTGTTATATGGAATCATCCCATCGTAAAGGAGCAAGGACGAATGCTTTGGCAACAAAAAAGTTTTGACGATAATGATAAAGGAACGCTATATATCGTTCCGACGCCGATTGGCAATCTTGAAGATATGACGTTTCGGGCGGTGCGCATTTTGCAAGAAGTAGATATGATTGCTGCGGAAGATACAAGACAAACAAAAAAACTGTTAAATCATTTTAAGATTCATACGCCGATCATTAGTTATCATGAGCATAATAAATATAAAAGCGGACCGCAAATTGTTGAGCGACTAAAAGCGGGAAAATCAGTGGCACTCGTCAGCGACGCGGGAATGCCGGGAATTTCAGATCCGGGCCATGAACTGATTGTTTCCGCCCTCAAAGAGCGGTGTCCGGTTGTCCCGCTTCCGGGAGCGAACGCAGCGTTAACCGCGCTTGTTGCGTCGGGGCTATCGACAAACCACTTTTACTTTTTTGGTTTTCTTGAACGGACGAAAAAGGAAAAAAAGGAACAGTTGGAATCATTGAAAAAAATTCGTGAAACGATGATTTTTTATGAAGCTCCTCATCGCATGCAAGAAACGCTTATGATGATGCATGAAGTATTCGGAGAGCGCCGCGTTGTTTTATGCCGCGAGTTGACGAAGCGGTTTGAAGAGTTTATTCGCGGAAATCTTAGCGAGATTGTCGAATGGGTGAAAATCAACGAGATTCGCGGGGAATTTTGCGTCATTGTGGAAGGGGCAAAGGAAACGCAGGAAGATGAAGAAACGGAAGCGTGGTGGCATTCGTTAACACCGATTGAGCATGTGGAATATTATATTCAGGAAAAAAATTTTACGACAAAAGAAGCGATTAAACAAACGGCGAAAGATAGAAATATGTCGAAGCGGGAAGTTTATCGGCAATATCATCACCAATAAAAAAAGAGAGTTTCTCTGATACTAGAGAAACTCTTTATTTGTTGTTATCGTTATTCGATGATTGTTGTAGATGTTCTTGAATTTCTTTTAACAAAATTTCTGCGCCTTCGCGGCTTAAAATAATTTTACCGCCGGCTAATTTGAAATTGTCATCAGAAACTTCGCCGGTTACGACACATGTCATATTTGGTTTATATTTTTTCAAAATGATGCGATCGTCGTCGACATAGATTTCCAATGCGTCTTTTTCGGCAATGTCTAACGTGCGACGCAATTCGATCGGGATGACGACACGACCTAACTCATCAACTTTGCGGACGATACCTGTTGATTTCATACAGTGCTCTCCTCTCCATCAAATAGTTTTTTATTTTGATAGGATTTATTCGTCAATATTCGACAAATTTCCTACACCCTAATCATATCAGTGCTTCCATTATACGTCAATCCTTTTATATGTAAAATTAAAAAAAATTGTATATTATTATTTCAAAAAAGATAATAGTACTAAAATGGTGTTAACAAAAAATAGATGGATGGTATGCAAAGTTTTATGTGGAGCTTTTACGGAACGAGTAGGCATGGAATCTTTGCGCAACTAAAACGTTCAAGAGAGTATGCCTAAAAGCATATCGGATGTCAACTTAGAAACATTCTTTTTTTCGAATATAACTTTTAAAAGTATATTTTTTTCAATTGGTGAAATAGATGTTTTTGTAGAACGAAAAAAATTATGTAAAATAAAAGTAACATCGCTCTCGTCCGTCGGGCGGGGGCTTTTGTTCTAACAGAATAGGGAGGTATGAGGATGGAGAAAAAAACGTTTTATATTACGACGCCGATTTATTATCCGAGCGGAAACTTGCATATTGGTCACGCGTATACGACCGTAGCGGGAGACGCGATGGCACGTTATAAACGTTTGCGCGGTTATGATGTCATGTATTTGACGGGCACAGACGAACATGGGCAAAAAATTCAGCGAAAAGCGGAAGAAAAAGGAGTAACTCCGCAACAATACGTCGATGAAATTGTCGCAGGCATCCAAGAATTATGGAAAAAACTTGATATTTCTTATGATGATTTCATTCGTACAACGCAAGATCGCCATAAAAAGGTAGTGGAAAAAATTTTCGCGCGTCTTGTCGAACAAGGAGATATTTATTTGGGCGAGTACGAAGGATGGTATTGTACGCCGTGTGAATCATTTTATACAGAGCGGCAACTCGTTAATGGAAACTGTCCGGACTGCGGTCGCCCGGTAGAGAAGGTGAAAGAAGAATCGTATTTCTTTAGAATGAGCAAATATGTCGACCGGCTTTTGCAATATTATGAAGAAAATCCGGAATTCATTCAGCCGGAGTCACGCAAAAATGAAATGATTAACAATTTTATTAAACCGGGGCTTGAGGATTTAGCAGTTTCGCGCACAACATTTGACTGGGGCATTAAAGTTCCGGGTGATCCGAAACACGTCATTTACGTATGGATTGACGCGCTCACAAACTATATTACGGCGTTAGGATATGGCACGGATGATGACGAGAAATTTCGCAAATACTGGCCGGCTGACGTTCATTTAGTCGGGAAGGAAATTGTCCGCTTCCATACGATTTATTGGCCGATTATGTTGATGGCGCTTGATTTGCCGCTGCCGAAAAAAGTGTTCGCGCACGGCTGGCTATTAATGAAAGACGGCAAAATGTCGAAATCAAAAGGAAACGTCGTCGATCCGGTCACATTAATCGACCGTTACGGATTGGACGCGCTGCGCTATTATTTGCTTCGCGAAGTCCCGTTTGGCTCCGATGGCGTGTTTACTCCAGAAGGTTTTGTCGAACGCATTAACTACGATTTGGCCAACGATTTAGGAAACTTGTTGCACCGCACGGTGGCGATGGTGGAAAAATATTTCGGCGGCGTGATTCCGACATATCGCGGCGCAAAAACGGCATTTGACAATGATCTTGTCGAAACAGCGAAAGAAACGGTAAAACAATACGAAGAAGCGATGGAGAAAATGGAATTTTCCGTTGCGCTTGCGACAGTATGGCAGCTGATTAACCGGACAAACAAATATATTGACGAAACGCAGCCTTGGGTACTCGCGAAAGAGGAAAGCAAAAAAGAACAGTTGGCGTCGGTAATGACCCATTTAGCGGAATCGCTTCGCCATGTTGCGATTTTGTTACAGCCGTTTTTAACGCGCACGCCGGAAAAAATTTTCGCGCAGCTTGGCATTGTCGATGAATCATTAAAACAATGGGACAGCTTGTACGAGTTCGGCCTCATCAAAGAAGGAACAAGAGTGACAAAAGGTGAACCGCTGTTTCCACGGCTAGACATTGAAAAAGAAGTGGAATATATTAAAGCGCATATGCAAGGCGGTGCGCCGAAAAAGCAGACAGCGGAGCCGCAAACGCCAAAAGCGGAAGAGATCACGATTGACGATTTTGCGAAAGTCGATTTGCGCGTTGCCGAAGTCGTGCATGCGGAACCGGTGAAAAACGCGGATAAATTGTTGAAGCTCCAGCTAGATCTTGGCTATGAAAAACGTCAAGTCGTATCAGGAATTGCCCAATTTTATAAACCAGAAGAACTCGTTGGCAAAAAAGTCATTTGCGTAACGAATTTAAAACCGGTGAAATTGCGCGGCGAATTGTCTCAAGGCATGATTCTTGCCGGAGAAGAAAACGGCGCGCTTTCCATCGCTACCGTTGATAAAACGATTCCAAATGGGACAAAAATAAAATAATGGCGAACATAAGAGGTGTGGTGTTTATCGTACACGACACCTCTTTGTTGTCGTTTTGTAATGGAAATGTTAACAATTTGTGATATATGTAATGGATTTCTATGTTACACTTAACACCAAGGTACAGAAGGGGTTGCCGTTATGCTTTTTGACACACATGCGCATTTGAATGCCGTCCAATATAACGATGATTTACAAGAAGTGATTGATCGCGCTCTTGGCGAAGGAGTTTCTCATATTGTCGTCGTCGGTTTTGACCGTCCTACGATTGCCCGAGCGGTGGAACTAGCGGAACAATATGATTTTATTTATGCTTCCGTCGGCTGGCATCCCGTTGATGCGATCGATATGACGGACGAGAACTTCGACATGATCGCAGAGTTGGCTGCCCATCCAAAAGTGGTGGCGTTAGGAGAAATGGGATTGGATTATTATTGGGATAAGTCGCCAAAGGAAATACAGCATGACGTATTTCGGCGGCAAATCGCTTTGGCGAAAAAAGTGAAGCTGCCGATCATTATCCATAATCGTGAGGCGACAGCGGATATTTTGCGGATTTTAAAAGAGGAAAATGCCGCTGAAGTCGGTGGAATTATGCATTGTTTTAGCGGAAGTGTGGAAGTGGCGAAACAATGTATCGATATGAACTTTTTTATTTCTCTCGGCGGTCCAGTAACATTTAAAAACGCGAAAAAGCCGAAGGAAGTGGCGGCGCAAATTCCGCTTGAACATTTATTGATTGAAACAGATTGCCCGTATTTAACGCCTCACCCTTTCCGCGGAAAACGAAACGAGCCAAGCTACGTCAAGTACGTGGCGGAGGCGATCGCCGAGATAAAAGGCATTTCCTTTGAGGAAGTGGCAAAAGCGACGACGGAGAATGCGAAAAAAATATTCGGCATCGATCGCTAAAATCATTTGTCAATCGGTAAGGGGACTTGTCTAAACGCCAGCGAATAAAAAAGTTTGACAAATTTAGAACGTTACAGACGATAAACGTGTCGACAAGTCTCCCTTTCTTTTTCAGCGAATTTTCTGCATAATAGAGTGTGTTTACGCGTACATGTTTAGAGAAAGAGGGGAATATTCGCGCAAGAAGGAGGCGTTTTGCATGATGTTACCCAATATGAAGAGGATTTCTGATTCATTGAGGAAAAATTTCACGGTTACCGCTAGTAGTTTCATAGCTTTTTCAGCGACAACGGGATTTGCCGGGTATGAAATAGCGAAGGATGATGTGACGTTAACGGCGAACGGAAAAAAACAAGAGATTCGCACACATGCCAAGACGGTAAAAGAAGTATTGCAGGAACAAAATATTGAGCCAAGAAAAGAAGATTACGTCTATCCATCGCTAGATACGCCAATTACAGATGATTTAAACATTGTTTGGCAGGCGAGCAAAAAAGTAACGTTGACAGTAGACGGAAAAAAGCAAGAAATATGGACGACTGCAAAAAACGTTGCCGAGTTGTTAAACTCGCAACATATTAAAATTGGAAAGCACGACAAAATTGTCCCGTCGCCAGATGCAAAGATAAAAAAAGGAATGGAAGTGAACGTGGAAAAAGCATTTCCAGTCCAATTAAATGTCGGCGGTAAACAAAAACAAGTATGGGCAACTTCGACTACTGTCGCTGACTTTTTAAAACAACAAGATGTCAAATTAGGAGAACTTGATCGTGTCGAGCCATCTTTGCAAGAAAAAATAAGAGAAAACATGATGGTAAAAGTGGTTAAAGTTCAAAAAGTCACCGATGTAGTGGAAGAACCGATTGATTTTGCAGTCGTCACCCGCCAAGACGCACGATTGCCAAAAGGAGAACAGCGTGTTATCAGCCCAGGTGAAAAAGGAAGCGCTTTGAAGAAGTATGAAGTAGTGCTTGAAAACGGAAAAGAAGTATCGCGAAAACTAATAGAAACAAAAACGATTAAAGCAAGCAAAACTCGCATCGTTGCAATCGGCACACGATCTACAAATGCGCAAAGTCGTTCTGTTCCAATAGCGTCGCGCGGTCAAAGGCATGCAGCGAAAGAATTTTATGTTACTGCTACCGCTTATACCGCTTATTGCGGAGGCTGTTCGGGAACAACGAGCACAGGAATTAACTTGCGCGCGAATCCTTCTGCGAAAGTTATCGCGGTTGATCCAAGCATTATACCGATCGGATCAAAAGTGTACGTAGAAGGATACGGATACGCCATTGCCGCTGACACAGGCGGGGGTATTAACGGTTATAAAATTGACGTATTTTTCCCGAAAAAATCGGACGCGTTTCGTTGGGGTAAAAAACGCGTAAAAGTGAAAATTCTTCAATAAAGGAAAGAATGCGGAGGGTTTTTTACCCTCTGCTTTTTCGTTATAATGAAGAAAGATTTTTCTACTTATTTAGACGAAAAAAGTCGAAAAAAGTTTCAGTCATTTTTGAAAGAAAATAGAGGTGAAAACCTTTCAACAATTATTTTATCGGAAAGGGGGCAGCGCAGAAATAGGAAAAAAGGCTTATTCCTTGGGGAATGAGTGGACGATTTCTGCGTGTTAGTAATGAAAATCAAAGAAATTATTGTTGTCGAAGGTAAAGATGATACGGTGGCGATTCGGCGCGCCGTTGATGCAGATACGATTGAAACAAACGGGTCGGCAATCAGCGAAGAAACGATTGAGCAAATTAAGCTGGCAAAAGAAAAACGAGGGGTGATTATTTTTACAGATCCCGATTTTCCGGGTGAAAAAATTCGAAAAACGATTACAGAGCGTGTTCCGGGATGCAAACATGCATTTTTGCCAAGAAAAGCGGCTATTGCGAAAAATGGAAAAGGAATTGGCGTGGAGCACGCCTCTGTGGAAGATATACGCGAAGCGTTGAAAAATGTGTACGAGGAAGCGGTGGAGTGGAATGAAGAGATCACGTTTGACGAACTTATCGCCGCAGGTTTAATCGGCGGGCAATTAGCGAAAAAGCGGCGCCAGCATTTAGGGGAAATTTTAAAAATAGGATATACGAATGGAAAGCAGCTTTATAAGCGATTGCAAGTATTTCAAATCTCTAAAGAAACGTTTTACGCCGCATTAGAGCAAGTGCTGCAGGAGGAAGTAAACGATGAATAAAGACATTGCCACACCGGGGCGTACTCGGGAAATTTTAGAAAAGTACGGGTTTTCCTTCAAAAAAAGTTTAGGACAAAATTTTTTGATTGACACCAATATTTTGCGGAAAATTGTCGATGTTGCCGAGCTTTCGGACGATACAGGAGCGATTGAAATCGGTCCCGGTATCGGAGCGTTGACGGAACAGCTGGCGCGCCGCGCGAAGAAAGTAGTCGCGTTTGAGATTGACAAGCGGCTTTTGCCGATTTTGGAAGATGCGCTATCACCGTATAGAAACGTCCGCATTATTCATCAAGATGTTTTAAAGGCGGATATTCACCGTGTGATTGCAGAAGAGTTTGTCGATGTGGCCGATATTATGGTGGTGGCGAATTTGCCGTATTACGTTACAACGCCGATTATTATGAAGCTATTGACGGATAACTTGCCGATTCGCGGCATTGTCGTTATGTTGCAAAAAGAAGTCGCTGACCGCATTTCTGCACAACCGGGAACGAAAGATTACGGTTCGCTGTCCATTGCGATTCAGTATTACACGGAAGCAGAGAAGATCATGACTGTTCCAAGAACGGTGTTTATGCCGCAGCCGAACGTGGATTCCGCTGTGATTCGGTTAATGAAGCGAAAGCAGCCGCCTGTTGATGTAGACGATGAATCGTTTTTCTTTCAAGTGGTGCGGGCGAGTTTCGCTCAGCGCCGGAAAACGATTTTAAACAATCTAATCAGCAATTTGCCGAACGGAAAGGCGATGAAAGAGAAAATCGAGCGCATTTTAACAGAAAAAGGGATTGACCCGCGTCGCCGAGGAGAGACGTTGACAATGGAAGAGTTTGCCGCGCTTAGCAATGCGCTAAGGGAAGCCATGCACATGTAATTTTGTTTTTTCGATGATGTGAGAAACAAGGGAAGACCCGTGTCTATCACCTATTTTCCAGATGCGCATATGTTACTTAGTAAGCAATTTGTTTACAATGGAGTGAATGGTGATGGACGTTAAGGTCGGCGATATTGTCGCAAGGAAGTCGTATAACTGTGATTTATTGTTTCGTGTCATAGATGTGAAAGAAAAAAACGGGGAAAAAGAAGCGATTTTGTATGGTGAAAATGTGAGACTTATCGCCGATGCCCCGTGCAGCGATTTAGTCATTATTGATGAACGAGAACAGCAGGAAAGAAACAAAAAGGAAATAGAGTTAATCGAGCAATCGTATAAGCTGTTTCGCCAAGATTATCATGTCATCAAACAAAAAACAGAGTATCGGGCGACGGGGGGATACCGGACAGACAAAGATTTTTTTCAAATTCCGGGGCGCGTCCTTCATTTGGACGGTGACCCTTTATATTTGCGTAAGTGTTTGGATTTGTATGAACGAATTGGCGTGCCGGTGTATGGCATCTTTTGCGAGGAAAGCGAAATGCCTGAGAAAGTCGGTGGACTTCTTGAGCGGTTTCGCCCTGATATTTTAGTGATCACCGGTCACGATTCCTATTCGAAATCGAAAGGAAAAGTGACGGATTTAAAGGCATATCGCCATTCCAAACATTTTGTCCAAACGGTAAAAGAAGCGCGTAAAAAAGTTCCTCATCTTGACCAATTGATCATTTTTGCGGGGGCATGCCAATCCCATTTTGAATCACTTATTCGCGCCGGTGCAAATTTTGCCAGTTCTCCGGCGCGCGTAAACATTCACGCGCTCGATCCAGTTTATATCGTTTCAAGAATTAGTTTTACTCCTTTCATGGAAACGGTAGATGTTTGGGACGTTCTTCGCAATACATTGACCGGAGAAAAGGGACTTGGAGGGGTGGAGACGAAAGGAGTATTGCGCACGGGGATGCCGTTTCGTTTGATTGATGCGATGAGCGATTAGCAGCCGCCATGTAGGCGGTTTTTTTATTTCCTACTAAAGTTTATACATATTTTTACATAAAAAACGACATAATAAATAAAAACAGTATTGTGTAGAAAAATATGCATTGACAGTAAGGAAAATGCACTGATATAATTTTTATTTTTGACTTTGGGAATAAATTTTGTTATAATTACAAACAGTGAGGTGGATAGCGAATGCCAAAAACTTTATCCGATATTAAAAAAACGTTGG
This sequence comes from Parageobacillus thermantarcticus, assembly GCF_900111865.1. GTDB lineage: Bacteria > Bacillota > Bacilli > Bacillales > Anoxybacillaceae > Parageobacillus > Parageobacillus thermantarcticus. Next base: position 37,358 of record NZ_FOJS01000021.1, on the reverse strand, counting down.
ATTCTAACATCGGCAGACGTTTGACGTTACGCGCTAACGGCGGGCGAAGAAAAACGATTGAGCGGTGCGGAATTTTAGCAGAAACGTATCCATCTGTGTTTGTTATTGAACTCGACCAAAAAGAAAACGCGTTCGAACGGGTGTCATTTAGTTACGCTGATGTGTTAACAGAGACAGTCAAATTGACGTTTTTAGATGACGATAAGGCGGGTGGGCAGTAGACATTTGTTTGCTGCTTTTTATTTTTGTCATAAATCGGGCAACATAAACGTGCGCGTTTTTTTTCATACTAAAACTGTCGCGGCGATTTGAAAGGGGTTGCTCGCATTGGGTCGACGTCGTGGCATTATGTCGCAACGCTTTAAAGAAGAGTTAGCAAAAGAATTAGGCTTTTATGATGTCGTTCAAAAAGAAGGATGGGGAGCGATCCGCGCAAAAGACGCTGGAAATATGGTGAAATTGGCGATTGAAATGGCTGAACGACAGCTGTTGAAAAGATGATAGTGCCAACTTACGAAAAAATAAAAACAGCCGCGGCAGCCGAAGCAACATCGCTTCGGCTTTTTGTTTGACTTTGTTTGCCGTATTGTTTTGAATCGGCAAATTTACACGTTTCTGCTTGTTAGCAGTATACGTAATTTATGCTATTATGGTAAATGGATCTTGCAAGAAAGTTCGAAGTCATTAGTCATTAAAGTAGGTGGAACGTTTGAAGGTATTGGTCAAGGCGCCGGCAAAAATCAATTTATCGCTGGACGTATTACATAAACGGCCGGATGGATATCATGAAGTAAAGATGGTAATGACAACGATTGATCTGGCGGATCGAATCGAATTAATTCCGCGTTCTGATGATGCGATACAAATTATTTCGCAAAACCGATTTGTTCCCGATGACGACCGCAATTTGGCGTATCAAGCTGCAAAAGTATTGAAAGATACATTTGGCATCAAACAAGGAGTGGCGATTTCCATTACGAAAAATATTCCAGTAGCGGCAGGGCTGGCCGGAGGAAGCAGCGACGCCGCGGCGACGCTCCGCGGTTTAAACAAGCTTTGGCGTTTAGGGCTTACACTTGATGAATTGGCGGAACTAGGCGCGCAAATCGGTTCTGACGTCCCGTTTTGCGTTTATGGTGGAACCGCGGTTGCAACAGGGCGAGGCGAAAAAATTATGCCGATTGCTTCCCCGCCGCCATGTTGGGTGATTTTAGCGAAACCATCGATCGGCGTGTCTACTGCCGAAGTGTACCGGAATTTAAAGTTGGACGAGATTCGGCACCCGGATGTGGATGGAATGGTAGAGGCGATTGAAAGCCAAGATTATGCAGCTATTTGCAAACTAGTCGGAAACGTATTAGAGGAAGTGACATTAAAAATGCATCCGGAAGTGGCGCACATTAAAGAGCAAATGAAGCGGTTTGGAGCGGATGCGGCATTGATGAGCGGCAGCGGGCCGACGGTGTTTGGACTCGTTCAGCATGATTCAAGGTTGCAGCGAATTTATAACGGACTTCGCGGTTTTTGCGATCAAGTGTTTGCAGTGCGGATATTAGGCGAACAACATTCACTTGATTAAACACGTATATTTTTGGTATATTTACCTTAAAATATTCGGTTTTAGGAGGTCCTCTATGAAATTAAGGCGCAGTGGCCGTTTAGTAGATATGACTCATTATCTTCTAGAACGGCCTCATCAGCTTATCCCGCTTACGTTTTTTGCAGAGCGTTATGAATCAGCAAAGTCATCGATTAGTGAGGACTTAGCGATTGTCAAGCAAACGTTTGAACAACAAGGAATCGGCACGATCAAAACGCTGCCGGGCGCGGCGGGCGGAGTCCAATATATTCCGAAAATGTCGAAACAGGAAGCGGACGAGATCGTTACATATTTATGCGAACAGCTATCGCGCCCAGATCGGCTGCTGCCTGGTGGCTATTTATATATGACGGATATCCTTGGTGACCCTCGTGTTGTCAATAAAATCGGTCGCCTATATGCGTCGATTTTCGCCGACCGCCCGGTAGATGTCGTCATGACGATCGCGACAAAAGGAATTCCGCTCGCTTATGCGGTAGCGCACTTTTTGTATGTTCCCGTCGTGATCGTCCGTCATGACAACAAAGTAACGGAAGGGTCGATGGTCAGCATTAACTATGTTTCTGGTTCTTCTAAACGAATTCAAACGATGGTGTTGGCGAAGCGGAGTTTAGCCGAAGGAGCGAATGTTTTAATTATCGATGATTTTATGAAAGCGGGCGGAACGGTAAATGGCATGGTGAACTTATTGAATGAATTTAACGCCAAACTTTCCGGCATTGGCGTTCTTGTCGAATCGGAGGAGACGAAAGAGCGGCTTGTCGATGAATATATTTCGCTCGTCAAACTATCTTCCGTTGATGTGAAAGAAAAACAAATTACCGTAAAAGCAGGAAATTATATTCATTTTATGGAATAGATAAATGGGAAAGGAGAGCGAATGCAATGAAAAAAGTAGAAACGAATAAAGCGCCGCAAGCGATCGGTCCATATTCGCAAGGGATTATCGTTAACAACATGTTTTATAGCTCAGGGCAAATTCCGCTTACCCCAGAAGGAGAGATGGTGCAAGGCGACATAAAAGCGCAAACCCATCAAGTGTTTCAAAATTTAAAAGCGGTGTTGGAAGCGGCCGGAGCGTCGCTGGATACGGTTGTGAAAACAACGGTATTTTTGAAAAACATGGATGATTTTGCGGCAATGAATGAAGTATATAGCCAATACTTTACAAACCATAAACCGGCGCGTTCTTGCGTGGAAGTGGCGAGACTGCCAAAAGACGCATTGGTGGAAATCGAAGTGGTCGCGCTCGTTCGGTAATCGCTGCCCGCCTTTTCCCTAAAAGTTATTCCACATGTAACCAGCGAATTTATAAAAAATTTTCAAAAAAAAAGAAGGAAATAAACAACAACATGTGGAATAAATTAATCAAGTCTTATATAGGGAAAAGGTGGTGAGCATAATGGAAGTTACTGACGTAAGATTACGCCGCGTGAATACCGAAGGACGTATGAAAGCGATTGCCTCTATCACATTGGATAACGAATTCGTTGTCCACGATATCCGCGTGATCGATGGCAATAACGGATTGTTTGTCGCAATGCCGAGCAAGCGCACTCCAGATGGAGAATTTCGCGATATTGCCCACCCGATTAACTCGGCGACGCGCGGAAAAATTCAAGAGGCAATATTGGCTGAGTATCACCGTTTAGGTAAGTTGGAAGAAGAACTTGAAGAAGCTGGTGCTTCATAAAAATATGGAAAAGGGCCTGTTCCCATGGACAGGCTCTTTATATTTTCTGGAAAAATTGTTTCCTTGAAATACACTACTAATTGAGATATATTCAATTATGGATAAAAAGGTAATTGGAGGCCTTCTATATGGTAAAACGATATGCGGTCATATTGGCGGCTGGACAGGGGACAAGGATGAAGTCGAAGCAATATAAAGTATTGCACCCTGTTTGCGGCAAGCCAATGGTCCAGCATGTGGCGGACCAAGTTTTGCAGCTAGGGATAGAAAAGCTGATTACCGTTGTTGGCTTTGGCGCCGAACAAGTAAAAGCACAGCTTGGCGACCAAAGCGAATATGCCCTTCAACAAGAGCAATTAGGAACGGCGCATGCGGTGATGCAAGCAGCCTCCTATTTGCGTGAAAAAGATGGAGTAACGCTCGTTGTATGCGGAGACACACCGTTAATTACCGCTGAAACGATGCAAGCTTTGCTTGATCATCATCTTGCGACAAAGGCAAAAGCGACGATTTTGACGGCAGTTGCGGATAATCCTGCCGGATATGGCCGCATTGTTCGCGATTCTTATGGGAATGTTGAAAAAATTGTCGAACATAAAGATGCAAGCGAACAGGAACGTGCCATCAAAGAAATTAACACGGGAACATATTGCTTTGATAACAAATCTTTATTTGAAGCGCTTACACATGTTTCGAACAATAATGCACAAGGCGAATATTATTTAACAGATGTCATTGAAATTTTAAAATCCAATGGCGGCATCATTTCCGCGTACGAAGCCCCATCTTTTGAAGAAACGATCGGGGTGAATGACCGCGCTGCTCTCGCCGAAGCGGAAAAAATTATGCGCGCGCGGATTTGCCGCAAACATATGATGAACGGGGTCACGATTATTGATCCTGCTCATACGTATATATCGGCAGAGGCGCAAATCGGCCGCGATACCGTGATTTATCCCGGGACTGTCATTGAAGGGAAAACAGTGATTGGCGAAGATTGCATTATCGGGCCAAATTCAGAAATTAAAGACTGTCTGATTGGAAACGGCACCACGATTCGCCACTCTGTCGCGCACGATAGCGAAATTGGCAACGATGTGACGATCGGGCCGTTTGCCCATATCCGCCCGTCATCGAAAATCGCGGATGAAGTTCGCATCGGCAATTTTGTTGAAGTGAAAAAGTCGGTGTTTGGCAAAGGAAGTAAAGCATCACACTTAAGCTACATCGGCGATGCGGAAATCGGCGCGGACGTCAACCTTGGCTGCGGATCCATTACCGTAAATTACGATGGGAAAAATAAATATATGACAAAAATTGAAGATGGAGCGTTTATCGGCTGTAATGTGAATTTGATTGCTCCGGTGACGGTTGGGAAAGGCGCTTATGTCGCTGCTGGTTCGACGATTACGGATGATGTTCCCGCAAATGCGCTGTCAATTGCCCGCGCTCGGCAAGTAAATAAAGAGAATTATGTGGACCGCCTTTCTATTAAGAAAAATTCGTAATGGAGGTTTATCATGTCTGAATGTCATCATAACTTAAAATTGTTTGCGTTAAATTCCAATATGAAGCTGGCCGAAGAAATTGCGCAAGTGATGGGGATAGAATTAGGAAAATGCTCGGTTTCCCGCTTTAGCGATGGCGAAATCCAAATCAACATTGAAGAAAGCATCCGCGGCGATGATGTTTTTGTCATTCAATCAACAAGCGTGCCGGTGAACGAGCATTTAATGGAATTATTGATTATGATCGATGCGTTAAAACGTGCTTCCGCAAAAACGATTAATATTGTAATGCCTTACTATGGATATGCCCGCCAAGACCGAAAAGCGCGCTCCCGCGAGCCGATTACGGCGAAATTGGTGGCAAACCTTTTAGAAACGGCAGGAGCTTCCCGCGTCATCACGCTTGATTTGCACGCGCCGCAAATTCAAGGATTTTTTGACATTCCGATCGATCATTTAATGGGGGTTCCGATTTTAGCCGAGTATTTTAAAAGCAAAAATCTTGATGATATTGTTGTCGTTTCTCCAGACCACGGAGGGGTGACGCGGACGCGCAAGCTTGCCGACCGTCTAAAAGCGCCGATCGCCATTATTGATAAGCGTCGACCGAAGCCGAATGTGGCGGAGGTAATGAATATCGTTGGGCAAGTACAAGGAAAGACAGCGATTTTAATCGATGATATCATTGATACAGCTGGAACGATCACATTAGCGGCCAACGCTCTAGTCGAAAACGGCGCGAAAGAAGTATATGCGTGCTGCACGCACCCAGTATTATCGGGACCAGCGATTGAACGCATTCAAAATTCGAAAATTAAAGAACTTGTTGTCACCAATACAATTGCGTTGCCAGAAGAAAAGAAAATTGATAAAATTGTAGAGCTGTCAGTTGCGCCGCTCATTGCGGAGGCAATTACACGCGTATATGAAATGAAGTCTGTCAGTGTATTGTTTGACTAATGTACACGCATGTTTAGCCCTTCTTGTTTTAGGATAAAGTATCAATTAGATTCTAATTGATTCTAAATTCTAATTCAGGAAGGTGAGAAAACATGGCTGTAGTACTAGAAGCAAAAGAACGCACTGATAGAAGACATTCAACAACTCGACGCATTCGTTTACAAGGAAATATTCCTGGAATCTTGTATGGAAAAAACGTTGAAAACAAAATGATTTTTGTCAATGGTTCCGATTTTCAAAAAACGATTCGCGAAGCCGGACGGCATAGTCTGATTACATTAAAATTAAACGATGAGGATTATTCTGTATTATTGAGGGATATCCAAAGAGATCCGCTCCGCGGCAATATTATTCACGTTGATTTTCAAGCGGTCGATATGTCGACGGAAGTGGATATAGATGTAGATATTCGTTTCATCGGCGAAGCTGCCGGGGAAAAAGCTGGCGGTGTGTTGCAGCAAAATCTGCATCAATTGTCGATCCGCGTATTGCCAGCAAATATTCCTGCATCGATCGATATCGATATTTCAAATTTGCAAATCGGCGATACGATTACAGTAGCGGACATAAAAACAGACGGAAAATACAAAATTAACCATGAGCCTTCTGAAGTGATTGCGACGATCTTGCCGCCGCAACAAGAAGAGGAAATGGATAGCGGCGAACAGCAAGAATCTGGTCGCCCTGTCGCAGAAGGAGAAACGACTTCAGACGCATAAACTCGGACGTAGCCGTTTTCGGTTACGTCTTTTGTACTATCAACGCAAAGAGAGGAGACCGAGTGTTGAAATTATTTGTCGGCCTTGGCAACCCAGGGAAAGAATATGAACAAACGAGGCATAACGTTGGATTTATGGTCATCGATGAGCTTGCAAAACGATGGAATATTTCTTTTCAAGCAGCGAAATTTAATGGGATGATTGCCTCGAAGGTCATTTCCGGCGAAAAAGTGATATTGTGTAAGCCATTAACATATATGAATTTATCAGGGGAATGCGTCCGACCGTTAATCGATTATTATCGCATTGATATAAACGATTTGATTGTGATATATGATGACCTTGATCTTCCTGTCGGAAAAATTCGTTTGCGCATGAAAGGAAGCGCCGGCGGACATAATGGCATTAAGTCGCTGATTCATCATTTAGGAACGCAAGAATTCAAACGGATTCGGATCGGCATCGGGCGCCCGACGAACGGGCAAAAGGTGATCGATTATGTGTTGGGCCGCTTTCACGAAGAAGAAAGCGGCGCGATCATGGAAGCGATTTTACGCTCGGCTGATGCGTGTGAAAAAGCTGTTACTGCGCCGTTTTTGCAAGTGATGAATGAATTTAATGCGTGAATATTCTCCTCCTAATTGGTGCAAAATAACATATAGATACGCCCATTAGGAGGTTTGTTTCATGGCATTGCATTATTACTGTCGACATTGTGGAACAAAAGTAGGCACGATTGATAGAGTTTCGATCTATAGCGAACAATTGGGCTTTCATCATTTGACAGAGGAAGAACGATTGGAGATGATTGCATATCAGCCAGACGGCGATATCCACGTAAAAACGATTTGTGAAGATTGCCAAGAGGCGTTAGCGAGAAATCCTGAACTGCATCAGTATGAAAAGTTTATACATTAAGGCTTTGGGCAACCAAAGCATTTTTGTATTTTTGAAAAATATAAAAACTTCGTCTGTATTGAAACAACTAGTTAATATTTTTCGTGGAAGAATAAAGCATGATGACACATGAGAGCAAAAATAAAAAACAATTGTAGTTTTGTTGAGAGGAGGGAGAATAGGGGTGCTTTCATTGCATCACTATTTCGCTAAAAATCAAGATATTCGTTCTATCATCGGGGGTGTCGAGGCTGGGCTGAGAGAGCAGCTTGTCGCCGGGTTATCTGGTTCCGCCCGGTCTGTTTTCATTTCATCGTTATATAAAGAAACAGATCGACCGCTCTTGGTGATTACGCATAATTTATTTCAAGCGCAAAAAATATATGACGACATTGTTCAACTTCTTGGGCCGGAAGAGGTATTTCTCTATCCGGTAAACGAAGTAATTGCCGCGGAAATGGCGATCGCCAGTCCAGAACTGAAGGCGCAGCGTTTAGAAGTGATGAATTATTGGATGAAACACAACAAAGGTATTGTCATTTGTCCTGTCGCCGGATTGCGACGTCTGCTTCCTCCTGTGTCGTTATGGAAAAATCATATATTGACATTGGAGGTTCAGCAAAATATCGATATCGAACATTGCAAGAAGCAGTTTGTGCAAATGGGGTACAAGCGTGTGGCAACCGTGTCAGCCCCTGGGGAATTTAGCGTTCGCGGCGGCATTATTGATATTTATCCATTAACGGCGGAATTACCTTATCGGATTGAACTGTTTGATACGGAAATCGAATCGATCCGCACGTTTACCGCGGATGATCAGCGCTCTCGCGATGAAGTGCAACAAGTAACCGTTGGGCCCGCCGATGAAATGATTGTTTATGGGGAAATGCTAGAGCGGGGAATTGCGCAAATTGAAGCGGGATTAGCGAAAAGTCTCAACAAATTAAAAGATGAGAAAGCCAAGCAATTATTGTTAGAACACGTGTCGTCAGAACTGGAACAATTGAAACAAGGACAAGAAATTGAACAGCAATATAAGTATACGGCGCTCTTTTATGACGAACCTGCTAGTTTGCTAGACTACATGCCGGAAAATGGAATATTGTTGATGGACGAAATGAGCAGATTGCAAGAGGTGGCGGAAAGCCTAGATAAAGAAGAGGCGGAATGGTATACAAGTTTGCTTTCGGAAGGAAAAATTATCCATGACATACCAATTTCTCACTCTTTTTCTCAATTATTGCAGAAGCATCGCAAACAGCGGATTTATTTATCCATCTTTCTTCGCCATGTTCCGCATACACGTCCAGAGAATATCGTGAATATTTCCTGCAAACAAATGCAAAACTTCCATGGGCAAATGTCGCTGCTTAAGTCTGAGTTAGAGCGTTGGAAAAAAGCAAAATACGCTGTCGTTTTTTTAGCGCCGAACGCGGAACGGATGAAAAAGTTGCAAGCGGTGCTAGAAGACTACGAAATCGATGTCGCCCCGTTAAGCCGTGAAGCGACGTTGATGCACGGCAAATATCAAATTATCGAGGGCGATTTAAACACAGGATTCGAGCTGCCGATGCAAAAGCTTGCCGTGATTACGGAAGAAGAATTGTTTAAAAAGCGGGTAAAAAGACCAATTCGCCGCCAAAAACTGTCGAACGCGGAACGCATTAAAAGCTATTCGGAATTGCAAGTGGGCGACTATGTTGTGCATGTGAACCACGGCATCGGCAAATATTTAGGAATCGAAACATTGGAAATTAACGGCGTCCATAAAGATTATATTCATATTCAATATCAAGGCAGTGATACGTTGTATGTGCCTGTCGATCAAATCGATCAAGTGCAAAAATACGTAGGATCCGAAGGGAAAGAGCCGAAGATTTATAAATTAGGCGGATCCGAATGGAAAAAAGTGAAAAAGAAAGTGGAATCGTCCGTCCAAGATATCGCTGAAGATTTGATTAAACTGTATGCGGAGCGGGAAGCAAGCAAAGGATACGCGTTCTCCCCGGATACAGAAATGCAGCGGGAATTTGAAGCGGCGTTTCCGTACCAAGAAACGGAAGATCAACTCCGTTCGATTGAAGAAATCAAGCGCGATATGGAAAGTGACAAGCCGATGGACCGCCTTCTTTGCGGCGACGTTGGCTACGGAAAAACGGAAGTGGCGCTGCGGGCGGCGTTTAAAGCGATTATGGATGGAAAACAAGTCGCGTTTCTCGTGCCGACGACGATTTTGGCACAGCAGCATTACGAAACGGTCCGGGAGCGGTTCCAAGGTTTTCCGATTACCGTTGGGCTTTTAAACCGCTTTCGCACTAGAAAACAGCAAGCCGAAACGATTAAAGGGCTGAAAGACGGGACGATCGATATGGTCATCGGCACACACCGCCTATTATCGAAAGACGTCCAGTTTAAAGATTTAGGATTGCTCATTATTGACGAAGAACAGCGATTTGGCGTCACTCATAAGGAAAAAATTAAGCAGCTTAAGGCAAATATTGATGTGTTGACGCTAACGGCGACACCAATTCCGAGAACGTTGCATATGTCCATGATCGGTGTACGCGACCTGTCGATTATTGAAACACCTCCAGAAAACCGGTTCCCGGTGCAAACGTATGTGATGGAATATACCCCTGAGTTGGTGCGGGAGGCGATTGAACGGGAGCTGGCAAGGGATGGGCAAGTCTTTTTCTTATACAACCATATTGAAGATATTGATGTGAAGGCGGAAGAAATTTCGCAGCTTGTGCCGGAAGCGCGCGTGACGTATGTGCATGGACGGATGTCGGAAACGGAATTGGAATCAACGATGCTAGCGTTTTTGGAAGGACAATATGACGTGCTTGTCACCACGACGATTATTGAAACAGGCGTTGACATTCCAAATGTGAACACGCTGATTGTTTATGATGCGGACCGCATGGGATTATCGCAATTGTATCAGCTGCGCGGCCGCATTGGGCGTTCTAATCGCGTTGCATACGCATATTTCACATATCGAAAAGATAAAGTACTCAATGAAGCTGCTGAAAAACGTTTACAAGCAATCAAAGAATTTACCGAGCTTGGCTCAGGGTTTAAAATTGCGATGCGCGACTTGTCGATTCGCGGCGCCGGAAATATATTAGGGGCAGAACAGCACGGATTTATCGATTCCGTCGGCTTTGATTTATATTCGCAAATGCTGAAAGAAGCGATCGAGAAACGGAAAGGAATCAAACAAGAAGAAGAAAAGCATGAAGTAACGATCGATTTAGAAGTCGACGCTTATATTCCAGACACGTATATTTCTGACGGGTTGCAAAAAATTGATATGTACAAGCGTTTTAAAGCGGTAGAGACGATGGAGGACGTCGAAACGCTGCGTGAGGAAATGCTTGATCGCTTTGGAGAATATCCGGACGAAGTCGCTTATTTATTCCAAATTGCCGAAATTAAAGTGTATGCCAAACAAGTAGGAGTGGAATCGATTAAACAACAGAAACAGCAAATTGACATTTTATTTGCTGAGAAAGCATCCAAAGAAGTGGAAATTCAACGTTTATCGAAAATCGGCGGACAATACGGCCGCTTATTCGGATTTGGCATGGACGGTTCCAAACTAAAAATTGTTTTGTATATTAAAGACTTAAAACCGCAAGAATGGCTGATGATTTTATATGAAACGTTAAAAGAGCTTTCCGGCGTAAAAGATGAAAAATCGATTATCGCATAAACGAGATGTTTATGTTTCGAAAAAATCGTCGATAATGAAGGATGGGTAATTTTATCTAAAATTGAGAAAATCACTTTCATCGCGTATATAACTTGGATTGTGAAGGATACTAATCACAGCAATGGTGAATTCGCCATAACAAGGATTCATCGGCGTATTCTTCAAATCCTAGATGAAAGTGAGGGCATCTGTAGATGAAAGCAACTGGTATTGTCCGTCGAATCGATGATTTAGGAAGGGTTGTCATTCCGAAAGAAATCCGCAGAACGTTGCGCATTCGGGAAGGGGACCCGCTCGAAATATTTGTTGATCGCGATGGCGAAGTCATTTTAAAAAAATATTCGCCAATTAGCGAATTAGGCGATTTTGCAAAGGAATATGCGGACGCATTGTTTGACAGCTTAGGGCAACCTGTATTGATTTGCGATCGCGACGTTTTCATCGCGGTTGCGGGTGTTTCGAAAAAAGAATATTTGAACAAAAACGTCGGTCCATTAGTGGAAAAAGCGATGGAAGAGCGAAACTCTGTCCTTCATACGGAAGAAGGAGAAGCGGAACTTGTCGATGGAGTTTCCGAAACGTTGAAATCGTATACGATTGGGCCAATTGTGGCAAACGGCGATCCGATTGGCGCTGTTATCATTTTGTCAAAAGAGAAAGTGCTTGGCGAAGTGGAACATAAAGCGGTCGAGACAGCCGCTGGCTTTTTGGCTCGGCAAATGGAGCAATAAAACGACATGAACGGAAAAAGGTAGCTTGCTATGCTGCCTTTTTCTTTTGCGCTATAATAGCAACGTTATCAACGTTTGTTTGTTGCAGAAAATCAAAAACTTCGCAAATAATTGATCGCGTATGGAGAGGTATAAGCAAGACTTAAGAAAACGAGCGATCGTCGCGCATAAGTGAGACTTGAAAATTCCGCTTTTTACGGAATAATAAAATTTGGTGTAAAAAGAAACAACAAAGAAGCAGTTTTATTTTCTTCCCAAAACCTAATTCGCTGAGCCGAAAGCGAAATTTTACACAGATTTGATCGTTGTCGCAGTATTAGCGCGGAAGGAGAAACACGATGAGATCGCCGGAAGAAAAGATATGGAGAGGTGCGGTCGTCTTAACTGTTGCCGCCTTTGTGACGAAACTATTAAGCGCTTTTTATCGCGTTCCGTATCAGAATATCGTTGGTGATGTCGGCTTTTATATTTATCAGCAAGTGTATCCGATTTACGGCATTGTGATGTCATTGGCGCTATACGGCTATCCTATTGTCATTTCGAAGCTCGTGGCAGAACGTGTTGCTGACCGCGATCCAAAAGGCGTTGTTTCCGTTTTGCAAGTGTCGCTTTTGTTCTTATGTTTACTCGGTTTACTTATTTTTTCCATTCTCTATATAGGGGCGGAACAAATCGCGATATGGATGGGAGACGTGGGGCTCGCCCCGCTTGTTCGCCTCCTCTCGTTTTCATTTTTGCTATTTCCGTTTATCGCTTTATTGCGTGGCTATTTTCAAGGAAAAAACAACATGGTCCCGACCGCCGTTTCTCAAGTTGGGGAACAGCTCGTTCGCGTGATGACGATTATTGTTTTGTCGTATTTGTTTATCAAAGGCGGACGGACCGTATATGATGCTGGAGCGGCGGCGATGTTTGGTTCATTCGCCGGGGGCTTGACCGCGCTGCTTTTATTGACAGCGTATTGGATGAGAAGGGGAAATACCGAAAAAATACATATCACATGGAAAAGCGCGGGTGCCAAGCGCATTATTTCATATTTGTTCATCGAAGGGTTCATTATTTGTGTGACGAATATGGCATTAACGCTCACACAATTGGTCGACTCGTTTTCGTTATTGCCGTTGCTTGTCGAACGTGGCAAAGAAAGCTTCGAACATGCAAAGATATTAAAGGGAATTTACGATCGCGGACAACCTCTTATCCAGCTCGGCACGGTGGTAGCGACTTCGTTTTCGCTAGCGCTTGTTCCGCTCATTTCCGGAGCAAAAAGGCGCGAAGACGAACAATTGATTCGCGAAAAAACAGATTTATCGTTGCGCATCGCCACTGTCATCGGATTAGGAGCTTCATTAGGATTGATGTGTCTCATCCGTCCTGTGAACATTATGTTATTTGAAAATGATCTTGGTTCACTTCCGTTGGCGATTTTGGCCGCTTCGATCTTCTTTACGACATTGGCGCTTACGCTTTCGGCGTTATTGCAAGGAATGGGACATGAATGGATAGCGGTGGCGGGTGTGTGTGTAGCGGTAGCAGGAAAAGCCGTCTGTAATTGGCTGTTGGTCCCTTTATTCGGGACGGCCGGTGCCGCCGTTGCTACGGCGTTGTCTTACGCGGCGATGGCGTGTTTTTTGTACGTTATGTTGCAACGGAAGCTAGACGTTCGCTTTCCGAAGAAGACGTATTTGTATCCTGTGATAAAAGCAGCGGCAGCGATGGTTGTCGTGTTGCAGTTATACACGCTGCTTGCGGAGACAGTGGGCGGCGGCCGCCTGTTTGCGACTGGTGAAGCGGTGGCCGGAGTGCTGCTTGGCGGCGCTACGTATATTATAATAATCATAAAAGGAAATGTATTTTCGCAACAGGAATTGTCCTTTTTCCCATTTGGCGATAAACTACGTTTACTATTAGAAAACAGGTGATCGATGATGAATACGATTTATGTTTTCGGTTTAGGTGCTGGCGATATTGAGCAGCTGCCTTTAGGCATATATCGGAAGCTGAAAACCGCTTCTCCGCTTTTTTTGCGCACGAAAGAACATCCGGTTGTCCATGCCCTGCAAGCGGAGGGGGTTTCGTTTACGTCATTTGATGCCATTTACGAAAAACATGAACGATTTGCAGACGTATATGAGGAAATGGTGGCTATTTTACTGGAACAGGCGCAAAAAAGCGATGTGTTTTACGCCGTTCCCGGCCATCCGCTTGTAGCGGAAAAGACGGTGCAGCTTTTGCTCGAAGCGGAACAGCGCAAGCAATGCCGCGTCGTCATCGAGGGAGGCCAAAGCTTTTTAGATGCTTTGTTTACCGCGTTAAAGATTGATCCGATCGAAGGGTTTCAGCTCATTGATGCCACTTCGTTTCAAGGGGATGAATGGCAATTAACAAAGCATACGATTTTTTGCCAAGTGTATGATTCATTTATTGCCTCTGAGGTGAAATTGACGTTAATGGAGCAGCTTCCTGACGACTATCCCGTCTATATCGTGACGGCGGCGGGAAGCAAAGAAGAGAAAGTGACGAAAATTCCGTTATATGAACTTGACCGCGCTGTGACATTAAACAATTTAACGAGCGTATATGTCCCGCCTGTCCGCGAGGAAACGATGCTTTATCACCGTTTCGAAACGCTGCGGCGCGTGATCGCGACATTGCGGGGACCGAACGGCTGTCCATGGGACCACAAACAAACGCACGAATCGCTGAAACGGTATTTGCTTGAAGAAACGTATGAACTGTTTGAGGCGATCGATGAAAACGACGATGAACATATGGTCGAGGAGCTTGGCGACGTGCTTTTGCAAGTCGTGCTTCATGCGCAAATTGGCGAAGATGAAGGAATGTTTTCCATTGATGATGTCATCCGCGGGATTACCGAAAAAATGATTCGCCGCCATCCGCACGTATTCGGTGACGTCATCGTTGACAACGCAGAACAAGTTGTAGAAAATTGGCAGCGAATCAAAGAAAAAGAAAAGAAAGGCCGCCCTATTTCCTTGCTTGATGATATACCGAAAAGCTTGCCAGGCATTTTAAAAGCGTACGAGTTTCAGAAAAAGGCGGCAAAAGTAGGGTTCGATTGGGACGATGTCAAACCGATGTGGGACAAAGTAGAAGAAGAAATTGCCGAATTTAAACGGGAGGCATCGGGAGAAAAAACGACCCGTTCCCGTCTCATTAGCGAATTTGGCGATATTTTATTTGCGCTTATCAATATCGCCCGCTATTATGACATCAACCCGGAGGAAGCAATACATATGACAAACGAAAAATTTTACCGGCGCTTTTCCTATATCGAAGAGCAGGCGCGGAAAAGCGGCGTAGCGCTTACGTCGCTGTCGCTTGCCGAGTTGGATCGTTTTTGGGAAGAAGCGAAAGAAAAAGGATGGTAAAAGGAGAGGACGTATATGCGTTTAGACAAATTTTTAAAAGTTTCCCGCCTGATTAAACGCCGCACGTTAGCGAAAGAAGTAGCGGACCAAGGGCGCATCACGATTAACGGCGCCGTTGCAAAAGCAAGTTCGACGGTGAAAGTGGGCGATGAACTAACGATTCAATTTGGGCAGAAAAAGCTGACGGTGAAAGTGACTGATTTGAAGGAAACGACAAAAAAAGAGGAAGCGGCTAATTTGTATGAAGTGATTCGCGAAGAGCGGGTCGGCGCTGGAACGGAGGAGTAATGACCGCTTATTCGCGCGCATAGGCTTGTTCTAAAATTCCTCCTGCATTCATACATATGGTACAAACGCGGATTAGGAAAAACTTGATTTCAATATGAATGCGGGGGATGAACATGAGCCAACATTATGATTTTGGAGGCAATACGAATAAAGGTCCTGTCCAAGAGCATGACGTCATTATGCGGGGGAGAAGACTCCTTGATATTACGGGAGTCAAACAAGTGGAAAGCTTCGATAATGAGGAATTTTTGCTTGAGACGGTGATGGGGTTTTTATCGATTCGCGGGCAAAATTTGCAAATGAAAAACTTAGATGTGGATAAAGGGGTCGTTTCCATTAAAGGGAGAATTTTTGACCTTGTTTATTTAGATGACCATCAGGAGAAGGCTAAAGGATTCTTTAGCAAGTTGTTCAAATGAGTTTAACGACGCAGCTGGCGACAATGTTGGCGATGATCGGGATGGGCAGCTGGCTTGGCGCCGCGCTTGATACGTATAATCGCTTTTTGCAACGGCAAAACCGCAAACATTGGGTCGTCTTTATCAATGATGTTTTATTTTGGGTTGTTCAAGGTCTTGTTCTTTTTTACATTTTATTGCTCGTTAATGAAGGCGAGCTGCGCTTTTACATTTTTTTAGCGATTTTATGCGGATATGCCGCTTATCAAAGTTTGTTTCGTATGATATATTTAAAAGTACTCGAATGGGTGATTTCGCTCGCAGCGCGGTTATACCGCTTTTTCCTTCGCTTATGCTATTACTTGATCGTTCGTCCGATTCAGCTGCTTTTGCAAACGTTATTGGCGCTTTCGTTTTTTATATGGAAATTGTTTCTCGTTTTTCTTCGCATGTTGTACCAATGTATAAAGATATTGTTTGCTCCGGTCCGCTGGATTGGTTTTCTCATTTGGAGAGGAATCCCGCAAAATTGGAAAGAGACGCTGAAAAATTTTTTCGGCTATTTAGCAGGAATTATTCACCAAGTGAAGAATATGATTGTCAAATGGACGTTAAAATTGCGAAAATAAGAGTGGAGGTGTGAAAAGATGAACGTACCGCATAGAACAAATGTAACAAAGTTACAATCTTCATACATATCCGCTCAGGAAGAAAAGAGAACGAAAGCGTCGAGAAGACGGCGGGTCGCCATCGTGCGCTTTGCGTTTTTTAGCGTTTTATTAGCGGCGTTATCTTCGATATTTTTTTATACCCTCCACTCTCAATCGAAAGAGATTGAAGCGAAATTAGCGGATAAAAAGCGGATAGAACAGCAGTTAGACAAGCTTGAAAAGCAGCAAAAACAGCTGGAAGAAGAAATTAAAAAGTTGCATGATGACGAATATATCGCCGAGTTGGCGAGAAAAAAATATTATTTGTCGAAGGAAGGAGAAATTATTTTTGTCGTTCCCGAAAAGAAATCGCCTCCTTACGATGCCGATAAATTTGGGCATTGACATTATTGACACTTGTTTTTTCCTTTCGTTATAATAAAGAAAATAATTTTGAAGTTTTTAAGGAGGAGCACTTTTTTTATGTCAATTGAAGTAGGCAGCAAGTTACAAGGCAAAGTAACGGGGATTACGAAGTTCGGAGCGTTTGTGGAGCTGCCGGAAGGTGTAACTGGGCTAGTTCATATTAGTGAGGTAGCGGATAATTACGTGAAGGATATTAACGATCATCTGAAAATTGGCGATGTCGTTAACGTCAAAGTCATTAACGTCGAGAAAGACGGGAAAATCGGGCTATCCATTAAAAAAGCAAAAGACGCGCAGCCTTCGCAGCGCTCACGCCATAAGGCCAATGATCGAGCCGCAAAAGAAAGCTTGGAGCAGAAAATCAGCCGCTTTCTCAAAGAAAGCGAAGATCGTCTAGCTTCCCTCAGACGTCATATGGAATCAAAGCGGGGAGGTCGTGGCGCGAGACGTGGGTAACTTGCTGCTGAATGAATGTCGCGATGGATAAAAAGCGTCTATCTTCATGATAGATGCTTTTCTTATTTTCGGCGGATAGCATGCTTTGCTTCCTTGTCTATTAATGGTGTCGGGAGGCTTCGGAATTTGTGCAATAAGAAACGGCACAAAGCGGTGTTGTTTTCCAGATGTCTAGGTTCGCTAGATTGCGGGAAGGATTTTACGCAATAATTGCGACTTTAGCCGCTTTTCCGGACCAGAGCGGTGTGTTTCACAATTTATATTCGCTATATCGGCGATGGAAGATATGGCTCACTAGGGCGAGTGAGGCTGCCGATCAAGCTGGCTATAAGCACGCGTTTTAGCCGAGAGGGGATAATCGAGAAAAACTATTGACAATAATATGTTTGATCAATTATTATAGGAAATGTTGTTGCGTGGCGGCGTAGCTCAGCTGGCTAGAGCGTACGGTTCATACCCGTGAGGTCGAGGGTTCGATTCCCTCCGCCGCTATCAAAAAGCGGCCCGTTGGTCAAGTGGTTAAGACACCGCCCTTTCACGGCGGTAACACGGGTTCGAATCCCGTACGGGTCACTAAACGAGGATGTTTCTTTAAAGAAACATCCTCGTTTTTTTGTATATGTTTGTGAGTTTATGACATGTAATCAAAAAATACGTCGAACGGTTTTTTTGATCGCTTTTCTTTTTTTGACAAATTTTTGACAATTAAAAATATATAATAGGAGCAAAAGAAAAGCAAAGGAGTGGATCGGAATGGAAAGAGTAGAAAAAAGGTGGATGAACCGAATCTCGGAAGTGTCTATAAACGAGACGCAAGCTATGTTGTCACGGTGGATGCGCCATGTGAAATTACGAATCGGGCACTTATTTATTCATAAGGGATTTCTTCTTCTTATTATTGGTTTTTTGCTTGGACGAGCCCTTATTTTATCCAAACTAACTCCGTTCGCTTTGCCGTTTTTTGCCGCTGTTTACATGCTGCGCCGCGATAAAGCGGCATTAGCATTTGTTGCGTTACTTGCAGGTTCACTTACTTTATCATTTGCGACAATGTTATTTGTTTTTGTCGGAATATTCGGGTTTCTTATTGTAAACGCCTTTTTACGAAAGTTTTTTAGTGAATCGATCAAAATCGTACCTCTTGTAATATTTTTCCTATCATTTTTTGCAAAATTATTCATTTTGCGTTATTTGCTAAAAAACGAGACGTTGTATGAAGCGGTGCTGGCGTTTGTCGAAGCAGGGCTCGCATTTGTACTGACACTTATTTTTATCCAAAGCATTCCGCTGCTGGCGGTCCGTAAACATAAACAAGCGTTACGCGCGGAAGAAATCATTTCACTGATTATTTTAATTGCGTCCATGTTGACGGGAATGATCGGTTGGACGTTTTATGGACTTTCGCTCGAACATGTAATGTCTCGCTATCTCGTGTTAATTTTTGCGCTCGTGGCGGGGGCGACGATTGGTTCTACAGTAGGAGTAGTGACAGGGCTTATTTTAAGTTTGGCGAACGTTGGTAATTTGTATGAAATGAGTTTGTTAGCGTTTGCCGGCCTTTTAGGAGGTTTACTAAAGGAAGGAAAGAAAGCCGGCGCGTCTTTCGGGCTGCTTGTCGCTACGTTGCTTATCGGTTTATATGGAAACGGCAAGGCGGAAATCGTTCCGACGGTGATGGAGTCGTGCTTGGCGATGATTTTATTTATGTGTACGTCTCGTTCATTAATGGAAAAGATCGCCAAACACATCCCCGGTACTGTAGAATATGCCAATGAACAGCAGCAATATGCCAGAAAAATTCGCGATGTGACGGCACAGCGCGTTTCGCAATTTTCCCACGTGTTTCAAGCGTTAGCCAATAGCTTTTCGACGGAAAACTTAACTTCCTCGGAAGACTACAATGAGCGAGAAATTGATTATTTTCTAAGTGACATTGCAGGGAGAACGTGCCAAACTTGCTTTAAAAAAGAGCAATGTTGGTCATGCCACTTTGATACAACATATGAGTATATGAAGAAAATAATGCTAGAAGCGGATGCGGGAAAATTGGAGCATAATCGCAAACTATTGCGAGAATGGGAGCGCCATTGCGTAAAAGCAGGTAAAGTAGTCGACATGATTGAAAAAGATGTGGCGCTTTATCGAGCGAATCGCAAAGTGCGCAAGCAAATGAATGAAAGCAGAAAGTTAGTTGCTGAACAATTGTTAGGTGTCTCGCAGGTGATGGAAGATTTTGCGAAGGAAATTCAGCGCGAACGCGAAAATCATTATTTGCAGGAAGAACAAATTTTTCACGCCTTGCAGGAGTTTGGGATTGAAATCGGTCATGTTGACATTTATAGCTTGGAAAAAGGAAATATCGATATTGAAATGAGCGTTCCATATTGCGAAGGCCGCGGTGAATGCGAAAAATTGATTGCGCCGATGCTATCGGATATTTTGGGAGAAACGATCGTGGTAAAGCGAGAAGAATGCGCCGTTTACCCGAACGGCTACTGCCGGGTCGCATTCGGCTCGGCGAGAGCGTTCGTCGTCGAAACGGGTGTGGCGTTTGCCGCGAAAGGCGGCGGGCTTGTTTCAGGGGATAGCTATTCGATGATTGAACTTGGAACAGGAAAGTATGCGATTGCGATCAGTGATGGAATGGGAAATGGAGAACGAGCACATCATGAAAGCAATGAAACGCTGCGTCTTTTACAAAAGATTTTACAAACAGGGATGGATGAATCGATCGCCATTAAATCCGTTAATTCTATTTTGTCGTTGCGAACGACAGAAGATATGTTTTCTACACTAGATTTAGCCATTATTGATTTGCAAAATGCTGTGACAAAGTTTTTAAAAATCGGTTCCACGCCGAGCTTTGTTAAGCGTGGGGATAAAGTCATGAAAATCGAGGCGAGCAATTTGCCAATCGGCATTATTAAAGAAGCAGAATTTGAGATTGTCAGTGAACAATTAAAAGCGGGTGATTTGCTTATTATGATGAGCGATGGGGTGTTCGAGGGGCCGCCGCACGTGGAAAATCACGACGTATGGATGAAGCGAAAAATTAAAGAATTGAAAACGAACGACCCGCAGGCAGTAGCGGATTTAATCATGGAAGAAGTCATCCGCAGCCGTTCTGGAAGAATTGAAGACGACATGACGGTAGTCGTCGCAAAAATTAAGCATAATACGCCAAAATGGGCGACGATTCCGGCCTATATGTATACAAAAAAAGCGCAATAGTGTATAAAATCCCTATCCTCCGGCGATGCTTGTAATACATTAGCTGAGGAGGGGATGAAAACATGCGCAAAGGAACATTACGACAAATTTTACTGATTACGGATGGGTGTTCCAATCATGGCGAAGATCCGATTGCGATGGCTGCTTTGGCGAAAGAACAAGGGATTACGGTGAATGTAATCGGTGTTCTCGACCAAGATACGATTGATGAAAGCGGGTTGCGTGAAATTGAAGGGATCGCTTTATCGGGAGGTGGAATTAGCCAAGTCGTCTATGCAAAACAGCTGTCTCAAACGGTGCAAATGGTGACGAGGAAAGCGATGACGCAAACGCTTCAAGGTGTCGTGAACAAAGAATTGAAGCAAATATTAGGACCGGACGTGTCGCTTGAAGATTTGCCCCCGGAAAAACGAGGTGAGGTGATGGAAGTCGTCGATGAACTTGGGGAAACGGTGGAATTAGAAGTTTTAATATTAATAGATACGAGCGGAAGTATGAAAACGAAACTACCGACGGTGAAAGAGGCGCTGCTTGATTTGTCCCTTAGCCTTAATGCGCGCATCGGCGATAATCGTTTTGCTGTATTTGTATTTCCGGGAAAACGAGGAAATGTCGAAAAAATTGTAGATTGGACGCCGAAAATGGAGGAGCTTTCCACCGTTTTTCCAAAATTGACATCGGGAGGCTTGACACCGACTGGACCAGCCTTGCGCGAAGCACTAACGTATTTTGAGAGAAAGCGCTCATTAAGGAGTCTGATCCGCGATGATGAATCATACTTTGAAGGGTCTATGTAACCTTCGGGCCGGGACGGTCGTTACTGGAAAGTGGCATCATCAGTCGTACAAGCTGTTAAAACCGCTTGGACATGGAGCAAATGGGGTCGTTTATTTGGCGGAAAGCATGAAAGGGATTGTCGCGTTAAAGTTGAGCGATAATAGCGAAGCGGTCACATCGGAAGTCAATGTATTACGTCGGTTTTCCAAGGTCCAAGGAGTCGCCCTTGGACCTTCTTTGCTAGATGTCGATGACTGGGTAACTCCTTTGATGAAGAAACATATTCCTTTTTACGTGATGGAATATATAAAAGGGGAAGATTTTTCCACATTTATCCGTAAACGCGGAAAAGAGTGGATCGTCATTCTTTTGTTGCAGCTTTTATCCGCGCTCGACAAACTTCATCAAGAAGGATGGGTATTTGGCGATTTGAAGCCGGAAAATTTGTTGGTCGCAGGTCCGCCGCCGACGGTCCGCCTTCTTGATGTAGGAGGGACAACGTTACAAGGAAGAGCGATTAAAGAGTTTACCGAACTTTACGATCGCGGCTACTGGGGGTTAGGATCACGAAAAGCAGAACCTTCATATGATTTGTTTGCGGTGGCGATGATTATGATCCAGTCTTGCTGCCCGATCAAGTTGGAACGGAAGGGAGATGGGCGGCATCAGCTCATTTCCATCATTCAAGCAGATGGGATGCTACGAAAATATCAGGCGGTATTAATGAAGGCGATTGACGGGAAGTATAAAAGAGCTTCCGAAATGAAGCAAGACTTGTTGGCTACTATTCATCGTTCTGCTCATTCCCATTCCAAGCAGCGCGCTTCCAAAAAAACAACTCAGAAATCACAACGAAGCAAAAAAAGAAAACGCGGAAAAGCAAAGAGCGTGGTGGAAACGGCGCTGATCATTGCCGTACTTTTATGCGCTTATGCAATATATGTATATCATCAAATACTTCCTTGACAAATTTTTGTCGCTATAGCGCCTATTTATTGATAAAATAATGGGCGGGATTTTTGAGAAAATATTGTAATAATGGTACGATGAAAATGAGAAATTACGTGATAAAAGAGGGTTTCTCCGAATGATTGCGGAAGTTTGCGAATTTATCAAAAAGCATAAGCTGCTCACACCGAATGCAACGGTCATTGTTGGGGTATCGGGAGGCCCCGATTCGCTGGCGTTATTACATTTTTTTTGGTCGATTCGGCAAAAATGGAATATCACGTTGATCGCCGCTCATGTCGATCATATGTTTCGCGGGAAACAGTCGGAAGAAGATATGAATTTTGTGAAACATTTTTGCCAAGCGCGCGGTATTATATGTGAGGCGGTGCAAATTGATGTTCCCGCATTTCAGCGCCAGTTTAAATTAGGTGTGCAGGAGGCAGCGCGCCAATGCCGTTACCGTTTTTTCGGTGAACTGATGGAAAAATATAAAGCAAATTATTTAGCTTTAGGCCATCATGGTGATGACCAAGTCGAAACGATTTTAATGCGGCTTGTGCGCGGCAGCACTAGCAAAGGCTATGCCGGTATTCCGGCAAAGCGTCCGTTTCACGGAGGATATATTATCCGCCCATTTTTGGCGGTCAGCCGCGCCCATATTGATGCGTATTGTCAAAAACATCACATTACGCCGCGTCATGACGCTAGCAATGATAAAGACGATTATACGAGAAATCGGTTTCGCCATCATGTCATCCCGTTTTTAAAAAAAGAAAACCCGCGTCTTCACGAGCGGTTTCAATCGTATAGCGAAATGGCGATGGAAGATGAGTTATTTTTAGAGGAATTGGCGAAAGACGCAATGAATAAGGTAATGAAAAAACAAGATGATGCAGTTGCGTTAAAGATTGAGCCGTTTCAGGCGATGCCAAAGCCTTTACAAAGAAGAGGGATTCAACTAATATTGAACTATCTTTATAAGGAAATCCCTTCTTCCCTTTCTTCTATACATATCCATAATTTATTGGCGTTTTTAAATCGCAACCATCCCTCCGGAAGGTTAGACTTTCCGCGCGGCTTGAAAGTGGTTCGTTCTTATGACTGTTGCTTGTTTACATTTCGCGAAGAAAAAGAAGATGTGAGTTATATGTTCGAACTCGACGTTCCAGCTATATTGCCCCTCCCAAACGATCATGTAATCATTAGTGAAATTTGGGAACACTATCCGAAAGAACGGAGAGGAAACGATGTGTTCATTATTGATCCGGAAACGGTTCGTTTTCCGTTACGGGTGCGAACACGCCGCGTTGGTGATCGAATGACGTTGAAAGGAACAAAGGGGACGAAGAAAATTAAGGAAATTTTCATCGAAGCGAAAATCCCTTTATACGAAAGAGACCGCTGGCCAATCGTCGAAGACGGGGAAGGAAATATTTTATGGGTTCCAAAGTTAAAAAAATCAAATTTTGAGGCAATAGATGTTACAAAAGCGCGCTATATTGTATTACACTATAAAGAGCAATGAACAGCTAGGAGGAAAAAAGATGGGGATGAAAGACGACATTCAAAAAATATTAATTACTGAACAACAGATTCAGGAAAAAGTCAAGGAATTAGGCAAACTGTTGACAGAAGAATATGAGGGTCGTTTTCCGTTGGCGGTCGGCGTATTAAAAGGGGCAATGCCGTTTATGGCGGACTTGTTAAAGCATATCGATACATATTTGGAAATGGATTTTATGGATGTATCGAGTTACGGGAATGCGACGGTATCATCTGGCGAAGTGAAAATTTTAAAGGATTTGAATACTTCGGTGGAAGGGCGCGATATTTTAATTATTGAAGATATTATTGACAGTGGCTTAACGTTAAGCTATTTGGTCGATTTATTCCGTTACCGAAAAGCCAACTCCATTAAAATCGTGACGTTATTAGATAAACCTTCAGGGCGTAAAACGAACATTCAAGCAGATTATACCGGGTTTATTGTCCCTGACGAGTTTGTCGTCGGTTATGGCTTAGACTATGGTGAAAAATACCGTAATCTTCCTTATATCGGAGTGTTGAAACCGGAAGTGTACAATAAATAAATTTGCTTTTCAAGCCGCTAACGAATTGTTTGTATTTATCCAATTTTCTATGATACTATTGACTATAGTGTGTTTCATATGGGAGGAGGCAAGAAATGAATCGGATCTTCCGAAATACAATATTTTATTTATTGATTTTTCTCGTCGTCATCGGCGTGGTTAGCTTCTTCAACGGAAGCAATCAGCGAACGGAACCGATGACATACGATGCGTTTATGACCCATTTAGAAAATGGCGATGTAAAGTCGTTTTCCATGAAGCCGGAGCGCGGCGTATATGAAATAAGAGGGCAGCTCAAATCGTACAGCGAGGATCAATACTTTTCCACTTATGTCATGAACAGTGATACGGTATTGAATCGCATTGATGCTGCAGCGAAGCGGACGAGAGTAGAAGTAATGCCAGCGGATGAGACGAGCGGATGGGTTACCTTTTTCACTTCGATCATCCCGTTTGTGATTATTTTTATCTTGTTTTTCTTCTTGTTGAATCAAGCACAAGGCGGCGGCAGCCGGGTAATGAACTTTGGGAAAAGCCGGGCGAAATTATACACGGACGACAAAAGAAAAGTTCGTTTCCGCGATGTTGCTGGCGCTGACGAAGAAAAACAAGAGCTTATCGAAATTGTTGAGTTTTTAAAAGACCCGCGGAAGTTTGTCGAACTCGGTGCCCGCATTCCAAAAGGAGTGCTTCTTGTTGGGCCTCCTGGAACGGGGAAAACGTTGCTCGCGCGCGCGGTTGCTGGAGAAGCTGGCGTGCCGTTTTTCTCGATCAGCGGTTCGGATTTCGTAGAAATGTTCGTCGGTGTCGGTGCATCGCGTGTACGGGACTTGTTTGAAACAGCGAAAAAGAACGCGCCTTGTATCATTTTTATTGACGAAATTGACGCGGTTGGCCGGCAACGCGGCGCAGGTCTTGGCGGCGGACATGATGAACGCGAACAAACGCTCAACCAATTGCTTGTGGAAATGGATGGTTTCAGCGGCAATGAAGGAATTATTATTATCGCGGCGACAAACCGCCCGGATATTTTAGACCCAGCGTTGTTGCGGCCAGGCCGTTTTGACCGGCAAATTACGGTGGACCGTCCGGACGTGAAAGGCCGTGAAGCGGTATTGCGCGTACATGCTCGCAATAAGCCGCTCGACGAGTCCGTTGATTTAAAAACGATCGCGATGCGTACGCCGGGCTTTTCCGGGGCGGATTTGGAAAACTTGCTGAACGAGGCGGCGCTTGTTGCGGCGCGACGAAATAAAAAGAAAATTGACATGAGCGACATTGATGAGGCGACAGACCGCGTCATTGCCGGACCAGCAAAGAAAAGCCGCGTTATCTCGGAAAAAGAGCGGCGCATTGTTGCATACCATGAAGCGGGGCATACCGTTATTGGCATGGTGCTCGATGACGCGGAAATGGTGCATAAAGTGACGATCGTTCCGCGTGGCCAAGCGGGAGGCTATGCGGTGATGCTTCCGAAAGAAGATCGTTATTTTATGACAAAGCCGGAGCTAATGGACAAAATTACCGGTCTATTAGGCGGTCGCGTCGCGGAAGAAATCGTGTTTAACGAAGTTAGCACAGGGGCGCATAACGACTTTCAACGCGCGACGAACATTGCTCGCCGCATGGTGACCGAGTTTGGAATGAGCGAGAAGCTTGGACCGCTGCAATTTGGGCAGCCGAGCGGGCAAATATTTTTAGGTCGCGACTTGCACAATGAGCAAAATTACAGCGATAAAATCGCGTATGAAATCGATTTGGAAATTCAGCGGATCATTAAGGAATGTTATGAAAAAGCGAAAAATATTTTAACGCAATATAGAGACAAACTTGAGTTAATCGCCACTACGCTTTTGGAAGTGGAAACGTTGGATGCGGAACAAATTAAACATTTATTTGAACACGGAACATTGCCAAACCGCGATGCAAATAATGATAATGACAATAATAATAACGATAATGGCGATCACGACAATGATGTAAAAATAAATATTCAAAAGAAAGATGAGTAAGATGTCTCTTTATAAGGGGCATCTTTTTTTATCAGATAAGCGACAAGATATGGTATGATGTAGGAAGTAACAATGGTGAAAAGTGGGGATGAAACGATGATTTTTGTCTTAGACGTCGGCAATACAAATACGGTATTAGGGGTATATGATGGAGACGAATTAAAACATCATTGGCGCATCGAAACGAGCCGCGGCAAAACGGAAGATGAATACGGCATGACGATCAAGGCGTTATTGAACCACGTCGGGCTTCAGTTTTCCGATATTGATGGCATTATTATTTCCTCGGTTGTGCCGCCGATTATGTTTGCGCTTGAGCGAATGTGTTTAAAATATTTTCATATTAAGCCGATTATCGTCGGTCCAGGGATTAAAACAGGCCTTGACATTAAATACGATAACCCGCGGGAAGTAGGTGCGGACCGAATCGTCAACGCGGTTGCCGGCATTCATTTATATGGCAGCCCGCTCATCATTGTCGATTTTGGTACGGCGACAACGTATTGTTATATTAACGAACATAAACAATATATGGGAGGGGCGATCGCCCCGGGGATTATGATTTCCACGGAGGCGCTGTTTGCACGAGCCGCGAAATTGCCGCGTATTGAAATCGCCCGACCGGATGATATTATCGGAAAAAATACCGTTAGCGCGATGCAAGCTGGGATTTTATACGGATATGTCGGGCAGGTGGAAGGCATTGTCTCGCGGATGAAAGCAAAAAGCCCTGTCCCGCCAAAAGTGATAGCGACGGGAGGATTGGCTTCGTTAATTGCCAGCGAATCGGATGTCATTGATATTGTCGATCCATTTTTGACATTAACGGGCTTGAAAATTTTATACGAAAAAAACGTTGATAAAAAACAATGAAAGGTTGAGTTGGTATGTCAGACTACTTAGTGAAGGCTTTAGCTTATGATGGACAAGTAAGAGCGTATGCTGCTCGAACAACGGATACAGTCAGCGAGGCGCAGCGCCGCCACCAAACATGGCCGACTGCTTCCGCGGCGCTTGGCCGGGCGATTACGGCGGGCGTCATGATGGGAGCTATGTTAAAAGGAGATGATAAATTAACGATTAAAATTGATGGCGGCGGTCCAATCGGCACCATCCTTGTCGACAGCAACGCGAAGGGGGAGGTGCGCGGATACGTTACGAATCCACACGTCCACTTTGATTTAAACGAACATGGGAAGTTGGACGTCGCAAAAGCAGTCGGCACAAACGGCATGTTAACGGTCGTAAAAGACCTAGGACTGCGTGACTTCTTTACTGGACAAGTGCCGATTATCTCGGGAGAGCTTGGTGAAGATTTTACGTATTATTTTGCATCTTCGGAACAAGTTCCATCTTCTGTCGGCGTCGGTGTACTTGTCAATCCCGACAACACGATATTGGCGGCGGGAGGTTTTATCATCCAGCTGATGCCGGGAACGGAAGAAAAGACGATTGATCAGATTGAAAATCGTTTACGGACGATTCCGCCTGTCTCAAGAATGGTAGAAAAAGGATTGACGCCGGAAGAGATTTTGGAAGAACTGCTTGGAAAGGGAAATGTCAAAGTGCTAGAGACGCTTCCAGTCGCGTTTGTTTGCCGCTGTTCACGGGAGCGAATTGCCGATGCGCTGATCAGCTTAGGAGCGCAGGAAATTCAAGACATTATTGACAAAGAAGGGTACGCTGAAGCGTCATGTCATTTTTGCAACGAAACGTACCGTTTCACGAAAGAGGAACTCGAGCAGCTGAAACAGCTCGCAAACGCGAAAGAAGAATAAAAAATTTAAAAAAATCAAAATGATTGACAATTAAGCCAATAATTGATACATTGGAGACAAATTCTATAAAATTAATCGGGATTAGGGGTGGAAATATGGCAAAAGTAGCAAACTCTGTTACAGAACTGATTGGTGATACGCCGGTAGTGAAATTAAATCGTATTGTCGATGAAGGTAGTGCCGATGTTTATTTAAAACTGGAATTTATGAACCCTGGAAGCAGCGTGAAAGACCGTATTGCCTTGGCGATGATCGAAGCTGCGGAAAAAGAGGGAAAAATAAAACCTGGTGACACGATTGTTGAGCCGACAAGCGGAAACACAGGAATCGGGCTGGCAATGGTCGCAGCGGCAAAAGGATATAAAGCGATTTTAGTCATGCCGGATACGATGAGTTTAGAGCGCCGCAATTTATTGCGCGCATATGGCGCCGAATTAGTGCTTACGCCGGGAAGCCAAGGAATGCGCGGCGCGATTGCGAAAGCAGAAGAATTGGTAAAAGAGCATGGCTATTTTATGCCGCAACAATTTAAAAACGAGGCAAACCCGGAAATCCACCGGTTGACGACAGGGAAAGAAATTGTTGAACAAATGGGCGACCAATTAGACGCGTTTATTGCCGGCGTTGGTACTGGCGGAACGATTACTGGAGCGGGACAAGTTCTTCGCGAAAAATATCCAAACATTAAAATTTATGCGGTAGAGCCTGCTGATTCGCCTGTATTATCCGGCGGAAAACCAGGCCCACACAAAATTCAAGGAATCGGTGCCGGATTTGTGCCGGACATTTTAGATACAAACATTTACGATGGAGTCATTACGGTAACGACGGAGGAAGCGTTCGCTGCTGCCCGCCGCGCTGCCCGCGAAGAAGGAATTCTTGGCGGAATTTCTTCTGGCGCCGCTATTCATGCTGCATTAAAAGTCGCCAAAGAACTTGGCAAAGGGAAAAAAGTGTTGGCAATTATCCCAAGTAACGGTGAACGCTACTTAAGCACTCCGCTTTACCAATTTGATGAATAATCATGCGATTTCGACAGGGAGAAGGCCCCTGTCGAAATTTTTTGTAATGATATGTTTGGCGACTCATTGTACAATAAAAATGTGCAATGGTCGAAAATAAGGAGTGACGTCATTGTGCGAAAATGGGGAAATAGAAAGAGGCGGACGCTCTCTTACCCAAAACGCGATTGGTTTCGGCAATATAAGGCGCTTGCCGCTCGTGAGCCGTACCATGTTTTGCTAGAAAGCGGTCAAGGCGGGCGTTACAGCATTATCGGTTTAACTCCTGCAGGTATCATTCAAGCGAAAGAAAATCAGCTCTTCATCTCTTATCACGGTGAAGAAAAGCAGTATGAAGGGAATCCGCTATTATTGCTCAAACAATGGTTTGCGCAATTTTCGCTTCACTTTTCCAAAAGCGAACTGCCTTTTCAAGGTGGAGCGATTGGTTATATCAGCTATGACTGCGCAAGATATATTGAGAAAATCCCTTCGTATGCGCGAGACGATTTGCAGCTTCCAACTATGTACTTTTTGATTTTTGACGACGTATTCGTATATGACCATCAAAAACAGCAACTTCATCTGATTGTTCATTACGCGGACGGCGAAGAACTGGAAGCAAAACGGCGCCTTTCTTTTTATGAGTCACGTTGGTTGGAAGAGAAGAAAAGCGATAGCGAATGGACGTTTCAAAAACGAGACGCCATCTCATCGGTGTCGATGACAAAAGAAGATTTTGTTGAAGCTGTAAAAAAAGTCCAGCAATATATTGCCCAGGGAGACGTGTTTCAAGTGAATTTATCCGTGCGGCAATCGAAGCCGCTGTTGACACATCCATTTCATATTTATGAGCAGCTGCGCGTCATTAATCCGTCTCCGTACATGGCGTACATCCACTTTCCGGAGTTTCAAATCGTTAGCAATTCGCCTGAATTGCTTGTCAAAAAGCGGGGAGATGATATTAGCACAAGGCCGATTGCCGGAACGCGCTCACGCGGGAAGACGAAGGAAGAAGACAGACGGCTGGCAAAAAAGCTGCTTTCTAGCGAAAAAGAAATAGCGGAACATGTGATGCTCGTCGATTTAGAGCGCAATGATCTGGGGCGTGTATGCCAATATGGCACGGTGAAAGTAGATGAATGGATGACAATCGAGCGTTATTCCCACGTTATGCATATCGTGTCCCATGTGTCAGGAAAATTAAAGCAAGGAAAAGATGCGTTTGATTGTTTACAAGCAATGTTCCCTGGCGGCACGATTACTGGAGCTCCAAAAGTGCGGACAATGGAGATTATCGAAGAGCTTGAGCCGGTACGTCGCGGCGTATATACCGGTTCCATCGGGTGGATTAGCTTCGATGGTGATATGGAATTCAATATTGCGATTCGTACGATGATTGCTAAAGATGGAATCGCGCATGTACAAGCGGGAGCCGGAATTGTCATCGATTCCCATCCCGAACATGAATATCGCGAATGTTTAAAAAAGGCGGCGGCCCTTTGGAAAGCAAAAGAGATGAGCGAAGCGGAGAAACTATTAAGAGTATGAGGTGAGACAAGATGATTTTGATGATTGATAATTACGATTCGTTTACATACAATTTAGTTCAATATTTGGGGGTATTGGGGGAAGAATTAGTTGTAAAACGGAACGATGAAATTACGATTAAGGGCATAGAGGCATTAAGTCCTGATTTTCTGATGATCTCCCCTGGTCCCTGCACTCCGAATGAAGCTGGCGTCAGCATAGAAGCGATCGAATATTTTGCAGGAAAAATCCCGATTTTTGGGGTTTGCCTCGGCCATCAGGCGATTGCGCAAGCATTCGGCGGAAAAGTCGTTCGTGCCGATCGTTTAATGCATGGGAAAACATCGCAAATTTTCCATGACGGAAAAACCGTTTTCACTAATATTCCTAGCCCGTTTACAGCCACTCGTTACCATTCTCTTATCGTTGAAAAAGAGACGTTGCCGGATTGTTTTGAAATTTCCGCGTGGACGGAAGAAAACGAAATTATGGCGATTCGCCATAAAACATTGCCGGTTGAAGGGGTTCAGTTTCATCCAGAGTCGATTATGACAAGCCATGGAATGAAGCTGTTGGAGAACTTTATCCAAACGTATAAAAGGGTTCGATAGCCGTATGTATGTATATGTCGATGGACGAGTCGTTCATAAGGATGAAGCGCGTATTTCGCCGTTTGACCACGGCTTTTTATACGGGCTTGGTGTATTTGAAACGTTTCGCACGTACGATGGCCATCCGTTTTTGTTAGACGACCATTTGGAGCGGTTGAATCATAGCTTGCGGGAGATGAATATCGCCAAATCTTTTACTCGCTGTGAAGTGATGGAAATACTTCATCGTCTTTTGGAAGCAAATCGATTGCAAAATGCTTATGTTCGCTTAAATGTTTCGGCAGGCATCGGGGATATTGGCTTACAAACAAGCAAGTACGATCAACCGACGGTCATTATGTACATGAAGCCGATTTTGGCTCCTTCCTTTTCAAAAGGAAAGATCGGCATCGTTTTAAAAACGAGACGAAACACTCCCGAGGGAAAAGAACGGTTAAAGTCGCATCATTATTTGAACAATATTATCGGCAAACGGGAAATTGGCGCCCGTACCGACGTGGAAGGCATTTTTTTGAATGAACAAGGATATGTTGCCGAGGGAATTGTCTCGAATATTTTTTGGGTAAAAAGCGGCACGGTATACACTCCAGCGCTTCATACTGGAATTTTAAATGGTGTGACAAGACAATTTGTGATTGCGCTGTTGAATGCGTTAAAAATCGAATGTCAAGAAGGTTTTTATACACTTGATCATCTGCGACAAGCAGATGAAATATTTGTGACAAATTCTATTCAAGAAATCGTCCCTATTTATCAAATGGATGACCGTGCTTATCCGGGTGCCGATGGGCCGGTCACTTCATTATTGCAGAAGCATTACAAGCATTTCACATCATTTTTATGGACAAAATATGAGTTGGTAGAAAGGATGGAATGAACGTTGGCTACAACCAATATCACTCCTTTTGTACTTCGCTGTGGAGATTACGAGTTGGATTTGCGGAAAAAGACAATGGTCATGGGCATTGTCAACGTAACGCCGGATTCTTTCTCTGACGGTGGACGGTTTTATGATCTCGATCGCGCGGTCGAGCACGCAAAACAACTTGTTGCCGATGGAGCGGACATTATTGATATTGGAGGGGAATCGACTCGTCCCGGTGCGGAAAAAGTATCGCTCGAGGAAGAACTGCGGCGGGTAATTCCTGTGGTAAAAGCGGTAGCTCAAGAAGTCGATGTCCCTATTTCCGTAGATACGTATAAAGCCGAAGTCGCCAGACAAGCGATCGAAGCGGGAGCGCACATCATTAACGACGTGTGGGGAGCGAAAGCGGATGAAAAGATGGCGGAAGTCGCCGCTTTTTACGATGTTCCGATTATTTTAATGCATAATCGTCACGATCTTCAGTATCGTGATTTAATTTCTGACATGATTTCCGATTTAATGGAAAGTGTCGCAATCGTAAAACGCGCGGGCGTGAAAGACGAAAACATTATTTTAGATCCGGGTATCGGGTTTGCGAAAACATTTGAACATAACCTAGAAATCATGCGCCGTTTAGACGAATTTGTCAAACTGGGGTATCCGCTTTTGCTTGGAACGTCACGGAAACGGTTTATCGGTCGTGTTCTTGATTTACCGGTCGATGAACGAGTCGAAGGAACAGGAGCGACCGTATGCTTCGGAATCGCAAAGGGAGCCCACATTGTCCGCGTTCACGATGTATTGCCAATTGCGCGAATGGCGAAAATGATGGACGCAATGCTTGGAAAAGGAGTGGAGGGCGATCGATAAAATTTATCTTCACCGTATGGAATTCTACGGATATCACGGCGTTCTTCCAGAAGAAAATGTGCTTGGGCAGCGCTTTATTGTCGACGTCATCCTCGAGACGGATTTACAAAAAGCTGGAAAAAGCGATCAGTTAGATGATACGATTAATTATGCGGAAGTATACGATATTTGCCGAAATGTCGTCGAGCAACGGCGATTTTCGTTAATCGAAGCAGTGGCGGAAACGATCGCTGAGCAAATATTATCTTCTTTTCCAACCGTTGCTCGTTGTACGATTAAAGTGACAAAACCAAATCCGCCCATTCAAGGTCATTATGAATCTGTCGCAGTAGAAATTGTAAGGGGTCGTTAAATGGAAAATTATGCGTATATTGCAATCGGTTCTAATATCGGCGATCGCTTCTATTATTTGCGGGAAGCCGTCAAAATGCTGGATAGCCATGA
This sequence comes from Parageobacillus thermantarcticus, assembly GCF_900111865.1. Classification (GTDB taxonomy): domain Bacteria; phylum Bacillota; class Bacilli; order Bacillales; family Anoxybacillaceae; genus Parageobacillus; species Parageobacillus thermantarcticus. Next base: position 3,762 of record NZ_FOJS01000021.1, on the reverse strand, counting down.
ACACATTTCCGTCGCCGCTACTTCGTCTATTTATGAGACCGAACCAGTCGGCTATGTCCATCAAGGTAAGTTTTTAAATATGGTTATTAAAATTTATACTTCCCTTTCTCCTTTTGCGTTACTAGATGTTACGCAAAAAATCGAACAAAATTTTGGGAGAAAAAGGGAAATACGTTGGGGACCGCGAACGTTGGACCTTGACATTTTATTATATAATCACGAAAATATTGAAACAGAACAGCTTACCATTCCTCATCCGCGTATGACGGAGCGTGCATTTGTGATGATTCCGTTATTGGAATTAAATCGCGATATCCATATTCCGAATGTTACCCAACATTTATTATGCCTCGTAGATCGACTACCTGACAAAGAAGGAGTTCGCGTATGGAAGCAGAAAAATGGGGAAGACGTATTCGCGCTTTTCGAAAGCTGAAAGGATATACACAAGAAAGGCTGGCAAAAGAACTGGGCATATCTGTGTCGATTTTAGGAGAAATTGAGCGGGGAAATCGTTTGCCGCCAGAGGAATTAGTACAGCAAATTGCCGAACGGTTGAATATATCTGTTGAAGAGCTTGCTCCGCCACGATCAGAGTCTGGGGAATAAGAAAGGAGGCAGACCGATGTTTAAAATCGGCGATGTAGAAATTAAAAACCGCGTTGTCCTTGCGCCAATGGCCGGTGTGTGCAATTCGGCATTCCGCCTTACTGTGAAAGAGTTCGGAGCTGGGCTTGTTTGTGCGGAAATGGTAAGTGATAAAGGGATTGTGTACAATAACGAAAAAACGCTAAACATGTTATATATTGATGAACGCGAAAAACCGCTAAGCTTGCAAATTTTTGGCGGAGAAAAAGAAACGCTTGTAGAAGCTGCAAAATTTGTCGATAAAAATACGAACGCCGATATCATTGATATTAATATGGGATGCCCTGTGCCAAAAATCACGAAATGCGATGCAGGTGCAAAATGGCTTTTAGATCCGAATAAAATTTATGATGTCGTTGCCGCGATTGTAGACGCAGTGGAAAAACCTGTAACAGTAAAAATGCGAATCGGCTGGGACGAAGAACATATTTACGCAGTGGAAAATGCGCAAGCTGTAGAGCGCGCCGGCGGCAAGGCGGTAGCGGTTCACGGAAGAACGAGGGTGCAAATGTACGAAGGCAAAGCCGATTGGAATATCATTAAACAAGTAAAAGAAGCGGTCAATATTCCTGTCATTGGAAACGGTGATGTAAAAACGCCGCAAGACGCAAAACGGATGCTGGAAGAAACAGGTGTGGACGGCGTGATGATCGGGCGCGCCGCTCTCGGGAACCCATGGATGATCTACCGAACAGTTCGTTATTTAGAAACGGGAGAATTAATCCCAGAACCGACGGTAAGGGAAAAAGTGGAAGTGTGCCTTTTGCATTTAGATCGCCTCATTGCGTTAAAAGGCGAGCATATCGCGGTAAAAGAAATGCGCAAGCATGCGGCGTGGTATTTAAAAGGAGTGCGCGGTAACGCAAAAATTCGCAATGCGATTAATGAATGCAACACTCGCGAACAACTTGCCACTCTTTTGCTTAATTTTGTCGAAGAAGTAGAAAGCAAAGAACAAATGAATGCACAGGCTGTGTAAAAGAGTCGATATATTCGCTGCCAGCCTTCGCTGGCAGTATTTTTCATAAAAACTTTTTAAATGGAGTGAAGCGTATATGAGTCATGAAGAACTAAACGACCAATTGCGAGTTCGCAGGGAAAAATTACATAAATTAAGAGAAATGGGAATTGATCCGTTTGGCAAACGGTTTGAGCGCACGCATAAAGCACAAGAGTTGTTTGATTTATACGGAGATTTATCAAAGGAAGAACTGGAAGAGAAACAAATAAAAGTTGCTGTCGCTGGACGGATTATGACAAAACGAGGTAAAGGGAAAGCGGGGTTCGCTCATATTCAAGATGTCACTGGCCAAATTCAAATTTACGTTCGCGAAGACGCGGTCGGTCAAGAGCAGTACGAGCTTTTCAAAACATCTGACTTGGGTGATATTATCGGTGTGTGCGGAACGGTATTTAAAACAAAAGTAGGGGAGCTGTCCATTAAAGTATCCTCCTATGAATTTTTAACGAAAGCGCTGCGCCCGCTTCCGGAGAAATACCATGGTCTAAAAGATATCGAGCAACGCTATCGACAACGGTATTTAGATTTAATTATGAATCCGGACAGCAAAAATACGTTTATTACTCGTAGCCGGATTATTCAATCGATGCGCCGCTACTTGGATAGCCATGGTTATTTAGAAGTCGAAACGCCGATGATGCACACCATTGCCGGAGGTGCGGCAGCTCGTCCGTTTATCACTCATCATAACGCGTTAGATATGCCGTTATATATGCGGATTGCGATCGAGCTTCATTTGAAACGTTTAATTGTCGGCGGATTAGAAAAAGTTTATGAAATAGGTCGTGTGTTCCGTAATGAAGGAATTTCTACACGCCATAACCCGGAATTTACGATGCTTGAACTATATGAAGCATACGCGGATTTCCGCGATATTATGACATTGACGGAAAATTTAATTGCTCACATCGCCCAAGAAGTATTGGGGACGACAAAAATCCAGTATGGGGAGCACACGGTTGATTTAACTCCTGAATGGAAACGACTTCACATGGTAGACGCCATTAAAGAATATGTAGGGGTCGATTTTTGGAAACAAATGAGCGATGAAGAAGCTAGGGAATTGGCAAAAGAGCATGGTGTAGAAATAGCTCCGCACATGACGTTTGGCCATATTGTTAATGAGTTTTTTGAGCAGAAGGTGGGGGACAAGCTTATTCAGCCAACGTTTATTTATGGGCATCCGGTAGAGATCTCACCGTTAGCTAAGAAAAATGCAGACGATCCGCGCTTTACAGATCGTTTCGAGTTGTTTATCGTTGGCCGTGAGCATGCAAACGCATTTACTGAGTTAAATGATCCAATTGACCAACGCGAGCGCTTCGAAGCACAGCTGAAAGAGAGAGAGCAAGGAAACGACGAAGCACATGAGATGGACGAAGACTTCATCGAAGCACTGGAATATGGAATGCCACCAACAGGCGGTTTAGGCATCGGTGTCGATCGACTTGTTATGCTATTGACAAATTCACCGTCTATTCGTGATGTGTTGCTATTTCCACAAATGCGTAACAAATAAAATCGTGTCCCCTATGAACAAAAGGATCATAGGGGACATAAAAATTTTTTAAAAAAAGTAATTGACTTTTATACATATAATTGATATATTAAATTATGTCGTTTTTAAAAAACTATTGACACCAAATTTTAAAAATGATATATTGATAAAGTCGCTTAAAAAAGAAAATGTTCCTTGAAAACTGAACAAAACGAAGCGTCCACATAGAAAAGTGGAGGCGACTGATTAGCCCTGACAGGCGCTGGAGGGCTCGCGAGGAGGCTGTTGCCGCCACAGCGAGACCGAAGCGTCCCGAGGGGCTAGGAGCCGAAACTAGACAATCAGAAAAGCGAAGGCGACTGGCGCCTTGTGGTGTCGGCGCTGAAGCTTATGAGAATAAGCCAATCAACTTTCTATGGAGAGTTTGATCCTGGCTCAGGACGAACGCTGGCGGCGTGCCTAATACATGCAAGTCGAGCGGACCAAACAGGAGCTTGCTCTTGTTTGGTTAGCGGCGGACGGGTGAGTAACACGTGGGTAACCTGCCCGTAAGACCGGGATAACTCCGGGAAACCGGAGCTAATACCGGATAACA
>NZ_FOJS01000003.1 GCF_900111865.1 Parageobacillus thermantarcticus | reverse complement strand
CTCCAACATTTTCGCTATGTATCCAAAAGCCAAGGCGAACGACAGGCGAAACGTCGCTTGGAAGCTTGGATTCATCGGTATTTGTTTTGTACTTGTTCTGTTGTGCGTGCCATCGCAAAAGCACTCGCAAAACGAACAGAAGAAATCATTTCGTGCATTTTGTCGCCTTATTCGAATGGGAAAATGGAAGGGACGAATAACAAGATCAAGCTGATCAAACGCCGAGGGTATGGATACAGAAATATCCAAAGATTTGCATTGCGAGTTCGGCTAGAAACGGCTGCCACACTTCAATGATAGATGCAAGTACATCTTTTGGTGATGAACCATATTTTTTTAAAATTTACTATTGTATATTATTTTTTTATAATTTATAATAAAATTGTAAAAAATAAGAAAGTAAGGGAGAGGAAATGAAGAAAATGAAGTTTTTGAAATTTGGACTTGCTACAGCTTTGTCGGTTTCTTTAGTTTCTTTTTCTTCAGGAGGAGTTTTTGCAAAAGAGAATGAAGAAAATATTTCGGAATTGTGGGAGAAGTCCGTCAATTATAGCAATGAGGAAAACTTGAGAGCAGTAGTAGAAGACGGAAAAGTGACGCCTCAAGGATCAACTACTATATCCACAGTAGGGACAGGCTCGACATATATTTATGTTTCAGAATCTTCGGCATCTTTAGGAACAAAAGGAATTACTCCACAAGCGTATCCTGTTAGTGAAGTGAAGGCTGTTGGAAAAACGACGAGCAAAGTTACTCTTTCATCTCATGGAGTAACTACGACATTAATGCTTAATGGAAGCTCTATAGGTACTCAGAGAGATACTGGGTTAGGAAAAACTACTGATACAGCAACAGTTTATCATTATCCTGGAAGTGTTCCTTCGGGATGGGAATATCGGGCTACTTCCCATCATACTTTATCTACTTCTACTAATACGTTCATTGCTGATACAGGAGATAGTATAAGATTTTAATAAAAACTAAAAGCTCAAAATGCCGGGCATTTTGAGCTTTTTCATCAAAGTGAAAACGGAAGGTGGAAAATGATAAAATGGAACGAAAAAAAAGCTATTTGATTATAGCACTCATTATGCTTTCTGTATTGCTGTTTTCAGGATGCAATAATTTTTTAAAAAAAGAAAATGAAAAAGAAAATAGACAACCCTTACATACAAGTGATACTATCTCTTTTCATGAAAATAAACATTTTGTTATACCAGATGATGCGCAGAAACAGCTTGGATTTACTCCTGATACCGCGACTTCATTTAAAGTTGATTCGAAACTGAAAAAAAAGTGGATGATTGATAATGAATCGATTGATATTGTTTCTTTAAAATCTGGAATAAAACAATTCACGCTCAACTTTATCATTGATAGTCTAAAAGATAGAGATCGTCACTTTCGTCTGTTTATTTTTCATAATCAAAAATTTATCAAATTTTCGGTTAACAATAAAAAATATACATATTATGATATTAACATGAAAGGAAACGGATCCTTAGAAATTCCGATCCATGTCCCTGTATCAGATAATTATGATTTTAGTGAGTATTTGCTTATTTTAATTGATAAAGATCAAAAACGATTTTTTACGGAAAACATACCTGTAACGAAGGTATTAGTAAGTAAAAGAAATAAAAATGATTTCTCTAAAATATCATCACATATAAAATTGGATAATGTTCAAAAGATATTTAAGAAGGAAAACAGTAAAAGCAACGAATTTGGTCTGCCATCTGTTGTTTTGTTAAACGATCGCTTCACTCCTTTAAAAGTAGAAGAGGTTAATAAAGCACGGTATGTTCGAATTGATCAAAGTCCGCACAAAATGGTGGAGGAGATCATGTTTTTTGATATGGAAGGAAATATATATGGAATAAGAGGAAAACACCCTCTTTCTTATACGCTTGAACAACCAAAAGACCAAGATTTTATTATTCCTATTCCAAAAGAAATCACTTCATCTAGCAAAGGGAGGTTTTTCTTGTTAATTAACAACAATCCAAGAGAAGAAAGTTTTATTCATCTAAATGATATAAAAAAAGGAAAAAGCAATTTTTTTTTAAATTTTTCTAATATATATGAAATACGATAAGGTTTATGAAGGAACTAGGAGAAAAGAGGCGATTTTTAGGAGTTTTTCCTCCTATTTTCACGATGAAAGTAAAATATCCGTAACTATTGAGCCCATCATAGCTAATTTGCTAGAAAGCAACACGAAGAGGGCGTTTTCTCTTGATGAAAACCCCCTGTCGTGTCTAGGGGAAAGAAGACAATAGACAATGAAAGACGGCCTTCCAGCAATGCTGGAGAGTATCCCATACGCGTTTCTTCTGTTTTTTGATCGTTGGGATGACGCTGCGCACGAGACAAAGACGTGCACATCTTCTTCTCCCCGAAAGGTACCGGAAATGTGCTGCTTGATTTTAGCCATCCGCAAATCCCATTCCGCATAAGTGTAAATTATCACTTTATTTCGGAACAAAAGAGCCATTTTTTTTTTTGGCACACGGCCAACGATTGGGGAAGAAGACTTCACCATCCCGTTTCAGCTAAAATGAAAATATACAATAGCAACAAAGGAGGATGCCGATGTCTCGTCCTCGGTTTTCCAACGTATTGTACGAGCAATATTGGGCGCTGCGGGAACAAAGCGATGAGTGGCTCGAAATATATTGATGGAACTGTATATATGGTTCCTTCTCCGGGCCTTAAGCACCAGCTTGTCTCGAGCAATTTCCATACCGAGTTCGGCCTTTATTTTCGTGGAAAAGCCGTGCAAAGTGTTTGCAGCGCCGACGGTGTGTTGTGCAGCGAGGTCTTTCCCCTTCATCCGCATCTCGATGGGGGCACAAGGGATTCGTACGCTTGCGGCAGCTGTTCGAGATGAATGAAGCGGGTTATAAGTGAATGCAAAAGACATTTTCGGCTTAGCGCGTTGCAGCTATACGTAACTTCCCAACCTTCCTGTCTTTCTTGCCCAGTTCCACTGCCAGCGGAGGATGCTTGCGCCGACCAAGATCCAAAAACAAGAAACGAGCGACGCGGGCACGAGCGCTTGCCAACCGGCGCGCATGCCTTGCACGGCCCAAGAGAGAGGAGAAAGGGAATTGAGAATGTGAAAGACGGACGGAAGCAGCTTCGGTGAAAGAAAGAAACCGGAAAACATCAGTAAATAGTAAAGCAGTACTTCCGTGACCGCCCCGACTTGTTTCAACCGAAAAGACAATCCAAGAATAAAGACGCCGATGCCGATCATGCCCAGGAGGCTGATTCCGCAAAATACCGCTATGTTGCCGATGAGCGCCAACGTTCCTTTCCAAATGTCTGAAAACCCGATCATGGCGGCGGCACACACGAGAAAAAGGATGATCCAGGCCAGCGATAACATGATTTCCGAAAGAATGATCCCGATTAAAAGTTGCCATGGAGGTGTTTTTGTCGACAGCGCTTGCTCTGCGGTGCCTAAATACGCTTCTTCAATCGCGATATTTCCAAGTTTTGAAATGAGATGGGCGCTTAAATACCAAAGGCTAAAGCCAAACAATCGAACGGCCGCTTCTTTGCCGGTCTGCACGGGGCTTGCATACAATGTGCCGAGGAAAAAAATAAATTTGATGATCAGTCCGACTGTAAAATCAAACCAATAACGGCGGTATTCGGCTCGTTTTTTTAAAAATGTGCTGCGACGACTCGTGAGATGGGCATCGACAACACCTCCTTAGCTAGGCACGTAAAACCGAGCCAATGGATGAGAGAAAGTGGGTTTCAAGATCATCAGGTGTGGGAAATTGGTCTTTTTTCCCTTCCCATATGATTTTCCCGTCTCTCATAAAGAAGAACTTGCTTCTGACGACATGGGCAAACGGAATATCGTGCGTCGTAATGAGCACCGTATTCCACCATTCGTTTTCTTGTGTCAGCAATTTCCTCATATGGCGTTGTGATTCGACATCAAGGCCAAGTGTCGGTTCATCGAGAAAAAGAATCGGCGCTCCTTTCTAATTTTTTGATAAGTCTTTATTTTAATACAATTATAGTAAAAAATTGCCTGTCAAGCATGATCGTCACTTAAAATTCGAACTCTCTCGATAAAAACTTGGAAGATTTTTGTTCTGATGTCAAATGAATCCTTGAAACGTAAGCCAAGTCAAGGATTGTTCGCATTATCCATCTACAAAAAATATGATTTTGTTTAAACGATAATCGTTGGGCTGTCCCCAAAGGCCGGCTAGCTGGCCTTTAGGACAGCCCTATGTCTTTTGGTGGTAATAGCCCGCTGCTACTTTGGCGGTGGGAATTGGCGAGCGGCGGCCGCTTACGACTGCTTCGCCGCTCTTTCTTTTTGCCGCTGTTTCATGGCGCGGACAAGTTCTTCATCCGGTGTGACGTAGAGCGTTTGCTCATTTTCATAAATGACGAACCCCGGTTTGGCGCCGCTCGGTTTTTTCACATAGCGGATGCGCGTGTAATCGACAGGAACGGAGCTTGATTGCCGCGCTTTGCTGAAGTAGGCGGCGAGATTGGCGGCCTCTAAAATCGTTTGTTCCGATGGGTTTTTGCTGCGGATGACGACATGAGAGCCGGGAATGTCTTTTGTGTGCAGCCAAATTTCATCTTTCCGAGCAAGTTTGTTGGTTAAATAGTCGTTTTGTTTATTGTTTTTTCCGACGAGAATTTCCGTGCCGTCGCTCGCGATATATCGTTCAAGTTCGATCGCCCGCTGTTTTTGTTTTTTCGATTGTTTTGTAGCGCGCGCCCGCAAATAGCCTTGTTCGATCAGTTCTTCGCGAATTTCCTCGACATCTTTCGGCGCGGCGGTTTCGAGCTGCTGGAGAAGCGTATCGAAATAAGCGATCTCTTCATTTGTGCGCTCGATTTGCTCTTGGACGATGTTCAGCGAATTTTTCGCTTTTTGGTATTTTTGAAAATAGTTTTGCGCGTTTTCTGACGGCGATTTTTGCGGATCAAGCGGAATCGTGATGGTCGCGCCGTTTTCGTCGTAATAATTGACCACTTCGATTTCTTTCATTCCCCGCTCGACGGCGTACAAGTTAGCGGTTAGCAGCTCCCCGTAAAGCCGATATTGTTCCGCTTGTTTTGCCTCCTTCAATGTTTGCTGAAGCTTGACCAGCTTTTTCTCGTTTTTCGCTTTTTCGTTCACAATAAACCGCTCAAGGTCATGCGCTTGCTGTTTGACGCGGTCGCGCTCGGCTTTGCCGAAGTAAAAGCGGTCCAACAGTTCGCTCGGCGTGGCAAACGGTTTCGCTTCCGCCTGCAGATGGGCAAGCGGGAGCACGTAAAACCATTCTTTTTCGCCGTTTGTATACATCGCCGGCGCAAAGCGATGGGCGCGCACCTCGTCCATCAAGGAGACAAAGCTTTTTGGCAGCGTCGCCCGGTTCGCGAGCCCGGCGCGAAATACCGCTTCTTTCGCAAACAGCGGCGAGATGCCGGAAAATGTGGCGACGAGCTGGTCGGCTAGTTTGCCGGCATGAAAATCGATTTTTTTCACGACTGTTTCTTCGGTCGCCTCAAGCGGGTTGATTTTTCCGTGCGACGGCGGCGCGATATATTCATGTCCGGGAAGCACGGTGCGATAGCGGTTGACGGAAGGGGAGAGATGTTTAATGCTGTCGATAATCGTGTTCGTTTCTTTGTCAACTAAGATGATGTTGCTGTGCCGCCCCATGATTTCCGCGATTAATTGTTTTGTATGAATATCGCCGATTTCATCCCGCCCTTTCGTCTCAATGATAACGATGCGGTCAAAATCGACTTGCCGGATCGCTTCGATAATGCTTCCTTCCAAATGTTTGCGCAACAGCATGCAAAACATCGGCGGTTCGGCCGGATTGTCGTACGTTTCGTTCGTCAAATGAACGCGCGCGTAGCTTGGATGCGCGGATAAAAGCAGTTTATAATTTCGTCCGTGCGAGCGGATTTGCAGGACTAATTCGTACACTGCCGGTTGATGGATTTTTGTGATGCGCCCTCCCTCGAGCGCCTGCTGTAATTCGTTTACGACCGCATAGGTAAACACTCCGTCAAATGACATAAAAAACACCTTTCTCTTTGTTTTGTTGCTTCACTAATAACATATCATATCATTTTTTCGGACATGTCTGAATAAGCTTTCATAGAAAAATAAAGAGGGAGGAGAAGCGACGATGCAGTGGCATACGCTTGCGGCGAACGAAGTGGCGAAAGAAACAAATACCGACATTACGAGGGGCTTAACGACAGAGGAAGCAAAAAAGCGTTTGAAGCGGTTCGGATATAACGAATTAAAGGAAGCGAAAAAACAGTCGGCGCTTTTATTGTTTTTCAATCAGTTTAAAGATTTTATGGTGCTCGTACTTCTTGTAGCGACGGTCATTTCCGGATTACTTGGGGAGTATGTCGATGCCATTGCCATTATCATTATTGTCATCATGAATGGGCTTTTAGGCTTTTTCCAAGAGCGCCGCGCCGAGAAATCGCTGGAAGCGCTGAAAAAATTATCGGCGCCGCAGGCAATGGTATTGCGCGACGGGGAATGGGTGAAAATTCCGGCGCGGGAGCTTGTTGTCGGCGATATTATAAAGTTTTTCAGCGGGGACAGAATAGGTGCCGATGTCCGCATCATTGAGGCAAAAGGGCTGGAAATCGAAGAAGCGGCGTTGACAGGCGAGTCGGTGCCGACGGCGAAATCAGCAGCACCGCTTATGAATGAAAATGTGGCGATCGGCGATTTGCGCAATATGGCTTTTATGGGAACGCTTGTAACAAGAGGAAACGGTGTCGGCATCGTGATTGCAACAGGAATGAAAACGGCAATGGGGCAAATTGCCAACCTTCTTCAAGAAGCCGATACAGTCATGACGCCGCTGCAGCGAAGGCTCGAGCAACTCGGCAAAATTTTAATTGTCGTTGCGTTATTGCTTACGGTTCTCGTTGTCGCATTTGGAGTCATTCGCGGGCACCGTTTGTATGAAATGTTTTTAGCCGGCGTTTCGCTGGCAGTTGCCGCGATTCCGGAAGGGCTGCCGGCGATTGTCACCATTGCGCTCGCGCTTGGCGTGCAGCGGATGATTAAGAAAAACGCGATCGTCCGCAAGCTTCCGGCGGTGGAAACGCTAGGTTGCGCTTCTGTCATTTGCTCCGACAAAACGGGAACAATGACGGAAAATATGATGACGGTGACGCATATTTGGGCAAGCGGAAAAACGTGGACGGTAAGCGGCGCCGGATTAGAGACATCGGGGCAATTTTATGAAAACGGGCGCCCGATCGACAGCAAAAAAGAGGCAGTCTTACAGCAGTTGCTGATGTTTGGTGCGCTTTGCAATAGCTCACAGCTGAAAGAAAAAAAGGGACGGCGCTACATCGACGGCGATCCGACCGAAGGCGCTTTGCTTGTCGCTGCGATGAAGGCGGGGTTGACGAAAAAACGCATCGAAGCCGAGTTTATTATAGAACAAGAATTTCCTTTTGATTCTGAACGGAAGATGATGACGGTCATTGTGAAAGATAAAGCAGGGAGACGATTCATTGTGACAAAAGGAGCACCGGATGTGTTGTTGCAAGTGTGCGGGCAAATTTGCTGGAACGGCCGTGAACAAACGATGACAATGGCGTGGAGAAAAACGGTGCAAGATGTCATTCGCAAAATGGCAAACGAAGCCCTTCGCACGATTGCCATCGCCTATCGCCCGCTACAAGCCCAAGAGCGAATCACGTCGGAAAAAGAGGCGGAGAAAAATCTCGTGTTTATCGGAATCCAAGCGATGATCGACCCGCCGCGGCCGGAAGTGAAAAAAGCGGTGCAGCAATGTAAAGAAGCAGGCATTAAAACCGTCATGATTACCGGTGATCATGTACTTACCGCCAAAGCGATTGCCAAGCAGCTCGGGGTGCTGCCGCCGAACGGAAAAGTCATCGACGGTCCGACGTTATCGCGGCTTTCGATCGATGAACTCGAAGGAGTAGTCGATGATATTTACGTATTTGCCCGCGTTTCGCCAGAGCATAAATTAAAAATTGTCAAAGCATTGCAACGGCGGGGACATATTGTCGCGATGACGGGAGATGGCGTCAACGATGCTCCGGCAATAAAAGCTGCTGACATCGGCGTGGCGATGGGGCGGTCGGGCACGGATGTCGCGAAAGAAGCGGCGGCGCTTGTGCTGCTTGACGATAACTTTGCGACGATTCAAGCGGCAATTCAAGAAGGAAGAAATATTTACGAAAACATTCGCAAATTTATCCGCTATTTGTTAGCATCGAATGTCGGTGAGATTTTCGTCATGTTGTTTGCGATGCTGCTGGCTTTGCCGCTTCCGCTTGTGCCGATCCAAATTTTATGGGTGAACCTTGTCACCGACGGCCTTCCGGCGATGGCGCTCGGGCTTGACCGTGCGGAAGAGAACGTCATGAAGCGTCCGCCGCGCCATCCGAAAGAAGGAGTATTTGCGCGCGGACTTGGCTGGAAAATCATTAGCCGCGGCTTTGTCATTGGGATGGTGACGCTGGCGGCGTTTATGACCGCGTATGAACGAAGCGGGTACGAACTTGTCTATGCACAGACGGTGGCGTTCGCGACGTTAGTGATGGCCCAGCTTATTCATGTGTTCGACTGCCGCTGCGAGCGCTCCATTTTTGACCGCAATCCGTTCGAAAATATTTATCTTGTCGGCGCTGTGATGATATCCGTATTGTTGATGCTTGTCGTTATTTACTATCCACCGCTGCAAGAAATTTTTCATACGGCAACGATCGCTCTGTTTGACTGGCTGCTCATTATTGGGTTAGCGGCGCTTCCGACATTTTTGTTTTCCGGTTCGTTTTTTGCGAGAAAATAAAACGGAGATATGCTATAATATTCGAGGTGATAGAGGATGACTCTATGACCTTTTCTTTTTGGCATTTCACATAAACGGATGTGATGACATGGTTTATAGCATGACAGGCTTTGGACGCAGCACGAAAAAAAATGAACAGCTAAGCATTACGGTGGAAATGAAATCGGTGAACCACCGCTTTTGTGAAATTTCTGTTCGCATCCCTAGACAATGGGTTGCTTTTGAGGATAAAATAAAAAAAGTAATTTTACAGCACGTAAAACGTGGAAAAGTCGAGGTTTTTGTCAATATCGAAGGCGATGGCTTAGTAAAGCGAAAGCTGCATATTGATTGGGATTTAATGAAGGAATATTATCATAGTTTGCAAAGAGCGAATGAACAATTTTCTTTGCGTGACCAAGTGACGCTTTCCCATTTATTTCAGCTCGAAGGTGTGACAGAAATTGTTGAAGAAGAAACGGAAAATGAAGAATTGGAGCAGCTTTTGCTTGCTGCGGTGAAAGAAGCGGCAGAGCAACTCGCGTTTATGCGCAAACAGGAAGGAGAGACGCTTCTTGCGGATATACAAACACAGCTCTCTTCTATTGAAAAAAGCGTGCAAGTGATTGAAAAACAGGCGCCTTTCGTCATTGAATATTATCGCGAGCGGCTAACAAAGCGCATCCATGAACTTAGTCCGCTTCCTGCCGATGAGTCGCGCATTTTAACAGAAGTGGCGATTTTCGCGGAAAAATCAGATATTAACGAAGAACTGAAACGGATTCGCAGCCATCTTCAGCAAGTTGTCGCAACGTTGGAGAAAGATGAACCGATCGGGCGAAAGCTTGATTTTTTAGTGCAAGAGCTGAACCGCGAAGCGAACACGATCGGGGCAAAAGCGAATGACAGTCTCATCGCCATGCAAGTCGTAGAGATAAAAAGCGCGCTCGAAAAAATAAAAGAACAAGTGCAAAATATCGAGTGATCGTTTTAGAACAACTTGATTGCGGCAACAATAATGTTTATGGCAGGTGGGCGTTTCGTGACAGTAAAATTCATTAACATCGGCTATGGAAATATGGTATCTGCCGCTCGGATTATTACAATTGTCAACCCCGATTCCGCGCCGATTAAACGGATGATTCAAGACGCAAAAGAGAGCGGAAAATTAGTGGATGCCACTCATGGAAGGAGAACGCGCGCTGTCATTATTATGGACAGCGATCATGTCATACTATCTTCCGTTCAACCGGAAACGGTAGCCAACCGTTTATATGGAAACGATGATTTCACGGAGGAAGGGTAGGTTTTATACGTTGATGAGCGAAAGAGGATTGTTGATTGTGCTATCTGGACCGTCTGGTGTCGGCAAAGGAACGGTAAGAAAAGCGTTGTTTTCGCAGCCGGATATTAATTTGCATTATTCCGTTTCCGTCACGACGCGGAAACCGCGAGAAGGCGAAGTCGATGGCGTCGATTATTTCTTTAAAACGCGCGAAGAATTTGAGCAAATGATTCGTGAAAACAAATTGCTGGAGTGGGCGGAATACGTCGGCAATTACTATGGAACGCCGATCGACTATGTAGAAAAAACATTGCAGGAAGGAAAAGATGTGTTTTTGGAAATCGAAGTGCAAGGCGCGATGCAAGTGCGCAAAGTGTTTCCGGAAGGTCTCTTCATTTTTCTAGCCCCTCCAAGTTTAAGCGAGCTGAAAAAGCGAATTATAGCGCGCGGCACTGAATCGGAAGAGCTCATTCAAAATCGCTTGAAAACGGCGAAAGAAGAACTGGAAATGATGGATGCGTATGATTATGTCGTCGAAAACGATAAAGTCGAGCTCGCGTGCGAGCGGATTAAAGCGATCGTGATGGCTGAACATTGCCGGCGGGAACGCGTGGCAAAACGTTATAAAAAAATGCTGGGGGTGGAATGAAAGATGTTATATCCTTCCATCGACTTATTAATGCAAAAAGTGGATTCGAAATATAAATTGGTGACTGTTGTTGCCAAACGTGCGCGTCAGCTTCAAGATAATGCTGAATTAACGATTAAAAACCCTGTTTCGAAAAAATTTGTCGGGCAGGCGTTAGAGGAAATTGCTGCGGACCATATCGAATTAGTAGAAGAAGAAAAATAACAACCTAGCTGTTAGGTTGTTATTTTTTTACAAAAGTAGAGCAGAGGTGTTTCAAACATGGTGAAAGGAAAAAACATTTTATTATGTGTAACGGGAGGAATCGCCGCCTACAAAGCTGCCGCCTTAACGAGCCAGCTAACGCAACGCGGCGCCAATGTGAAAGTCATAATGAGCGAGTCTGCCTGCAAATTCATTACTCCGCTCACATTCCAGGCGCTATCGCGCAACGAAGTATATGTCGATACATTTGATGAAAAAAACCCGGCGGTCATTGCCCATATTAACGTAGCAGATTGGGCGGATCTTGTTCTTGTTGCGCCTGCCACCGCCAATACAATTGGAAAATTGGCGCACGGCATCGCCGACAACATGATTACGACAACGCTTTTGGCGACAAAAGCGCCAGTATGGATCGCGCCGGCAATGAATGTTCATATGTACGAACATCCGGCGGTGCAAGCGAATATCGAAACGCTATATCGCTTTGGCTATCGCTTTATTGAGCCGTCGGAAGGATATTTAGCGTGCGGATATGTCGGAAAAGGGAGACTCGAGGAACCAGACAAAATTATTGAAAATATCGAAGCGTATTTTGCCACCCACAATCCTTTCTTAAAAGGGAAAAAAGTGCTTGTTACCGCAGGGCCGACGCGCGAAAAATTGGATCCGGTCCGCTTTTTTTCCAATCGTTCCACAGGGAAAATGGGCTATGCGATTGCGGAAGCAGCGGCGCGCTTTGGCGCGGAGGTGACGCTGATTTCCGGGCCGACCGAATTGGAAGCGCCAGCGAACGTAGAAATCGTCCGCATAGAGTCAGCGCAAGAAATGTACGAAGCAGTGATGGAACGCTTCCCGCATGTTGACATTGTCATTAAAGCGGCGGCGGTGGCCGATTACCGGCCAAAGCATGTGTTTGCGAAAAAGATGAAAAAACAGCCGGGCGACTATGTGATCGAAATGGAAAGAACGACAGATATTTTAAAAACGCTAGGGGAACAAAAAACATCGCAAATTTTAGTCGGATTTGCAGCGGAAACGGATCATGTCGAGGAGTATGCGAAACAAAAATTGGAGAGCAAACAGCTTGATATGGTTGTTGCTAACAACATATCCGAAGAAGGAGCGGGATTTGCCGGAGACACGAATATTGTGACGATTTTCAAACGCGACGGCTCGGTGCGTTCGTTACCGCTTTTACCGAAAAAGCAAGTAGCGGAAGAAATTTTAAAAGAAATTCATCAATATATCGAGGCGATTCGATGAAAATTGCAGAGGTAATTGTTGATGTTCCTGCGCGCCAGACGGACCACCCTTTTGATTATGCGATCCCGGAAAAATGGGAAGACATATTGCAGCCAGGCATGCGCGTCACCGTTCCGTTCGGTCCGCGGCGATTGCAAGGATTTGTTATTCATATTAAGTCGCATTCAGACGTAAAAACGTTGAAACCGATCGAAGCGATTTTAGACGTAACTCCTGTATTAAACGAAGAGCTGCTTGAGCTCGGAAAATATTTAACGGAAACGACGCTCTGTTTTGCGATTTCCGCTTATCAGGCGATGCTGCCGGCGGCGTTGAAAGCAAAATACGAGAAGGAAATTCGGCTCGTCCGCGAAGAAAACCGTTCTTTGCTGCCCGAAGCGATTCAAGCGCTTTTTAAGGGCCGTTCTACGCTCGATTGGAAAGAAGTAGAGCATAGCGATTGGCTGCGGCCGCTACAAAAGGCGATTCAACAAGGCTATTTGGAAGTCGTGTACCATGTAAAAGAAAAAGCGGCAGCGAAAACGGTGAAATACGTAGAATTGGCGCAACCGCATGAAGAAGTCGAGCGGGCGATGAACGCATTGCCAGCGAATGCCGCCAAGCAAAAACAGCTGCTAACCGTTCTTCTGTCAGCAAATGAAGCGATGCCATTGAAGGAGCTGCTCGAACAGACGGGAGCTTCCTATGCTTCGCTTAAATCGTTAATTACCAAAGGACTTGTTGCCGAAAAAGAGATCGAAGTATATCGCGACCCGTACGAGCACCGTTCGTTTGCAAAAACAGCGCCACTTCCGCTTACTGATGAACAGGAAAAAGCGCTTTCCGCCATTGTTGAGCGCGTGCGCGCCAATGAACATGAAGTGTTTTTGCTATACGGTGTGACGGGCAGCGGGAAAACGGAAGTGTATATGCAAGCGATCGAAGAGGTACTGCGGCAAGGAAAAGAAGCGATTGTTCTCGTTCCGGAAATTTCGCTGACACCGCAGATGGTCAAACGGTTTAAAGGGCGCTTCGGTTCGCGAGTGGCAGTGCTTCATAGCGGTTTATCTGTCGGAGAAAAATACGATGAATGGCGAAAAATCCATCGAAAAGAAGTGCAGCTTGTCGTCGGCGCCCGTTCAGCGATTTTCGCTCCGTTTGAAAATCTCGGCATGATTATCATTGATGAAGAACATGAGACAAGTTATAAGCAAGAGGAAAATCCGCGCTATCACGCCCGCGATGTGGCGATTTACCGCGCTCGCGTTCACGGCTGTCCGGTCGTGCTCGGCAGCGCCACTCCTTCGCTTGAATCGTTTGCCCGTGCGAAAAAAGGGGTATATCAGTTACTGACATTGCAAAAACGGGTAAGCGACAATGGGATGCCGAACGTTCATATTGTCGATATGCGGGAAGAACTGCGGAGTGGAAACCGTTCGATGTTTTCGCGCGCATTATTTGAAAAATTGAAAGACCGCCTTCATAAAGGGGAACAGTCTGTATTGTTTTTAAATCGGCGCGGCTATTCGACGTTTGTCATGTGCCGCAGTTGCGGCTATGTGATTCGTTGCCCGCATTGCGATATTTCATTAACGTACCATCGTACCGAACAGCGGCTAAAATGCCATTATTGCGGATACGAAGAACCGATTACGTACCGCTGCCCATCATGTGGAAGCGAGCATATTCGCTTTTTCGGCACAGGGACGCAAAAAGTGGAAGAAGAATTGACGAAACTGCTTCCTGAAGCGCGCGTGATCCGCATGGATGTCGACACGACGAGCCGCAAAGGCGCTCACGAACGTCTACTTGCTGAGTTTGGTGAAGGAAAGGCCGATATTTTGCTTGGCACGCAAATGATTGCGAAAGGCCTTGATTTTCCAAAAATAACGCTTGTCGGCGTGCTTGCTGCCGATACGACGCTCCATCTTCCTGATTTTCGCGCTTCCGAAAAAACGTTTCAGCTGTTGACGCAAGTAAGCGGGCGCGCCGGGCGCCACGAGCTTCCCGGGGAGGTCGTCATCCAAACGTATACGCCGGAGCATTACAGCATCGCGCTTGCCGCGAAACACGATTATGACACGTTTTATCAAAGAGAAATGGTGCTTCGCAAAATGAATGGCTACCCGCCGTTTTACTATTTGACATTAATCACCGTATCTCACCCAGAAATAACAAAAGCGGTGGCCGTAACGGATAAAATTGCGGCATATTTGCGGGCACAGCTGTCAGATGAAGCGATCATTCTCGGTCCTGTCGCTTCGCCGATTGCTCGCCTTCATGATAGATATCGCTACCAATGCATGATAAAATACAAACGGGAGCCGAACATGGCGCGTGCGTTAAGAGCGGTCATCGATCGCTATCAGCACGACGTTTCCCAAGGGGATTTATCGATTACGATCGATACGAACCCATATACGATGATGTAAATGGAGGAAATATCATTGGCGATTTTACCGATTGTCACATATCCAGCAGATATTTTAGAAAAACAGTGCGAGCCGGTAAAGCGGTTTGACCACCAGCTTATTAAGCTGTTGAACGATATGTATGATACGATGATCGACGCCGACGGGGTCGGATTAGCCGCCCCGCAAGTCGGCGTCGCCAAGCAAATCGCTGTCGTCGATGTCGGCGATGAGCACGGCCGGATTGAACTGATCAATCCGCGCATTATCGAAGCGCGCGGGGAGCAAGTCGGTCCGGAAGGCTGCCTCAGCTTCCCGGGGCTGTTTGGCGAAGTAAAGCGCGCCAACTATGTCAAAGTCCGTGCCCAGGACCGACACGGGAGGCTGTTTACGCTGAAAGCAACCGGATTTTTAGCGCGCGCGCTTCAGCACGAAATCGACCATTTAAACGGAATATTGTTTACTTCGAAAGTGATTCGCTATTACGAACCGGAAGAATTAGAAGGGTAGATGAGGAAAGATGATCAACATTGTATTTATGGGAACGCCGGATTTTTCTGTTCCTATATTAAAGCAGCTAATCGAAGACGGCTATCATATCGCCGCCGTCGTCACACAGCCGGATAAGCCGAAAGGGAGAAAGCGGGAGTTGACGCCGCCGCCGGTGAAAGTCGAAGCGGAAAAATACGGAATTCCGGTATTGCAGCCGACTAAAATTCGCGAAAAAGAACAATATGAGCAGGTGCTGGCGTTTGAACCTGATTTAATCGTAACAGCGGCGTTTGGGCAAATTTTGCCAAAAGCGTTGCTTGAGGCGCCGAAATACGGTTGCATTAACGTCCATGCTTCATTGCTTCCGGAATTGCGGGGCGGCGCTCCGATTCACTATGCGATTTTGCAAGGAAAAACAAAAACAGGCGTCACGATCATGTACATGGTGGAAAAATTGGATGCTGGCGATATTTTAACCCAAGTGGAAGTGCCGATTACCGAAACGGATACAGTTGGCACCCTTCATGATAAATTAAGCGCTGCCGGGGCAAAACTGTTATCAGAAACAATTCCGCCATTAGTGGCGGGAAAATTAACGCCGATTAAGCAAGACGAAGAAAAAGCAACATATGCGTACAATATTCAGCGTGAACAAGAAAAAATTGATTGGACGAAATCGGGAGAAGACGTCTATAACCATATCCGCGGCCTCAATCCATGGCCGGTTGCGTACACAACGCACCAAGGAAATATATGGAAGGTTTGGTGGGGAGAAAAAGTTCTGGCCCCGAAAAAAGCGGAACCTGGCACGATTGTTGATATCGTACATGACGGAATTGTCGTTGCGACCGGCAATGAAACGGCCATTAAAATTACCGAATTGCAGCCGGCGGGGAAAAAACGAATGGATGCGGCGCAATTTTTGCGCGGCGCCGGCGCCCATCTCACCATTGGAATGAAGCTAGGAGATGAACATGAAAGCTAAAAACGTAAGAGAAGTCGCTTTGGAAACATTGTTGGCTGTCGAAGAAAAAGAGGCGTACAGCAATTTGTTATTAAATAAAATGATTGAGACGCACCGGCTTTCCGAAAGAGACGTACGGCTTCTGACGGAAATCGTATATGGGACGATTCAGCGCCGCGACACGCTCGATTATTATTTGGCGCCGTTTTTGAAAAAGGCGCGCAAACTAGAGCGGTGGGTTCGCGTGCTTCTTCGTTTGACCCTTTATCAAGTATTATATTTAAATCGCATCCCTAACCGCGCCGCGATTTTCGAGGCGGTGGAAATCGCGAAGAAACGCGGGCATCGAGGGATCGCCTCGCTCGTTAACGGGGTGATGCGCGCCATTTTACGTCAAGGGGTGCCGCCGCTCGAGAAAATTGCCGATGAAGTGGAGCGGCTAGCGGTTGCGACAAGCCATCCGCGCTGGCTCGTGAAGCGTTGGGTTGAACAATACGGGCTGATGGAAACAAAACGGATGTGTGAAACGAACTTGCTTCCGCCAAAGCAAACGGCAAGGGTGAATATCGCAAGAATAACCGTTGAGGAAGCAATGGACAAGCTCAAACAAGAAGGAATGGAAGTGGTGCGCGGCGAGGTCGCCGCGGAAGCGATTCAAGCGAAAAAAGGAAATCTTGCGCATACGGAGGCGTTTCGCCGCGGCTGGATTACGATTCAAGACGAAAGCTCCATGTTAGTGGCGCGGGCGCTCGGACCAAAAGAACACGAACGTGTGCTTGACAGCTGCGCTGCGCCGGGCGGAAAATCGACCCATATCGCGGAATTAATGAACAACACTGGACAAGTGATATGCACGGATATTCATGAACATAAAGTGAATTTAATCGAGGAGAATGCGAAGCGTCTGCGGCTTACGAATATTTCCGCGCGCGCACTTGACAGCAGGCGCTTAGGCGAAGTGTTTGAACGGGAGATGTTCGATAAAATTTTAGTCGATGCTCCGTGCTCGGGGTTTGGCGTCATCCGCCGCAAACCGGATATTAAATATGCGAAAACGGAAGCAGATATTCCTTCCCTTGCCAAGCTGCAGCTTGAAATTTTGCATGCAGTCGCGCCATTGTTAAAAAAGGGTGGCACGCTTGTATATAGCACATGCACGATTGACTGTGAGGAAAATGAAGCGGTCATTGCTCAGTTTTTAGAAGATCATCCGGAATTTTCGCCAGATGAAACGATGAAACAGCGGTTGCCGGAAAAAGTACAGCCATACGTCCACAACGGGCAGCTACATCTCCTTCCTCACTATTTTGGCTCGGACGGATTTTTTATCGCATCATTACGAAAGAAGGTGTAGTTTCATTGGAACAAACAAGCGTTACAAAACGGAAAAACGAACAAACAAGATCACATTTGCCGTCGATTTATTCCCTTACGTTTGAACAGTTAAAAAACTGGATCATCGAGCAAGGAGAAAAACCGTTTCGCGCCACGCAAATATATGAATGGCTATATCAAAAACGGGTCACCAATTTCGCGGAGATGACGAACCTTCCAAAAACGTTGCGCGAAAAATTAAGCGGGCATTTCGATATCACAACGTTAAAAACATTAGTGAAACAAACAGCAAAAGACGGCACGATGAAATTTTTGTTTGAGCTTCACGACGGATATTCGATTGAAACGGTGCTGATGCGCCACAATTACGGAAATTCCATTTGTGTCACGACGCAAGTCGGCTGCCGCATCGGCTGCACGTTTTGCGCTTCGACGCTTGGCGGCCTGAAGCGTCATTTGGAAGCAGGAGAAATTGTAGCACAAGTTGTAAAAGTACAAAAAGAGCTTGATGAGCAGGGAGAACGCATAAGTAGCATCGTTGTCATGGGAATCGGCGAGCCGTTTGACAATTACGATGAACTGATCAAATTTTTGAAAATCGTGAACCATGCAAAAGGGATAAACATCGGTGCCCGACATATCACCGTTTCGACAAGCGGGATTATTCCGAAAATTTATCAGTTTGCGGATGAAGGGATGCAAGTGAATTTCGCTGTTTCGCTACACGCGCCGACGACGGAACTGCGCACGAAGTTAATGCCGATCAATAAAGCGTATCCGCTGCCAAAATTGATGGAAGCTGTCCGCTATTACATCGAAAAAACGGGGAGACGCGTCACGTTTGAATACGGACTGTTCGGCGGAGTGAACGATCAAATCGAACACGCGGAACAGCTGGCCGAACTTATTAAAGGGTTGAAATGCCATGTTAACTTAATTCCGGTGAATTACGTACCGGAACGAAATTACGTGCGAACGCCGCGCGATCAAATTTTCGCGTTTGAACGCGCGTTAAAAAAACACGGAATTAATGTTACGATTCGCCGCGAACAAGGACATGATATTGACGCAGCATGTGGGCAGCTTCGCGCGAAGGAGCGAAAAGAAGAGACGAGGTGAAATAATGAAAGCCGTTTTTCAAACCGACATTGGCAAAATTCGTACTCACAACGAAGATAGCGGCGGAGTTTTTCAAAATAAAGACGGACATTATTTGGCGGTTGTCGCCGATGGAATGGGAGGGCATCGCGCCGGCGATGTCGCGAGTGAAATGACGATTTCGTATTTAAAAACAGAATGGGAACAATCAGAACACATCTCTTCCCCGGATATCGCGGAGCAATGGTTGAAAGACCATGTCGCGGCCGTGAACCGAATTTTATTTGAGCATTCTTTGAATCATGCGGAATGTCAAGGAATGGGGACAACGATCGTCAGCGCGATTTGCACCGACCAGTTTGCGACGGTCGGGCATATTGGCGACAGCCGCTGCTACTTGTTAAATAAAAGCGGGTTTCAGCAAATTACGGAAGATCATTCGCTTGTCAATGAATTAGTGAAAACTGGGCAAATTTCTAAAGAGGATGCAGAACATCATCCGCGTAAAAATATATTGCTGCGTGCGCTCGGCACAGAACAAGAAGTGAAATTGGATGTGAAAACGATCAGCATCGATGAGCATGATATGTTGCTTTTATGTTCGGACGGCTTATCAAACAAAGTATCGGAACAGATGATGATACATATTTTAACATCCGCCGGCACGCTCGAGCACAAGGCGCAAACGTTAATTGACTTAGCGAATGAACATGGGGGAGAAGACAATATTACATTGGCGATTATCGATTTTTCATTGGAACGTGAAAGTAGGTGATCCGCATGCTCATCGGCAAACGGTTAAACGACCGCTATAAAATCATTCGTTTAATTGGCGGCGGAGGGATGGCAAACGTTTATTTGGCGAGAGATATCATTTTAGACCGTGACGTCGCCGTAAAAGTGCTGCGCTTGGATTTTGCCAATGATGAACAGTTTATTCGGCGATTTCGCCGTGAAGCGCAAGCGGCAACGAGCTTGAATCACGAAAATATCGTCACCATTTACGATGTTGGGGAAGATGAAGGCATCTATTATATTGTCATGGAATATGTGCGTGGGTGTACGTTAAAACAATATATTCATAAACATGCCCCCCTTCCGGTTCCGAAGGCGCTTCATATTATGGAGCAATTAACATCCGCGATCGCGCACGCCCATGAAAACGGGATTATTCACCGCGATATTAAGCCGCAAAACATTTTAATCGACGAGCGCGAAAACGTGAAAGTGACTGATTTTGGGATCGCCGTTGCCCTTAGTTCCACTACGATTACGCAAGCCAACTCGGTGCTCGGTTCTGTTCATTATTTGTCGCCAGAACAAGGACGCGGCGGAATTGCGACAGAAAAGTCGGACATTTACTCCTTAGGAATTGTCATGTTTGAATTAGTAACAGGGCAGCTCCCTTTTTCCGGTGAATCTGCTGTATCGATTGTGCTCAAACACTTGCAGACGGAAACTCCTTCTCCAAAAGCGTGGAATCCTAACATTCCGCAAAGCGTTGAGAACATTATTTTGAAAGCGACGGCGAAAGATCCGTTTTATCGTTACCGTTCAGCGAGGGAAATGAATGAAGATATTCGCACGGCTTTAGATCCGGAACGTGTCAACGAGCAAAAATTCGTGATTCCTGCCGATGACGAGGAGCCGACAAAGGCGATTCCGATTATTAAAGAAAACGATATTAGCGCCGGAAGAGAGCAGCAAACCATCATTTATGAAGAAAAGCAGGAAGAAGAGAAAAAAGAGGTAAAACCGAAAAAAAAGCGAAAATGGCTCGTTTGGCTTACCGCATTATTTTTGTTTCTAGTCGCGACCGGAGTGAGCGCGGTCACATGGATTCCCGATTTGATTTTTCCAAAGGAAGTGACGATGCCGAATGTCATCAACAAAGATTATGACAAAGCGGTTGAACAGTTGTCGGCGCTAGGGTTAGAGATTAAAGACACCATTGACGTCGAGAATGACGAAATCGCGGAAGGAAAAGTAGTGCGCACAAAACCGGAAGCGGGAATGACGGTAAAACAAGGGTCGGCTGTTATTATTTATAAAAGCATCGGCAAAAAGAAAGTAGAGTTCGGCGATTTTATCGGCGAAGATATCGGAATAGCGGAAGAACAGCTGAAAAGCGAAAATTTTATGAAGATTACGCGCAATGAACGATATAGCGATAAGCCGCTTGGCACGATTATCGACCAATTTCCTTATGCAGGTGACGAAGTTGTTCCCGAAGAAACGGAAGTGATTTTCACCGTCAGCCTTGGTCCGGAAAAAATTACGTTAAAAGATTTGACCGGGTATACGGAAAAAAGCGTGCGTGATTATGCCAATGACCAGCAGCTGCATGTAAAAATGAAATACGAATATTCCGATAAAGTTCCGGAAGGACTCGTTATTTCGCAAACGCCGAAAGCAAATGAAAAAGTAGACAAAGGCGATACGATTACTGTTATTATTTCGCGTGGCAGGGAGCCGCTTCCTACGAAAACGGTGATCAAAGATATTGAAATTCCGTATGAACCGGAAGAAGAAGGCCAAGTCGTCGAAGCACAATTATATATTCAAGATGCCAATCACAATATGACGATACCGTATAAAACATATCGTCTGACTGAGCCGGTAAAGGAGACGGTGACGTTTGAAATCCCATATAAGCAAACAGCGTATTATCGCGTCATTGTCAACAATGTAATAAAAGATGAGGGAACCATTCCATATCCAGAATAATCGTCAAAAGGAGTGAGGCTATGGCAGAAGGAAAGATTATTAAAGCGTTAAGTGGATTTTATTATGTATTATCGGAAGGAAAGGTGTTTCAATGCCGGGGAAGAGGAGTATTTCGCAAGCAGAAAATTACTCCTCTTGTCGGCGATGATGTTGTATTTCAGGCGACAGGTGAGACAGAAGGATATATTATGGAGATACGCGAACGAAAAAACTGGCTCGTTCGCCCGCCAATCGCTAATGTAGAACAAGCGATTTTAGTGTTTTCGGCAGTGGAGCCGGATTTTAGCGCAAAGCTTCTCGACCGCTTTCTCGTTCTTGTTGAATCGAAACAGATTCGCCCGATTGTTGTCGTGAATAAAATGGATTTAGTCGACGATCAGACAAAACCGACAATCGAGCAATATATTCGCGACTATCGGCAAATAGGATATGATGTCATTGAGACGTCAACAGTTGCAAAATTGGGAGTAGAACAGCTGCTTTCCTATTTAGAAGGCCGTGTTTCCGTTTTTGCTGGGCAATCGGGCGTTGGGAAGTCTTCGCTTTTAAATGCGCTCCGCCCGGATTTGCAGTTAAAAACGAATGATATTTCTACGCATTTAGGGCGCGGAAAACATACGACCCGCCATGTAGAATTGCTGGAAGTTGGCGGTGGTCTCGTTGCCGATACGCCGGGGTTTAGTGCGCTAGAGCTGGATGAATTGGAAATAGACGATCTGCCGCTTTATTTTCCAGAGTTTCGCGAGCGAAGCGATGCGTGCAAATTTCGCGGCTGCTTGCATATCGCGGAGCCGAAATGCGCTGTAAGAGAAGCGGTCGAAGCGGGGGAAATTGCTTCTTATCGGTATGAGAATTACATCAGTTTTGTTGAAGAAATGAAAGAACGAAAGTCGAGGTATTGACTATGGTAAAAATTGCGCCATCGATTTTATCTGCAAATTTTGCACGGCTTGCTGAGGAAATTCGCGATGTGGAGAGAGGCGGAGCCGATTACATTCATGTCGATGTGATGGACGGGCACTTTGTTCCGAACATTACTATCGGTCCGCTCATTGTCGAAGCGATTCGTCCTGTGACAAAGCTGCCTTTAGACGTCCATTTAATGATTGAGGAACCTGATCGCTACATTCCTGTTTTTGCGAAAGCAGGAGCCGATTATTTATCGGTCCATGTCGAAGCGTGCCCGCATTTGCATCGCACGATTCATTTAATCAAAGAGCATGGAGTAAAGGCTGGGGTTGTCTTAAATCCACATACGCCGGTCGAAATGATTCAACATATGCTCGATGATGTGGATTTAGTATTATTGATGACAGTTAACCCAGGATTTGGAGGGCAGAAATTTATTCCATCTGTACTGCCAAAAATTCGGCAAGTCGCGCAATTAGTAAAAGAAAAAGGACGGTTCGTAGAAATTGAAGTGGATGGCGGGATCAATGCCGAAACGGCCCGCCTTTGCATCGAGGCGGGGGCAAACGTGCTTGTTGCTGGTTCTGCCATTTATAATGAACGCGACCGCGCCGCGGCGATTCGCGCCATTCGCGGCGAAAGCTGAGCGGAAGGCATTCGACCTTCCGCTTTTATTAAAGTGGAAAAGGAAGGGAGAAAACCGTATGTTTATTCATATTGTCGGCGGAGGACCGAATGAGCATCTTCCTTCTCTTTCTAGTTATGATGGGGAACATGTGCAATGGATCGGGGTAGACCGCGGGACAAAGACGCTGCTTGAAGCAGGGATTCGGCCGATCAAGGCGTTTGGCGATTTCGACTCGTTGACGACAGAAGAGATCCTGTCATTGCAAAAAATGCTTAATGACCTTGACATATGGCCGGCAGAAAAAGATAAAACGGATATGGAAATTGCGCTTGATTGGGCGGTGCGGCAAAAAGCCGAGAAAATCCGGATTTTCGGGGCAACCGGCGGCCGCTTAGATCATTTATTCGGCAATGTCCAATTGCTGATCAAATATGCAGAAAAGCCGATCGAGATGATAGACAAGCAAAATATTGTGACAATTCATCTTCCAGGCACGCACACCGTTTCTTATGATCAACGATACCGCTATGTTTCTTACATTCCGATTTCCGATGATATAAAAGGAATGATGTTGGAAGGATTTAAATATCCGCTAACAAATTGTCATATTTTTCGCGGTTCGACACTATGTATTAGTAATGAACTGATCCAAGCTTCCGGTACTTTTTCCTTTTCTGAAGGCATATTAATGATGATAAGAAGCAGCGATGCAGGTACGATTTAAAATCAAACGAATATACTGATAAAGAGATGAGGCGAAGGAGCGTTACGATCGTTGTGAGGAGGGAATCGGAATGAAATTTTATACCATTAAATTGCCGAAATTTCTCGGCGGGATTGTGCGTGCCATGCTAAATTCCTTTAAAAAAGGATAAGAAAAAAGCACCAAATTTTGGTGCTTTTTTTATGATGAGCAAACCGTTATTACACGCGTTGCACTTTTCCAGATTTTAACGCGCGGGCGGACACCCATACACGTTTTGGCTTACCGTCCACTAAAATACGAACTTTTTGCAGATTTGCTTTCCATGTGCGTTTATTGGCGTTCATCGCATGCGAACGTGAGTTGCCGAAAGATTTTTTCTTCCCTGTCACAAAGCATTTTGCCATCTTTTTTCCCTCCTTACTAGCACCGCTTCCATGTGAGTCTAAAAAACACTATTATAATTTATCATACAAACGGTGAAATTTCAATATATGATGTTTTATCTTTCAAGAAAATATCCTTGACATATATTTTTATTTTCGGCTAAATAATACTAGTGGGCGATGGGACAACTTTTAAAAAGGAAAATGTTATAGTACAATGGCGGTAGCTATGCGAATAATTCCGAAGGGGGAGCGAGCATGTCGATTGAATTGCAAACGAAATACGGGCGAATCGAAATCTCGAATGACGTTATTGCGATGATTGCAGGCGGTGCCGCGGTCGATTGTTACGGAATCGTCGGAATGGCGTCGAAAAATCAAATTAAAGATGGGATTTCGGAAATTTTGCGGAGAGAAAACTTTTCCAAAGGCGTGATTGTCCGCGAAGAAAACGGCGAAGTACATATCGATATGTACATTATCGTTAGCTATGGAACAAAAATTTCCGAAGTTGCCCATAACGTGCAAACAAAAGTGAAATATACGCTTGATCAAACGTTAGGGCTTTCTGTACAGTCGATTAATATTTACGTTCAAGGGGTTCGCGTGACGAATCCGTAGTAAGGAGGAGTTAGTCGGTGACAATTAGGACACTTGACGGAAGACGTTTTGCCGAAATGGTCTTCCAAGGTGCAGCGCATTTATCGAACAACGCAAAAGCCGTCGACGCGCTGAACGTCTTTCCGGTCCCGGATGGCGATACAGGCACGAATATGAATTTGTCCATGACTTCTGGTGCAAAGGAAGTAAAAAATAACGTTTCCGATCATATTGGAAAAGTCAGCAGCGCATTGGCAAAAGGATTGTTGATGGGGGCGCGTGGAAATTCGGGAGTGATTTTATCGCAATTGTTCCGTGGTTTTGCGAAAGCGATTGAAACGAAACAAGAAATTAATAGTGTCGAATTTGCCGCTGCGCTTGAAGCAGGAGTTACCACCGCTTATAAAGCGGTCATGAAGCCGGTGGAAGGCACGATATTAACCGTAGCGAAAGATGCGGCGAAACGAGCTGTAGAAGTTGCAAAAAAAGAACAAGATATTGTCGTTGTAATGGAAGAAGTAGTGAAAGAAGCGAAGGCATCTTTACAACGCACTCCCCAATTATTGCCGGTGTTAAAAGAAGTCGGTGTTGTCGATAGCGGCGGTCAAGGACTTGTCTACGTATATGAAGGTTTTTTGAGCGGATTGAAAGGAGAAAGCGTCGTTGATCGGAAGCCAGCGGAAGTTTCTATGCAAGAATTAATCAAGGCGGAACACCATAAAAGTGCGCAAAGCCACATTCATACCGATGAAATCGAGTTCGGCTATTGTACCGAATTTATGGTGCGGTTTGAACGAGATAAACTAGAAAAGCATCCATTTTCCGAAGAAACGTTTCGCCAAGATTTAAGCCGATTCGGCGATTCGCTGTTAGTAATTGCCGATGATGAACTTGTCAAAGTGCATATACATTCGGAGCAGCCGGGAGAAGTATTGACGTACGGGCAAAAGTACGGGAGTTTAATCAACATTAAAATCGAAAATATGCGCGAGCAACATGCAAACATCGTCAATAAAGAACGTCCTGTTGCTGTAAGCACGGCAAATGCAAAACGAAAAGAAAAATACGGAATTGTGACGATCGCGATGGGGGATGGCGTTGCCAAATTGTTCAAAAGCATCGGCGCACATGTGGTGATTGAAGGCGGCCAAACGATGAACCCTAGCACGGAAGATATCGTAAAGGCGATTGAAAGCAGTAACGCCGAAACGGTATTCGTGCTGCCAAACAATAAAAACATTATTATGACTGCGCAACAAGCCGCCTCTGTCGTCAATCAAAAAGTGATCGTCATTCCAACGAAAACGATCCCGCAAGGCATGTCGGCATTGCTAGCGTTTAACCCGTCACTTTCTGAGGAACAAAACGAAAAAGCAATGACCGCTGCCTTATCTCGCGTCAAAACCGGGCAAGTTACGTTTGCCGTACGCGACACGACGATCGACGGAGTAGAAATTAAAAAAGATGATTACATGGGGCTTGCTGACAGCAAAATCGTTGCGGCTGAACAGGATAAGCTTTCGGTGACGAAGCAATTGCTTGCTGCGTTAATGGACGAAGAAAGTGAAATCGTGACAATGATATATGGAAAAGATGCGACAGAAGAAGAAGTGGAAGCAATCGTTTCTTATATTGAGGAAACATATGCGGATGTGGAAGTGGAAGTGCACAATGGAGGACAGCCGCTATATCCTTTTATCTTTTCTGTTGAATGAATATGTTAGAATAGTAGAAGGGGGCTCCCCCTTCTATTTTATTGTATGGCAACGGCAAGAGAAACATGAAATAAAAAGCGTTTTTACGATGATGGTCCATCTGGCGCCAAGCGGCTAGCGGCAGATTGGCGCTTTCTGGCACGAAAAACCGAGTCGTTGAAATGAAAAGAAACTGCACAAGGAGGTTTAGCAGGAAACGCCGTTCGGCGTTTCAGCTAATAGCCGTGAATCGTGAGTTGCAACAACCCGTTACAGCAATAAAGGGAATTGGCGAAGAAACGAGCGAAGCGCTCCGGGAAATGGGGATTACAACCATTGAGGAATTGCTCATGCACATTCCGTATCGTTATGAAGATTATGAGGTAAAAGATTTGGCGGAAGTGAAACATGACGAAAAAGTAACGGTCGAAGGGAAGGTGTATAGCGAGCCTTCTCTTACCTATTACGCGAAAAAAAAATCGCGCCTAACGTTTCGCTTGCTTGTTGGGCGGTATTTAATCACCGTCGTTTGTTTCAACCGCCCTTATTTAAAGCAAAAATTATCCATGAATGATACGGTTACGGTCATCGGAAAATGGGACCGGCGTCGTCAAGCGATTACAGCAAATGAATTGAAATTAGGGCCGTTGCCGCAAAAGCGCGAGTTGGAACCGGTTTACTCGGTTCGCGGATCCGTCACCGTGAAAGGAATGCGGCGTTTTATCCAGTTGGCTTTAGCGCAATACGGTGAAGCAATTATCGATCCGCTTCCGCTGTCAATGCGGCGGACGTACCGGCTTATTTCAAAGCAAGAAGCGATTCGGGCAATCCATTTCCCGCGTTCCCACGAAGAATTGAAACAGGCGAGACGCCGGCTTGTATACGAGGAATTTTTGCTTTTTCAATTAAAAATACATGCGCTTCGCAAAGTGCAGCGGGAACATTCGAAAGGAATCGCCCACTCGTTTGCGCCGGAAAAATTGCATGATTTTATCGCGCGGCTGCCATTTTCGCTAACAAAAGCGCAACAGCGCGTCGTTCGCGAAATATTAACAGATATGCAATCGCCGTACCGCATGAACCGTCTTCTTCAAGGAGATGTTGGTTCAGGGAAAACGGTCGTTGCCGCGATTGTATTATACGCCGCCGTTTTGTCCGGTTATCAAGGAGCGCTCATGGTGCCGACGGAAATTTTAGCAGAGCAGCACGCACAGTCATTGCAAGCATTATTCGCGTCGACCGATGTAACAGTGGCGTTGTTAACAAGCTCTGTAAAGGGAAAGAAAAGAAAGGAAATTTTAGAACAACTCGCTTGTGGAACGATTGATATTGTTGTTGGAACGCACGCGCTTATTCAGGAAGAAGTAAATTTCCAAAAGCTTGGCTTAGTGATCACAGACGAACAGCATCGCTTTGGCGTGGAACAGCGCCGGATTTTGCGCGAAAAAGGGCAAGCGCCTGACGTGTTGATGATGACGGCAACGCCGATTCCGCGAACGCTTGCGATCACCGCGTTCGGCGAAATGGACGTATCGGTGATTGACGAAATGCCGGCTGGGAGAAAAAAGGTGCAGACGTATTGGGTAAAACATCATATGTTTGAACGCGTCCTTGACTTTATGGAAAAAGAAATTCAAAAAGGACGGCAAGCATATGTCATATGCCCGCTTATCGAGGAATCGGAAAAATTGGATGTGCAAAATGCGATTGATGTCCACAGCATGTTGACGCATTATTACAGAGGAAAATACAACATCGGGTTGATGCATGGGCGGCTTTCTTCGGAGGAAAAAGAAGAAGTGATGAAGGCGTTCAGCGAAAATCGTGTGCAAGTATTAGTTTCGACTACGGTCGTCGAAGTCGGTGTCAATGTGCCGAACGCCACGGTTATGGTGATTTACGATGCGGAGCGGTTTGGGCTGGCGCAGCTGCATCAATTGCGCGGACGGGTCGGCCGCGGCGATGAGCAGTCGTATTGTATTTTAATCGCCGATCCAAAATCGGAAACAGGGAAAGAGCGGATGCGCATTATGACGGAAACGACGGACGGCTTCGTACTTTCCGAAAAAGATTTGCAATTGCGTGGCCCGGGTGATTTTTTTGGCACAAAGCAAAGCGGCATGCCTGAATTTAAATTTGGCGACGTCGTGCACGATTATCGCATTTTGGAAGTGGCGCGCAACGATGCGGCGAAATTGGTTCAGTCTACCGCGTTTTGGCGCGATGAGTCGTATCAATGGTTGCGCCTTTATTTGCATGAGTCCGGTGTGCTAGATGGAGAAAAATTAGATTAATTTGACTGAAGAATCCCTTTTGTTTTTTACTTGCAATCTTTTTTTTGAGATTATATACTACTGTTAGTACCTAGTCATAAAAACGGACGGTGTAAGAAACATGCGGAAAAGCAAACGGGAACGACAAAGGCTTTTGCAAGAGACGATTCAAAAAAATCCGTTTATTACCGATGAAGAATTGGCAGAAAAATTTTCTGTCAGCGTTCAAACGATCCGCTTGGATCGTTTAGAGTTGTCGATACCTGAGTTGCGTGAGCGAATTAAACATGTCGCACAACAGTCGCTGGCTGATAAAGTAAGAGCGCTTCCGATTGAGGAAGTGATCGGGGAAATTATTGATATCGAGCCAGACCATAGCGCCATTTCTATTTTCGATGTGAGAGCGGAACACGTGTTTAAACGAAACCGCATTGCGCGCGGCCATCATTTGTTCGCCCAAGCCAATTCGCTTGCCGTCGCCGTCATTAACGACGAACTTGCACTGACTGCGAAAGCGAACATTCGCTTCACAAGACAAGTGAAAGAAAACGAGCGAGTCGTAGCGAAAGCAAAAGTGATCGGTGAAAATGAGAACGGACGAACGATTGTGGAAGTAAACAGCTACGTCGGACAAGAGCTTGTTTTTTCCGGAACGTTTGAAATGTATCGATCAAATAACGAAAAAAAGGATGGAGACAGCAATGAAAGTAGCAATTGATGCGATGGGCGGCGACCATGCGCCGAAAGAAATCGTCCTTGGCGCAATAAAAGCTGCCCGACACTTCTCAGATGTACATATTACGCTATTAGGTGACGAAAGCAAAATTCGTCCATATCTTTCATCGGAAGATCGCATCACCGTCATTCATACTGATGAAGTGATCGAAGCAACAGATGAACCAGTGCGGGCAGTGAGAAGAAAAAAGCGCTCGTCCATGGTGCTGATGGCCGAAGAAGTGAAAGAAGGCCGCGCCGATGCTTGCATATCGGCGGGAAATACAGGTGCGCTGATGGCGGCAGGGCTATTTGTCGTTGGGCGAATCGCCGGGATCGATCGGCCGGCATTGGCACCGACGCTTCCGACGGTTGGCGGCGAAGGATTTTTGTTTTTGGACGTCGGCGCCAACGTTGATGCCCGGCCGGAACATTTGTTGCAATATGCTTTAATGGGGGCGGTGTACGCGGAAAAAGTGCGCGGAATACCGCGGCCGCGCATCGGCTTGTTAAACGTCGGAACGGAAGACCAAAAGGGGAATGATGTCGCAAAGCGGACTTTTCAGCTTTTGAAAGAGACGAATCTCCATTTCATCGGCAACGTAGAAGCGCGCGATTTATTGCAAGGTGTCGCCGATGTCGTTGTCACAGATGGATTTACTGGAAACGTCGCGTTAAAAACGATTGAAGGCACGGCTATTTCCGTTTTTTCGATGTTGAAACAAACGCTAACAAGCAGTTTTTCAAGCAAACTAGCGGCAGCCGTCTTGAAACCGAAGTTAATCCATTTGAAAAAAACGATGGACTACGCCGAATACGGAGGAGCGGCGCTGTTCGGATTAAATGCGCCTGTCATCAAAGCGCACGGTTCGTCTGACGCGAATGCGATCTTTCACGCTGTTCGTCAGGCGCGGGAAATGGTAATGAACGATATCATCACTACCATAAAAGAGGCGCTTGAGCAAAATCATTCATAAAAGGAAGGGAAACGTATGGGGAAAATCGCCTTTATTTTTCCAGGCCAAGGATCGCAAACAGTAGGGATGGGAAAAGACATCGCACAAAGCGATGCTAATATTGCCGCGGTGTTTCAATCAGCGGACGAACGCCTTGGTTTTGCGCTTTCCTCGCTGATTTTCGAAGGGCCGCAAGAAACGCTGACATTAACGTACAACGCGCAGCCCGCTTTATTGACAACAAGCGTTGCGCTTCTTGAAAAAGTAAAAGAAGCCGGTATTGCGGCTGATTATGTTGCCGGCCATAGCCTAGGAGAATATACGGCGCTTGTAGCGGCGGGAGCGCTTTCGTTTACCGATGCGGTGTATGCGGTAAGAAAGCGCGGAGAGTTTATGGAAGAAGCGGTGCCAGCGGGAGAAGGAACGATGGCGGCCGTGTTAGGAATGGATGCAGCTGCGCTTGAAGCCGTCACAAAGGAAATTTCTGAACAAGGCGATCCTGTGCAGCTGGCAAATTTAAACTGCCCGGGGCAAATCGTGATTTCCGGTTCCAAAGCAGGAGTGGAAAAGGCGGGGAACCTTGCGAAAGAGCGCGGGGCAAAACGGGTGATTCCGCTTGAAGTGAGCGGTCCGTTTCACTCTTTGCTTATGAAACCGGCTGCAAGCCATTTGCAAGAGGTGCTAAACACGATTGCGATTCGCGATGCGGAAATCCCTGTCATTGCCAATGTCACCGCACAGCCGGTGGTGAAAAAAGAAGAAATTTTGCGTTTATTGATCGAGCAATTATATTCTCCTGTCCGCTGGGAGCAGTCGGTAGAAACAATGATCCGTTTAGGAGTAGATACGTTTGTTGAAATCGGTCCGGGAAAAGTGTTGTCAGGACTTGTGAAAAAAATTAGCCGCAGCGTGAGCGTGTACGCCGTGAACGATCTTGCGTCTTTGCAAGCGACCGTTGCGGCATTGAAAGGGGAGTAAACGATGTTGCAAGGGAAAGTTGCGCTTGTCACGGGAGCGTCGCGCGGCATCGGCCGGGCGATTGCATTGGAACTGGCGCGCCAAGGAGCAAAAGTAGCGGTCAATTACGCCGGCAGCGAAGCGAAAGCGAACGAAGTCGTCGAAGAAATTAAAAACATGGGTGGGGAAGCGTTTGCTATTCAAGCGGACGTATCCGACGCTAAAGCCGTTGAGCAAATGGTCAAAGCGGTATTGGAACGATTTGAACGAATCGATATTTTAGTCAACAACGCCGGCATTACCCGCGACAATTTACTAATGCGCATGAAAGAAGAAGAATGGGATGATGTGATTAACATTAATTTAAAAGGGGTATTTAACTGTACGAAAGCTGTGACGCGTCCGATGATGAAACAACGGTACGGCCGCATCGTGAACATCGCTTCCATCGTCGGCGTCATGGGGAATCCGGGACAAGCAAACTATGTCGCCGCGAAAGCGGGTGTGATCGGGTTGACAAAAACGGCAGCTCGGGAGCTGGCAAGCCGCAACATCACCGTCAATGCGGTTGCCCCTGGATTTATTACGACTGATATGACCGAGCGCCTTAGCGAAGAAATAAAGACGGAAATGTTAAAACAAATTCCGCTTGCCCGCTTCGGCGAACCGGAAGATGTCGCGAAAGTCGTTTCTTTCCTCGTATCGGATGCTGCTAGCTATATGACGGGGCAAACGCTTCATGTGGACGGTGGAATGGTCATGTAAAATAGGTTTTTGAAATAGCTAGTATTTTCTAGCTGAATCTACTATAATCATGAAGGGAGGTGAATGCAATGGCAGACGTATTAGAGCGTGTTACGAAAATCATCGTCGACCGTTTAGGCGTCGAAGAATCCCAAGTAACATTGGATGCTTCTTTCAAAGATGATCTAGGGGCTGATTCTCTAGATATCGTAGAGCTTGTGATGGAATTGGAAGATGAATTTAATATGGAAATTTCCGATGAAGAGGCTGAAAAAATTGTCACAGTAGGAGACGCTGTGAACTACATAAAAAGCCACATGTAATATCTTTAGAAAAGTCCCGTTCAAAAGCGGGGCTTTCTATGCTTTTTATCGGTGTAACGCACGGATGAACGGATATAATAAGGAAGTATAGAAGCGTTGCTTTTTACATATATTTCGCGTGGATGAAGTCGGAGGGCCTTATATATGTCGAAGCAAAAAGATAAGGAACGTATCAATGAAAAAAGGCGAGCCAGATTTAAGGAATTGCAAAAAAAAATCGGCATTTTTTTTACGAATGAAAAACTTCTCATTCAAGCTTTTACCCATTCATCGTATGTGAATGAGCATCGGAGACGGCCGCATGAAGATAATGAACGGCTTGAGTTTTTAGGCGATGCGGTGCTGGAACTTACCGTTTCGCAATATTTGTTTAAAAAATTCCCCCATATGAGCGAAGGCGAATTGACGAAACTGCGCGCGGCGATTGTCTGTGAACCGTCGCTTGTCAAGTTTGCCAACGCCTTATCGTTCGGCGAACTCGTGCTTTTAGGAAAAGGGGAAGAATTGACGGGAGGGCGAACGAGACCGGCGCTCTTAGCAGACGTATTTGAAGCGTTCATCGGCGCACTTTACTTGGATCAAGGAATGGATGCGGTCATGCAATTTTTGGGACAAACGATTTTTCCAAAAATTGATGAAGGTGCTTTTTCTCATGTGATGGATTTTAAAAGCCAATTGCAAGAACTTGTCCAACGCGATGGCATCGGCGTGCTCGAATATAGCATTTTAGAGGAGAAAGGGCCGGCGCACAATAAAGAATTTGTCTCGCGCGTTTCGTTAAACGGACAAGAGCTCGGCATCGGCGTCGGAAAATCAAAAAAAGAGGCGGAACAACACGCGGCGCAAATGGCATTGCAAAAGCTAAAAACGGTGGAGAAAGAGTAAGGGGGCTGGCTCTCCGAATATAGTCAGCCCTTCTTTCGGCTTTTATCCTATAGTGGTGGTACAACAACTGGAAGATTGTGAGGCGGGGTACGAATGTTCCTCAAACGATTAGATATTATCGGATTTAAATCGTTCGCTGATCGAGTATCGATTGAATTTGTTCCCGGAGTGACGGCGGTCGTCGGTCCAAACGGGAGCGGAAAAAGCAATATTACCGACGCGATTCGCTGGGTGCTTGGCGAGCAGTCGGCGAAATCGCTGCGCGGCGCAAAAATGGAAGATATTATTTTTGCCGGCAGTGATTCTCGCAAACCGCTGAATGTCGCAGAAGTGACGATTACCCTCGATAACGAAGATCAATTTTTGCCGCTCGATTATCAGGAAGTCAGCATTACGCGGCGCGTTTACCGCTCGGGAGAAAGCGAATTTTTCATTAATAAACAACCGTGCCGCTTAAAAGACATTGTTGATTTGTTCATGGATTCCGGCCTTGGAAAAGAAGCGTTTTCTATTATCGGACAAGGGCGCGTCGAGGAAATTTTAAGCAGTAAACCGGAAGAAAGACGCACCATTTTTGAAGAGGCAGCCGGTGTGTTAAAGTATAAAATCCGCAAGAAAAAAGCGGAAAATAAACTCGCCGAAACGCAAGAAAATTTGCAGCGCGTGAACGACATTTTACATGAGTTGGAGCAGCAACTAGAGCCGCTAAAAATGCAAGCATCAATCGCCAAAGAATATTTGGAAAAGCGCGATGAACTGGAAAGATTCGAAGTAGCGCTAATGGTGCATGACATTGAACAATTGCATCAGCAATGGACGTCGTTAAAGCAACTGCTCGCGCAGCACCAAAACGATGAAATACAGCTTTCTGCCGCAATCCAAAAAGAGGAAGCAGAAATCGAACAGCTTCGCGACCACATTACAGCGCTGGATGAGTCGATTGACGGCCTGCAGCAAGTGTTGCTCGTTGCCAGCGAAGAATTAGAAAAATTGGAAGGAAAAAAAGAAGTATTAAAAGAGCGCAAGAAAAACGCTGCTCAATATAAAAAGCAGCTCGAAGATACGATCGCCGTTCTTTCCGAAAAAAAAGAACGCATTGAACAAGCGTTAGCGCGCGAGAACGAACAGCTTTCCGCGCTAAAACAGGCGGTTTCTGCGATTCAAGCGGAATTGAGCGAAAAGCAAGCTTCCCTTTCTGCCTATGACGCAAATGTGGAAGAAAAAATCGAACAGTTAAAAAGCGATTATATTGAACTAGTTCACGAACAAGCGTCGTTAAAAAACGAACGCTCCCATTTGCGAGCGATGCTAGAGAAGCTGCAGGCAAAACAAAGTGCGCTTGCTGCGGAAAACCGCAAATATTTAGACGAACGCAAATATCTGAAAGAGCAATACGCGAAACTAGATGAAAAGCGTAAGCAAATAGAAAAAGTGCTGCAGCAAAAAGAAGCGCTCTTGCGGCAAAAAGCGGACAAAGTTGCGGCGATGAAAGCCGATTTGGAAAAGAAAGAATCGCTGCTTTATCAAGCGTACCAATATTTGCAGCAAACGAAATCGCGCAAAGAAATGCTTGAGGAAATGCAGCAAGACTATGCGGGGTTTTTCCAAGGAGTAAAAGAGATATTAAAAGCGCGCGCGCAGTTTCCGGGCATTCATGGGGCGATCGTCGAATTGATTCAAGTGCCTGACCGCTACGAAACGGCGCTGGAAATCGCGCTTGGCGGCGCGATGCAGCACATCGTTGTAGACAATGAGGAAGTCGCGCGGGAAGCGATCCGTTACTTAAAAGCGCATGCGTACGGACGTGCTACTTTTTTGCCGCTGAACGTCATGCAGCCGAAAGCGATTTCTCCCGAACAACTTTCCCTTGTGAAAGACCATCCGTCGTTTGTCGGAATTGCCAGCGAGCTTATTCAATATGACAGTGCCTATCGTTCTGTCATTGCCCATTTGCTTGGAAATGTGATTATCACGACTGATTTAAAAGGGGCGAATGAGCTGGCGCGTTTGCTTCATTATCGCTACCGTCTTGTAACGCTTGATGGCGACGTCGTTAGTCCAGGCGGCGCGATGACTGGCGGCGGAATTGCGAAAAAAACGAATTCGCTGTTAAGCAGAAGCCGCGAATTAGAAACGATTACGGAAAAGCTCCGTGAAATGGAACAAAAAACGGAGCAGCTCGAACGTTTTGTGCAAACGAAAAAGAAGGAGATCCAAAAGGAAGAAGCGGCATCGCTTGCGCTGCGCCAGCAAATAGAAGAGGAGCGTTTTGCCCTACAAGAAATAAAAAGCGAATTGCGTGAAGTACAATTGCAAGAACAAAATATGAATGAACGCCTTGCGCTTTATGATCATGAAAAAGCGCATGACGAACAAGAAGCAAAGCAAATGGAAGAAAAGCTAACAGCAATTGAACAGCAGCTTCGCGGTTTAGATGAAAAATTGCAGGAAATCGACCGGGCGATCGAAACGCTGCAAGCGCAAAAGCAAACGGAGCAGACATCCAAAGAAGCGCTACAAGCAGCGATGACCGAACAAAAAATCACCCTTGCTGAGACAAAGCAGCGTTTAAAAAACGCGCAAGAAAAAGTAGAACAGCTCCATGCCGAGCGAGCGGATGCAGAAAGACAGCTGCAGGCGGCCGAACAGGAACTCGCCGCTCTGATCGAAGAAATGAACGCTAGCCATTCCGGAGAAGAAGAATTAGAAAAGATGCGGCAAAAAAAAGCGCAAGACAAACAAAAAACAATTGAACTGATCACAAGCCGCCGCGAACAGCGCCTGCAATATCAAACGAAGCTCGAGCATTTGGAGCGGGAATGGAAAGAGAAAAAGCGGCGGCATAAACAGCTTGCCGATATCGTGAAAGATGAAGAAGTAAAATTGAACCGCCTTGACGTTGAGCTTGAAAACTTGCTGAACCGCCTTCGCGAAGAATATGCGCTTTCATTTGAAGCGGCGAAAAAAGCGTATCCATTAACAGTCGATGTGCAAGAAGCGCGAAAAAAAGTAAAGCTCATGAAACGGGAAATCGATGAGCTTGGAACGGTAAACTTAGGCGCGATTGACGAATATGAGCGGGTATCGGAGAGATATCAATTTTTAACGGAGCAAAAAGCGGATCTTCAACAAGCAAAAGAAACGCTTCATCAAGTGATTGATGAGATGGACCAAGAAATGAAACGACGGTTTTTATCGACGTTTGAGCATATTCGTTCCCACTTTCGCGAGGTGTTCCGCCAGCTGTTTGGCGGCGGCAGCGCCGATTTGCGCCTGACGAACCCGGACGATTTGCTCGAAACAGGCATTGAGATCGTCGCCCAGCCGCCGGGGAAAAAGCTGCAGCAGTTAAGCTTGCTTTCCGGCGGGGAACGGGCGCTAACGGCGATTGCCCTATTGTTTGCGATTTTAAAAGTGCGCCCTGTTCCGTTTTGCGTGCTTGACGAGGTCGAAGCGGCGCTAGATGAAGCGAACGTGCACCGCTATGCCCAATATTTGAAACAATTCAGCGACCAGACGCAATTTATCGTCATTACTCATCGAAAAGGAACGATGGAAGAAGCGGACGTGCTATATGGCGTCACGATGCAGGAATCTGGCGTATCGAAACTCGTTTCCGTACGCTTAGAAGATTCAAAGCAACTCGTAAAGTCGTAATGGAGAAAGGATGGCGTCGATATGAACTTTTTCAAAAAGCTGAAAGAAAAAATTACAAAACAAGCGGATTCGGTTACCGAAAAATTTAAGCAAGGGCTTGCGAAAACGCGCGATTCGTTCGCTGGGCGCGTCAATGATTTAATCGCCCGCTATCGAAAAGTCGATGAGGAATTTTTTGAAGAACTCGAAGAAATTTTAATTAGCGCCGATGTCGGCGTGACTACCGTCATGGAGCTCGTCGATGAGCTGAAAATGGAGGTGAAACGCCGCAACATTCAAGACCCGCAAGAAATGCAGGCCGTCATTTCCGAAAAGCTTGTTGAGATTTACCGCGGCGATGATGACAAGCCGGCCGAATTAAATATCCAAGAAAACGGATTAACCGTTATCTTATTTGTCGGTGTGAACGGAGTCGGAAAAACGACGACAATCGGCAAGCTCGCCCATAAGTTGAAGTCGGAAGGAAAGACGGTGATGCTGGCGGCGGGCGACACGTTCCGCGCCGGAGCGATTGAGCAGTTGGAAGTATGGGGGGAACGCGTCGGTGCGGAAGTCATTAAACAAACGGCTGGTTCCGACCCGGCGGCGGTGATCTATGATGCGATCCAAGCGGCAAAAGCGCGCGGTGTCGACGTGCTTTTATGCGATACGGCAGGACGCTTACAAAATAAAGTCAATTTAATGAAAGAGCTTGAAAAAGTAAAGCGCGTCATCGAACGGGAAATTCCGGGCGCGCCGCATGAAGTGCTGCTCGTGCTTGATGCGACAACAGGGCAAAACGCGATGAGCCAAGCGAAAACGTTTAAAGAAGCGACAGACGTTACCGGCATCGTATTGACGAAGCTCGACGGCACGGCGAAAGGTGGAATCGTGCTGGCAATCCGCAACGAACTTCGCATCCCGGTGAAATTCGTCGGGCTTGGTGAAAAAGTGGACGATTTGCAACCGTTCGATCCGGAACGATATGTATACGGTTTGTTTGCCGATTTATTGGAAGACAAAAACGAGCAATAACATCGGGTAGTACGCAGCTACCCGTTTTTTTGTAAAGTTAAAATCTTGACATCCATCATAAAAAAAGATACACTAGTCATCTGTAAAGGTGTTTCACTTAACAAGAGAGGAGGGAGTTTCATGCTCGAAAAAACGATGAGAATGAACTATTTGTACGATTTTTACCAAGCGCTGCTGACGCCAAAACAGCGCAGCTATATGTCGCTTTACTATTTAGACGATTACTCCCTCGGCGAAATTGCACAGCAGTATGATGTCAGCCGCCAGGCTGTTTATGATAATATAAAACGAACTGAGGCGATGCTGGAGGAATATGAAAAAAAATTATCGCTCTTTCAGAAGTTTCAAAAGCGAAAACAGCTGATGAACGAACTGAAAGACTATGTTTTGCAAAAATATGGGAACGACCAACAAATTTTTCATATTATTAAAGAACTAGAAGAGTTAGAATAAGGAGGTGAAAACAGATGGCGTTTGAAGGATTATCGGAACATTTGCAACGCGTCATGAGCAAAATCCGCGGCAAAGGAAAAGTGACGGAAGCGGACGTGAAAGAAATGATGCGCGAAGTTCGCCTTGCGCTTCTTGAGGCGGACGTCAATTTTAAGGTGGTCAAAGATTTTGTCAAACGGGTCAGCGAACGTGCGGTCGGGCAGGAAGTGCTAAAAAGCTTAACGCCGGGGCAGCAAGTCATTAAAGTGGTGAAGGAAGAGCTGACCGAGCTGATGGGCGGAGAACAAAGCAAAATAGCCGTTGCCAGCCGCCCGCCGACCGTCATTATGATGGTTGGTCTGCAAGGTGCTGGAAAGACGACGACGACGGGGAAATTAGCAAACTTGCTGCGCAAACGGTACAACCGCAAGCCGCTGTTAGTTGCTGCCGACATTTATCGTCCGGCGGCGATTAAGCAGCTTGAAACGCTCGGAAAACAGCTGAATATGCCGGTTTTCTCCCTAGGCGATCAAGTCAGCCCTGTGGAAATTGCCAAGCAGGCAATCGAAAAAGCAAAGGAAGAACATCATGACTATGTGCTTATCGATACGGCCGGCCGCCTTCACATTGACGAGGCGTTAATGGATGAATTAAAGCAAATGAAAGAGGTCGCGAAACCGGATGAAATTTTTCTCGTTGTCGACGCGATGACAGGGCAAGACGCGGTGAACGTCGCGCAAAGCTTTCACGAACAGCTTGGCATTACCGGCGTTATTTTAACAAAACTCGATGGCGATACGCGCGGCGGGGCGGCGCTTTCGATTCGGGCGGTGACAAACACGCCGATTAAATTCGTCGGAATGGGCGAAAAGCTTGACGCGCTCGAGCCGTTTCATCCGGAGCGCATGGCTTCGCGCATTTTAGGAATGGGCGATGTGCTCACGCTTATTGAAAAAGCGCAAGCCGCCGTCGATGAAGAAAAAGCGAAAGAACTTGAGCAAAAAATACGCACCGCCACGTTTACGCTCGATGATTTTTTAGAGCAGCTTGGGCAAGTGCGCAAGCTCGGGCCGCTTGACGAAATTTTAAAAATGCTTCCGGGCTTCAATAAAATAAAAGGCTTGAACAATCTGCAAATTGATGAAAAGCAAATTAGCCGCGTAGAAGCGATTATTCGCTCGATGACGAAAGAAGAAAAAATGCATCCGGAAATTATTAATGGCAGCCGGAAAAAGCGGATTGCGAAAGGAAGCGGAACGTCTGTCCAAGAAGTCAACCGGCTGTTAAAGCAGTTTGACGAAATGAAAAAGATGATGAAAATGATGACAAATATGCCGAAAGGAAAGAAAAGAGGATTGAAATTTCCATTTATGTAGAGAATAGCGTGTTAAGACAAAACACTTTACAAACTACACGATTATTGTTAATATACTATCTTGTGTGAACTATTTACGGAGGTGCTAAAATAACATGGCAGTAAGAATTCGTTTAAAACGCATGGGCGCGAAGAAAAAACCTTTCTATCGCATCGTGGTGGCGGACTCTCGTTCTCCGCGCGACGGACGTTTCATCGAAACGATCGGTACGTATAATCCTCTTGCGGATCCAGCGGAAATCAAAATCGATGAGGAACTTGCGCTGAAATGGCTACAAAACGGCGCGAAACCGTCGGATACGGTCCGCAACCTTTTGTCGAAACAAGGCATTTTAGAGAAGTTTCATAACTTAAAATACGGCAAATAATGTCTGTGGTGCGCATGAAACCATTAATCGAAACGATTGTACAAGCGCTTGTCGATCATCCTGAAGCGGTTTTGGTGACAAGCGTCGAAGATGAACAGACGATCACCTACAAATTGTCTGTGCACAAAGAGGACATCGGCAAGGTGATTGGCAAACAAGGTCGCACGATTCACGCGATTCGCACGGTCGTATATGCTGCGGCGGCG
The DNA here is from genome assembly GCF_900111865.1 of Parageobacillus thermantarcticus. Taxonomy (GTDB): domain Bacteria; phylum Bacillota; class Bacilli; order Bacillales; family Anoxybacillaceae; genus Parageobacillus; species Parageobacillus thermantarcticus. Next base: position 139,696 of record NZ_FOJS01000003.1, on the reverse strand, counting down.
CGCCAGCCGAAACGCGTGATCGTGCAAGTGAATGAAGAAGGGTGAGGGCGGTTTTCCTCTCCCTTTTTCTATATTCGTTCTCGTTAGGAGTGGCGTTATGAAAATCATTCAAACGATCGAAGTGCGGCAAATCGTCACCGAAAAAAGCAAACAAGCGCTGCGCGAGGCATTTTTGGCGCAAAAACAACAGCTGATGCGGGAATGCGAGCAGCTTCGTTTCGAGCAAAAGCGTCTCGAAAAGACCGGAAAATATTCTTCTTCCCTTCTTAAGCAATATTTTTCTAAAGAAATGGATACAAGATTAGAGAAAATAAAACTGCTTGACTTCCAGCTCGAACAACTACATATTTTACCGTTAGGCAGTGAGTTAAAAGAGCGGGAAGTGCAAGCGCTCATTGACGTACAGGTCGGTGACAAATGGGAAAATGTCATTTCCAAACGCGCCATTATTATTGAAGACGGCATCGTCAAAGAAATTCGCTAAGAAGGGGTGAACATAAAGAGAATGGAAAAGTGGTTTAATGTCGGCAAAATTGTGAATACGCACGGCATTCGCGGCGAAGTGCGCGTCATTTCCCGCACTGATTTTCCGGAGGAACGTTATAAAAAAGGAAATACGTTATATATTTTTATGGAGAAATCGAAAGAGCCAATCGAAGTCATCGTCAAAAGCCACCGTGTTCATAAGTCATTCGATTTACTTTCATTTGAAGGATATGACAACATCAACCTTGTCGAAAAGTTTAAAGGCGCGATGCTGAAAGTTCCGGAAAGCCAACTTGGCGAGTTAAACGAAGGAGAATATTATTTTCATGAAATTATTGGCTGTACGGTCGTTACCGAAGAAGGAGAAACGGTCGGAACGGTGAGCGAAATTTTAACGCCGGGCGCCAACGACGTATGGGTGGTAAAACGGAATAACGGCAAAGAAGTGCTTATTCCGTATATAGAAGACGTTGTGAAAAACGTCGATGTCGAAAGAAAAACGATTACCATTCGCCCGATGGAAGGGCTGCTGGAATGATGAGAATCGATATATTGACATTATTTCCAAATATGTTTACAGGTGTGTTCAATGAGTCGATTTTGAAAAAAGCTCAAGAGAAGAAAGCCGTTTCGCTAAATGTGATCAATTTTCGCGATTTTGCCGATAACAAGCATAAAACAGTCGACGATTATCCGTACGGCGGCGGGGCGGGGATGGTGCTAAAACCGCAGCCGATTTTTGACGCGGTTGCCCATGTGACAAAAGATTCCGAACGTCCGCGCATCATTTTGCTTTGTCCGCAAGGGGAGCGGTACACGCAAAAAAAAGCGGAAGAGCTGGCGAAAGAGGACCATTTGGTGCTGATTTGCGGACATTATGAAGGCTATGATGAACGGATTCGCGAATACTTAGTAACCGATGAAATCTCGATTGGCGATTACGTATTAACAGGCGGGGAATTAGGAGCGATGGTCATCGTCGATAGCGTCGTCCGGCTGCTTCCCGGCGTGCTTGGCAACGAAGCTTCCCCCGTGCATGACTCGTTTAGTTCCGGTTTGCTCGAACACCCGCATTACACGCGTCCCGCCGATTTCCGCGGCATGAAAGTTCCTGATGTGCTTTTATCAGGAAATCATCGCCTCATCGAAGAATGGCGCGAAAAACAATCGCTGAAACGAACGTTTTTGCGCCGCCCGGACTTGCTAGAAAACTACCCGCTAACAGAAAAGCAAAAACGATGGATCGAAGAATGGAAAAAAGAAGAACAGTAGCTATTGCGCATGATACAAGTTTATGCTACTATATTCCTTGTGTAACTTAAGCGGTTTGCTTAAGCGAGGAAAACGATGTTCCGCTGCAATGATAAAGAAGCATTGTCATGAACATCTGTTGGAAGGAGTGGAAAATGATGCATCATTTAATTCAAGAAATTACGAAAGAGCAATTGCGGACAGATTTACCGGATTTCCGTCCTGGTGACACAGTGCGTGTTCATGTGAAAGTCATCGAAGGAAACCGTGAGCGCATCCAAGTGTTTGAAGGCGTCGTCATTAAACGACGTGGCGCAGGTATTAGCGAAACATTCACAGTCCGCAAAGTGTCTTACGGTGTTGGCGTAGAGCGCACTTTCCCAGTGCATACACCGAAAATTGCGAAATTAGAAGTGGTTCGCCGCGGTAAAGTACGTCGCGCGAAATTGTATTATTTGCGCCAACTTCGCGGTAAAGCAGCGCGCATTAAAGAAAACGTTCAATAATGAACATAGCGAGTCGGGGAAAAGGAGCTTGATGGCAAGCTCCTTTTTTCACATCCCTGTCGCTATGCCATACTAAAAAATTAGGTGGGAGAATGATGGAAAAGAAAAAAAGCGAACTGCGGGAATGGATAAAAGCAATCATCATCGCGATTTTGCTTGCGGGCGGCATTCGTTATTTTATTTTTGCGCCGATTATTGTCGACGGGCTGTCGATGATGCCGACTCTTCATAATCACGACCGGATGATCGTCAACAAGCTTTCTTATAAAATCGGCACACCGCAGCGATTTGATATTATCGTCTTTCACGCCGAAGAAGGAAAAGACTATATTAAGCGGGTCATCGGTTTGCCGGGTGACCATATTGAATATAAAAACGACACGCTGTATGTAAACGGCAAACCGTACGACGAACCGTACTTGGACGAATATAAAAAACAAGTGGTGGATGGCCCGCTGACGGAACCGTTTACTTTAGAGGAGATTACTGGGCGAAAAACGGTGCCAAAAGGTTATTTGTTTGTGTTGGGTGACAATCGCCGCTTTAGCAAAGACAGCCGCCACATTGGATTTATCCCGATGGAAAAAGTCGTCGGAAAAGCCAGTATCGTATATTGGCCGCTTTCTGACGCACGCATTGTGAAATAATCGCAACAGGTGATGCATATGACGATTCAATGGTTTCCAGGCCATATGGCAAAGGCGAAGCGAGAAGTGCAGGAAAAACTGAAACTGATCGATATCGTTTTTGAATTGCTCGATGCGCGCATTCCTATGTCGTCAAGAAACCCAATGATTAATGAAATTCTCGGCAATAAACCGCGCATCGTTTTATTAAACAAAGCGGATATGGCCGATGAAGCGATCACGCAGCAATGGATTACCTACTTCCAACAGCAGCAGTTGCGCGCATTAGCGATCGATGCGCAAACCGGCACAGGCATCAAACAAATTGTCGCGGCGTCAAAAGAAATGTTGAAAGATAAATTTGCGAAAATGGCGGCGAAAGGAATCAAAAATCCACGTCCGATGCGCGCGCTCATTGTTGGGATTCCGAATGTCGGAAAATCGACGCTCATTAATCGCCTTGCCGGAAGGAATATTGCGAAAACGGGCGATAAACCGGGGGTCACAAAAGCGCAGCAGTGGATTAAAGTTGGCAAAGAAATGGAACTTCTTGATACGCCGGGAATTTTATGGCCGAAGTTTGAAGATGAAGAAGTCGGGCTGAAGCTTGCCACCACCGGCGCCATTAAAGATACGATTTTAAATTTGCAAGATGTTGCCGTATATGCGCTAAATTTTTTGAAACAGCATTATCCAGAACGATTAAAGGAACGCTATTCGCTTGATGGCATTCCCGAAGAAATCGCAGAACTGTTTGCCGCGATTGGCAAACGGCGCGGCTGTCTCGTCAGCGGAGGGGCAATTGACTATGATAAAGTCGCAGAAATCGTGCTTCACGATATTCGCACGGAAAAATTGGGGAGAATTAGTTTTGAAACGCCATAAAAGCCCGCGAAATGAATCGGGCTTTATTTTTTTGCCGAGATGCCGATATAAATATTAAAGAGAGGGACAGGAGAAGTGAACCAATATACCGTCAAGGAGATACAGGCATTATTGCAGCAAATAAATGACGAACATGATCCGCTGTTGAAAGAGATTGCGCAAGATGAGCGAAAAAGCGTGCAGCGGCTTGTTGCGCGCTGGCATAAGCAAAAGCGGCAAGAAGAAGAAGCGAAAAGACAATGGCAAGAAATGTCGCGCTATGAGCGGCAGTTGTTTGCACAAGGAATCGAGTACATAGCCGGCATCGATGAAGCGGGGCGCGGGCCGCTTGCTGGCCCGGTCGTTGCCGCGGCGGTCATCTTGCCGAAAGACGCGTATATACCAGGGTTAAACGACTCGAAAAAGCTGTCGGAAGCAAAGCGGGAAACGTTATTTCACATGATTCAATCGTGCGCGGTTTCGATCGGCATTGGTGTCGTTACCGCTGCGGAAATCGATGAAATCAACATTTACGAAGCGACGAAAAAAGCGATGATCAAAGCGGTTGAGCAGCTTTCGCCAAAACCGGATTATTTATTAATTGACGCGATGACGCTTCCTATCCCAACGCCGCAACAAAGCATCGTCAAAGGAGATGCCAACAGCGTTTCGATTGCGGCAAGTTCCGTTATCGCCAAAGTGACGCGCGACCATTTTATGAAACAGCTAGCAAAGCGCTATCCGCAATATGGGTTTGAAAAAAATATGGGATATGGCACCGCCCAACATTTAGAAGCGATTCGCACGTACGGCACGATCGATGAACACCGCCGTTCTTTTGCCCCGATTAAAGAAATGATAAAAGCGAAGAAAGAAGGAGAGCAATATGATGAACCGCATTGACAGAACGCTGCCGATCTTTCCGGCCGGCGATGCGGCACGCGAGCGGTTCCGCCACGGACAAGTCGTCTATGGAAAAATCGAAAGTATACAAGGGGAAACCGAAAAGGAAAAACTTGCTCTTGTTCGCGTCGGAAATGAAGTCGTAACAGCACGGCTGCGAACTCCGTTGCAAGTAGGGAAGCATTATTTATTCGAAGTCGTGGCCGAAAACGATACAATTTATTGGAAAATCATTGATAAAGAGGGAGGAAATCATCCATCACCTCCCTTCGATGTCGATGAAGCGGTGCAATATTTGATGCGAAAATGGAAATTGCCAAGCGATGCGCATTCTTTTCTCCGTTTTGTGTTACAAGAAAAAATACCGATCGCTAAAGAAGATATAGGAAAAGCGGTTCAATGGATCAGGCCATTAGAAGATAAGCAAAAAGGCTGGGAAACCTTTCGCTACATGGTTGCCCGGCATTTTCCGCTTACGAAGGATATTTTCGCCTCATTGTTGGCAGTGCAAAACGATGCACCGCTTTTTCGGCAATTGCAACATGCCGAAAAACTGTTAGCGTCTTTGCCGCCGGAACGGCAAACGGAATCGTTGCAAACGTTGCACCGCTATTTGCAAGATATAACGAACAGCCCGAGAAACGCGTATGAGGTTCTCGTAAAATTGCTGGAATCATTGTGGCAGCCCGAACGAAAGATAGCCCAGCAGCTGCTGAACAGGCTCGGGCTGCCTGCCGCCCAAAGCGGTATAAGCTCTGAACAGCTAGTGAAATTGCAAGATGCCGTGAAAAACGGGAATTTACAGCAAATCAAGCAATATTTACAGCCGTTCTTTCCAAACTTGGAAGAACAGAAATTTTTGGAACGTTTTCAAACTATTTACACATCATATGTCAACGGCTCTCTTGCGGATGAAGAACAACGGCTTTTTTCCGCTATTTTAGCAAAATCCGACCATCATGTTGCTTCATCGGTTTTTCATATGTTAAAAGAAACGCTTCCGAAGCTTGGGCTTCAGCACGAGGCAAATATACGCCTAGCGATAGAAACAAAAACGATTGCGGAAGAGAAGTTGACATCGTTAAAATCGCTTCTTTTGCGAGCGTTAGAAAACGCGCATGAACCGGAGTTAAAAGAAACGTTGCGGACGCTTCTGCATCACGTAACCGGCCAGCAACTATTATCCCAAGTCGAAGGGCCGCTTCAGCATATATTTATGCAAATTCCGCTTCAGATTGGAGAACAACGGACAGATGTTGCGATTCACTGGCAAGGAAAACGGCAAAAAAATGGGAAAATCGACCCAGATTATTGTCGCATCGTTTTTTATTTACATCTAGACAAATTGAAAGAAACGGTAGTGGACGTGCGTGTACAACAACGCATTGTCCATGTTTCCGTCATCAACGACACTCCGCATTTGTCCGATATCGCCAACGCTTTTCAACCGATGCTGAAAGAACGGCTTGAAGAGCACGGGTATACGTTATCCGCGTTGAAAATCGAAGCGCCTAAACAAAAAAAGAAGCCTGTCGATTTCGTGTTTGCACAACGTTATAGCGGGGTGGATTACCGCATATGAAAAACGACAAAAAACAAGCGGTCGCGCTTTCCTATGATGCGAACATTCATGAAGCCCCAGTGGTAGTCGCCAAAGGTAAAGGGTATGTGGCGGAGGCGATCATCGATGCCGCTAAACAACATGGGATTCCGATACAAGAAGATCCGTCGCTCGTCCAATTATTGAGCGAATTGGAAATAAACGAAGCCATCCCTGAAGATTTGTATCGTCTCGTCGCCGAGGTGTTTGCATTTATTTATCGTTTGGACAAACATGTAAAAATGAATGACGGTAACTGAAAAGGTTTTCCCTTTTGAAATTTTTCAATTTTATGTCGAAATGGTGGACAATGTGGAAATTATCATTATAAAATGAAAACGCTAGAACTTTTTTAGTTTTGTACTAGGAGGTTGGCGCATGAATATTCATGAATATCAAGCAAAAGAAATCCTCAGAAACTACGGCGTTAGCGTGCCGAATGGCCGCGTAGCGTTTACCGTTGAGGAAGCGGTGGAGGCGGCAAAAGAATTAGGAAGCCCTGTTTGTGTTGTGAAAGCGCAAATCCACGCCGGCGGGCGCGGAAAAGCCGGAGGGGTAAAGGTAGCGAAAAGTTTGGATGAAGTTCGTACATATGCGAGCGAACTGTTAGGGAAAGTGCTTGTTACGCATCAAACGGGCCCGGAAGGAAAAGAAGTAAAACGCTTGCTCATTGAAGAAGGTTGCGACATTAAAAAAGAATATTACATCGGCTTTGTTGTTGATCGCGCTACTTCGCGCGTCGTATTGATGGGATCGGAAGAAGGTGGTACCGAAATCGAAGAAGTGGCGGCGAAAACGCCGGAGAAAATTTTTAAAGAGTATATTGATCCGGCGGTAGGTTTGCAAGCGTTCCAAGCGCGCCGTTTAGCGTTTAACATCAACATTCCGAAAGAGCTTGTCAATCAGGCCGCCAAATTTATGATGGGGCTTTATCAAGTGTTTGTCGAAAAAGACTGCTCGATCGCGGAAATCAATCCGCTTGTCGTGACGGGCGCCGGCAAAGTAATGGCGTTGGACGCGAAATTAAACTTTGATTCGAATGCGCTGTACCGTCATAAAGACATTTTAGAATATCGCGATTTAGATGAAGAAGATCCGAAGGAAGTGGAAGCGTCGAAATATGATTTAAACTATATCGCGCTTGACGGAAACATCGGCTGCATGGTAAACGGCGCCGGCCTTGCGATGGCGACGATGGACATCATCAAATATTACGGCGGCGAACCGGCCAACTTCTTGGATGTCGGCGGCGGCGCGACGACGGAAAAAGTGACGGAAGCGTTTAAAATCATTCTTTCCGATCCGAAAGTAAAAGGAATTTTCGTCAACATTTTCGGCGGCATTATGAAATGCGACGTCATCGCCAACGGAATCGTCGAAGCGACGAAGCAAGTCGGCTTAAACCTTCCGCTTGTCGTTCGCCTCGAAGGAACGAACGTAGAATTAGGGAAAAAGATTTTGCAAGAATCTGGCTTAAATATTATTGCCGCTGAATCGATGGCAGACGGCGCGCAAAAAATCGTCGAATTAGTACGTTAAGAAGGTGAGGGAGAAACGTGAGCGTTTTTATTAATAAAGATACAAAAGTGATCGTCCAAGGGATTACAGGTTCACAAGGATTATTCCATACAAAACAAATGATCGAGTACGGCACGAAAATTGTCGGCGGTGTAACGCCGGGAAAAGGCGGTACGGAAGTCGAAGGAGTGCCGGTGTTTAACACCGTTTCCGAAGCGGTGGAAAAAACGGGAGCGAACGCTTCTGTCATTTATGTTCCGCCGGCGTTTGCCGCTGACGCGATTATGGAAGCGGTCGATGCACAATTGGACCTTGTCGTTTGCATTACAGAAGGCATCCCGGTTTTGGATATGGTGAAAGTGAAACGCTACATGGAAGGTAAGAAAACTCGCCTCATCGGGCCGAACTGCCCTGGTGTCATTACGCCGGAAGAATGTAAAATCGGCATTATGCCAGGCTACATTCATAAAAAAGGTCACGTTGGCATCGTTTCCCGCTCCGGCACGTTAACGTATGAAGCCGTTCATCAATTGACGCAAGCGGGCATCGGCCAGTCGACGGCGGTCGGAATCGGCGGCGACCCTGTAAATGGCACGAATTTCATTGATGTATTGAAGGCGTTTAACGAAGACGAAGAAACGTATGCCGTCATTATGATTGGCGAGATTGGCGGCACGGCGGAAGAAGAAGCGGCGGAATGGGTAAAAGCCAACATGAAAAAACCGGTTGTCGGCTTTATCGGCGGCCAAACGGCACCTCCAGGAAAACGGATGGGACATGCTGGCGCGATTATTTCCGGCGGCAAAGGAACGGCAGCGGAAAAAATTAAGAAAATGAACGAATGCGGCATTAAAGTTGCCGAAACGCCGGCGGTCATCGGCGAAACGTTAATTTCTGTTCTGAAAGAACGAGGACTATACGAAAAATGCAAAACGCATTAATAGACGTCGTCCCGCACCGTTTTTCATGCGGGGCGATTTTCTTTTCTGTTTTTCCGCCGAATCCGTCTGCTGATTCAGCCGTGCCGCGAATGTTTTCGTAAAAAATTTTTTAAAATAAAAACGGAAAGGGAGATACGATGTACTCATCGGTTCGCGAGCGTCTCATTCATCTTCATCATTGTCGCGGAGCAAGCTGGAAAACGATTCATCGGTTGTTTCAAATCGACCCTACCTTTTCCTCTATCTTTACCCTTTCGCCTTCTGTATTGCAAACATATCTTCCATTCTCCTCACAACAATATACACTCTTCTTCCAAGATTTACATTCCCTTCATATTCAAAGTATGATAAAAACATATAATGAAGATTTTAAATTTACCTCTTAAGGGAGGAAGTTTGATGTCTGACTATCTTGTCATCGTGGAATCGCCGGCGAAAGCGAAAACGATCGAACGATATTTAGGAAAAAAATATAAAGTAAAAGCTTCGATGGGACACGTTCGCGATCTGCCAAAAAGCCAAATGGGCGTTGATATAAATAACGGCTATGAGCCAAAGTATATCACGATTCGTGGAAAAGGACAGATCATTAAAGAGTTGAAAACAGCAGCGAAAAAAGCAAAAAAAGTGTTTCTTGCCGCAGACCCGGACCGCGAAGGGGAAGCGATTGCTTGGCATTTAGCTAACATGCTTGACCTTGATATTCACTCCAACTGTCGTGTTGTCTTTAACGAAATTACGAAAGACGCGATTAAAGAGTCATTTCAACATCCGCGTGCGATCGATATGAATTTAGTGGACGCACAGCAAGCGCGCCGCGTGTTGGATCGTCTCGTCGGCTACAACATTAGCCCGCTGCTTTGGAAAAAGGTGAAGAAAGGCTTAAGCGCAGGGCGCGTTCAGTCCGTAGCGCTGCGTTTGATCATCGACCGTGAAAAAGAGATTAAACAATTTCAGCCGGAAGAGTATTGGACGATTCAAGCGGAATTTGTGAAAGGAAGCGAAACGTTTACCGCATCTTTCTATGGAGTGGACGGGCAAAAGCTTGACTTAAAAAACGAAGCGGACGTTTCCGCGGTTTTACAGCGCATAAGCGGCAGTCAGTTTACGGTGAAATCGGTGACAAAAAAGGAACGGAAACGAAACCCGGTGCCGCCGTTTACGACTTCATCCTTGCAGCAAGAAGCAGCGCGCAAACTCAATTTTCGCACGAAAAAAACGATGATGATCGCCCAGCAGCTATACGAAGGAATTGATCTTGGTAGCGAAGGAACGGTTGGGTTGATTACTTATATGCGCACCGACTCGACAAGAGTATCGGAAAGCGCGCAACAAGAGGCGTTCTCTTATATAGAAGCGACGTTTGGAAAAGAGTTTGTCGCGCAAGAAAAGCGAAAAGAAAAGAAAAGCGCGAATGCGCAAGACGCGCATGAAGCGATTCGTCCGACGTCTGTGTTTCGCGATCCAGAGAAGGTAAAGCCGTATTTAACCCGCGACCAGTTTCGTTTGTACAAGCTAATTTGGGAACGTTTTATCGCAAGCCAAATGGCGGCGGCGCTGCTCGATACGATGAGCGTGGAGCTGGAAAACGAAGGGGTGATCTTTCGGGCAAGCGGTTCGAAAGTAAAATTTCCTGGCTTTATGAAAGTATATGTGGAAGGAACGGATGATCAAACGGATGAACAGGACCGCCTTCTTCCAGATTTGCAGGAAGGAGAAACCGTCGTTAGCAAAGATATTGAACCGAAACAGCATTTCACTCAGCCGCCTCCTCGCTACACGGAAGCGCGGCTTGTGAAAACGCTAGAAGAACTTGGCATCGGCAGACCGTCTACATACGCGCCGACGATTGATACGATTCAAAAGCGAAACTATGTCGTGCTAGAAAATAAACGCTTTGTTCCGACAGAACTTGGAGAAATCGTAGTGGAACTTATTTTAGAGTTTTTCCCGGAAATAATTGATGTGGAATTTACGGCAAAAATGGAAAAGAATTTAGACGAAATTGAAGAAGGAAAAGTGCAATGGGTCAAAGTAGTCGACGAATTTTACCGCGAATTTGAAAAACGGTTGCAACTTGCGGAAAAAGAAATGAAAGAAGTCGAGATTAAAGACGAGCCGGCAGGAATCGATTGCGAGATATGCGGCAGCCCAATGGTGTATAAAATGGGACGCTTCGGCAAATTTGTCGCTTGCTCGAATTTTCCAGAATGCCGCAACACAAAGCCGATCGTCAAGGAAATCGGTGTCAAATGTCCGAAATGCCATGAAGGCAATATTGTCGAACGCAGCAGCAAGAAAAAGCGGATCTTTTACGGATGCGACCGTTTCCCGCAATGTGATTTCGTCTCATGGGATAAGCCGCTTGCCCGTCGCTGCCCGAAATGCGAAGGGGTGTTAGTGGAAAAGAAATTGAAAAAAGGCGTACAAGTGCAATGCATATCATGCGACTATGAAGAAGAACCACAATCTTAATGAATACAAGGAGGAATATATGGTGAATGAACGAACGGTAAATGTTGTTGGCGCTGGCTTAGCAGGCAGCGAGGCGGCATGGCAGCTTGCAAACCGCGGCATCCATGTTCGTCTTTATGAAATGCGACCGATAAAGCAAACGCCTGCCCACCATACCGATAAATTTGCTGAGCTTGTTTGCAGCAACTCGCTGCGCGCGAATTCGTTGACGAACGCAGTTGGGGTATTAAAAGAAGAAATGCGGCGCTTGAATTCCGTCATTATGAAAGCGGCAGATGAATGCTCGGTTCCGGCAGGGAGCGCGCTTGCTGTAGATCGGCATGAGTTTGCCGCACGCGTCACTAATTTGGTGCAAAACCACCCGAACGTAACCGTCATTCGCGAAGAGGTTACCGACATCCCTGACGGCCCGACCATTATCGCGACAGGACCGCTGACGTCGCCGTCACTGTCGGAGCGGCTCAAGGAACTGACAGGAGAAGAATATTTGTACTTTTACGACGCCGCCGCTCCGATTGTTGAAAAAGACAGCATTAATATGGAAAAAGTGTATGTGAAATCGCGCTATGATAAAGGGGAAGCCGCCTATATCAACTGCCCGATGACTGAAGAAGAATTCGACCGTTTTTACGAAGCGCTTATTTCGGCGGAAACAGTGCCGTTAAAAGAATTTGAAAAGGAAATTTATTTTGAAGGTTGCATGCCGATTGAAGTAATGGCGCGGCGCGGAAAACAGACGCTTCTTTTTGGGCCGATGAAGCCGGTCGGTTTGGAAGACCCGCGCACAGGAAAACGGCCATACGCGGTCGTCCAGCTTCGTCAGGACAACGCAGCAGGCACGCTTTACAACATTGTCGGATTCCAAACCCATTTGAAATGGGGGCCGCAAAAGGAAGTAATTCGCTTGATTCCGGGGCTCGAAAACGCGGAAATTGTCCGCTACGGGGTGATGCATCGCAATACGTTTATCAACTCCCCAAAATTATTACGTCCGACGTATCAATATAAAGAACGCGACGATTTATTTTTCGCTGGACAAATGACCGGGGTTGAAGGTTATGTCGAATCGGCGGCATCGGGGCTTGTCGCCGGCATCAATGCGGCGCGGCTCGTATTGGGGCAAGACCTCGTTGTTTTTCCTCGTGAAACGGCGATTGGCAGCATGGCGCATTATATTACGTCGGCAAATCCGAATCATTTTCAGCCGATGAACGCCAATTTCGGTTTGTTTGCGCCGCTTGAGGAAAAAATTAAAGATAAACAACGGCGTAATGAACGTTACGCTCAGCGCGCGTTGGATACAATTCAGAATTTTATAAAAAGTGATTGCAAGGGCTGCTAATTATATGTTACTATTTAGTAGCCCTTGTGAGGTGTGAAAAATGGAAAATTCGAAAATTGCGTTACAATCGTTCATAGAATATTTACAAATCGAAAAAAATTATTCACAATATACTATTGTGTGTTACCAACGAGATATCGAACAATTTTTTGAGTTTTTGAACGAACAAGGGATTCACGATTTGGATGAAGTAACGTATAGCGATGTTCGCCTTTATTTGACGAAGCTGTATGAGCAAAAACAGTCAAGCCGTTCCGTTTCACGAAAAATTTCCAGTTTGCGAAGCTTCTATAAGTTTTTGCTGCGGGAAAAGAAAGTATCGGAAAATCCGTTTGCGCTTGCGGCGCTTCCGAAAAAAGAACAAAAAATTCCTAATTTTTTATATGAACAGGAATTAGAAAGCCTTTTTCATGTCAATGATGTGAATACAGCGATCGGACAGCGCAACCAAGCGATTCTCGAGCTTCTTTACGCGACGGGTGTCCGTGTTAGTGAATGTTGTCACATTCAACTTTCCGACATTGATTTTTCAAGTTCCACCATTTTAATTCATGGCAAAGGAAATAAACAACGCTATGTTCCGTTTGGCCGCTTTGCCAAAGAAGCGTTGGAGCGCTATATTCATCATGGGCGGCGCGAGCTTTTGCAAAACGCAAAAGTCGCCCATGCTTATTTGTTTGTCAACGCCCGCGGCAATCCGTTAACGCCTCGAGGGATGCGTTATATTTTGGATGAAATAGTAAAAAAAGCGGCGCTTACGCAACATGTTAGCCCGCACGTGCTAAGACACACATTTGCGACACATTTGCTAAATGAAGGAGCCGATATGCGCGCAGTCCAAGAACTGCTCGGGCATGCGCATCTTTCGTCTACGCAAGTGTATACGCATGTAACGAAAGACCGATTGCGCCATATTTATTTGCATACGCATCCGCGAGCGTAAGTCGCGCGAGTCGAAAGGAGGGCAGGTAGCGATGGAACAGTTCCATGCGACGACGATTTTTGCGATTCATCATAATGGAAAAGCGGCGATGGCAGGGGACGGTCAAGTGACATTTGGAAATGCCGTTGTGATGAAACATACGGCAAAAAAAGTGCGGAGATTGTTTCAAGGAAAAGTGCTAGCGGGCTTTGCTGGGTCGGTCGCAGATGCGTTTACATTGTTTGAAATGTTTGAAGGCAAACTCGAAGAATTTAACGGAAACTTGCCGCGCGCTGCTGTCGAATTGGCAAAGGAATGGCGCAGCGATAAAGTGTTGCGCCGCCTAGAGGCGATGCTGATCGTGATGGATGAACGTCATTTGCTTCTCATTTCAGGGACGGGAGAAGTGATTGAGCCGGATGACGGGATGTTAGCGATCGGTTCCGGCGGGAATTACGCGCTGGCGGCAGGGCGTGCGTTAAAACAGTACGCGGGAGACCGGCTATCGGCGAAAGAAATCGCGAAAGCGGCGTTAGAAATAGCCGCGAACATTTGTGTGTATACGAATGGCCATATTATTGTGGAAGAATTGTAAAAGAGAGGAGGGGACAGCGGTGTCTGATGCTTTAACACCTCGGCAAATCGTTGAAAAGCTTGACCAATTTATCGTCGGGCAAAAGGAAGCGAAGAAAGCGGTTGCGATTGCGTTAAGAAACCGTTATCGCCGCAGTTTGCTTGATGAAAAACTGCGGGATGAAGTAGTTCCGAAAAACATTTTGATGATCGGCCCAACAGGGGTTGGGAAAACGGAAATTGCCAGACGGTTGGCAAAATTGGTCGGCGCTCCGTTTGTAAAAGTGGAGGCGACAAAGTTTACGGAAGTCGGATATGTTGGCCGCGATGTCGAATCGATGGTGCGCGATCTTGTTGAGACGTCCGTTCGAATGGTAAAAGAGCGGAAGATGAATGAAGTAAGAGATCGCGCTGAACAGCAGGCAAATAAACGGCTTGTCGAACTGTTAGTGCCGGGAAAGCAAAAACAAACAATGAAAAACCCTCTTGAACTATTATTTGGCGGAATGCAAACGTCGCAGCAAGACGCAAATCAAGCATACGAGGACGAGCACATTGAACAAAAACGAAGACAAGTTGCTTGGCAGCTCGCCAACGGCCAGCTCGAAGATGAAATTGTCACGATCGAAGTGGAAGAACAACAGCCGATGTTTTTTGATTTTTTACAAGGCGCCGGCATTGAGCAAATGGGGATGAACGTGCAAGACGCGTTAAGCAGCCTCATTCCGAAGCGCCGCAAAAAGCGCAAATTGAAAGTAAGCGAAGCGCGCAAAGTGCTGACGAATGAGGAAGCGCAAAAGTTGATTGACATGGACGAGGTAACGCAAGAAGCAATTCGTCTTGCTGAACAATCCGGCATCATTTTTATCGATGAAATCGATAAAATCGCGCGCAGCGGGCAAGTCGCTTCTTCGGCAGACGTATCGCGAGAAGGGGTGCAGCGCGATATTTTGCCAATTGTCGAGGGATCGACGGTGATGACGAAATACGGTCCTGTGAAGACAGATCATATATTGTTTATCGCCGCTGGCGCATTTCATATGGCGAAGCCGTCTGACTTAATTCCAGAACTTCAAGGACGTTTTCCGATTCGCGTCGAATTAACGAAACTTTCGGTCGACGATTTCGTAAAAATATTAGTAGAGCCTAATAATGCGCTGATTAAACAATATCAGGCACTTTTGGCGACGGAAGGTATAAATCTTGAATTTTCTGACGATGCTATTCGTAAGATTGCCGAAGTCGCTTTTGAAGTCAATCAGACGACTGATAATATCGGGGCAAGACGGCTTCATACGATCATGGAAAAACTCTTGGAAGATTTACTGTTTGAAGCTCCCGATATTACGTTAGACAAAGTCGTCATTACACCGCAGTATGTCGAACAAAAATTGGGCGACATTGTCAAAAACAAAAACTTGAGCGAATTCATTTTGTAACAAATTAAACGAGGAGGAGAATGAACATATGAATTTATTACAAAAGACTAGAACGATTAACGCAATGCTGCAAAAAGCAGCAGGAAAACCGGTAAACTTTAAAGAAATGGCGGAGACGCTTTGTGAAGTGATCGAGGCGAATGTATTCGTCTTGAGTCGCCGCGGCAAATTGCTCGGTTTTGCGATTAAGCAATCGATTGAAAATGAGCGAATGAAAAAAATGTTGGAAGAGAGACAATTTCCTGAAGAGTATACGAAAAATTTGTTTAACATTACAGAAACGTCCCCTAATATTGATATTAATAGCGAATATACTGCATTTCCAGTGGAAAATCGTGACTTGTTTAAAACTGGCTTGACGACGATCGTGCCGATCAACGGCGGCGGCGAACGGCTTGGTACGCTGATTTTGTCGCGCTTAGACCGCGAGTTTAACGATGATGATCTTATTTTAGCGGAATATGGTGCGACCGTTGTTGGGATGGAAATTTTGCGCGAAAAAGCGGAGGAAATTGAAGAGGAAGCGCGCAACAAAGCGGTCGTGCAAATGGCGATTAGCTCTCTTTCTTATAGCGAACTAGAAGCGATTGAACATATTTTTGAAGAGCTCGACGGCACAGAAGGGTTGCTTGTCGCAAGCAAAATTGCCGACCGTGTCGGCATTACTCGTTCCGTTATCGTAAACGCTCTTCGTAAGCTAGAGAGCGCTGGCGTGATTGAATCTCGCTCTCTCGGTATGAAAGGAACGTATATTAAAGTGTTAAATGATAAGTTTTTGACGGAATTAGAAAAATTAAAATCCAGCTAATTATCATTCATAAAAGAAACCGGCCTAAAAGCAGACTCGCTTTTAGGCCGGTTTTTGTATGATCGTTTGACGGCATGCGCGTAAAAGTGACAAATATAAACAAGTTCCGCCTTTTTTCTCTATTTAGTAATAAAAAATAGTACAATCTTCCGTCTATACAACATTTTTTCATTCTCGTAAAATGGTAATAGCAATATATTGTCGAAAAATGGGATAAAAGAGGGGATACCTTTGTCATTGTTCTCACGTACGATTGCGATGCTTGAGCAAGGTCTTGATTATGCGTCATTAAGAGAAAAAGTGATCGCCGACAATATCGCCAACGTAGATACACCTAATTACAAGGCGAAAGACGTTCAGTTTAAGACGGAATTGGAGCGCGCGCTTCAACCGTTGGAAGCAAAGCGAACGCATCCAAAGCATTTGCCGTTTCGCCATCAAATGCCAAATAAATTTCTCGTGACGACAAAGGAGAATGTAGTATACAATCATAATGGAAATAATGTCGATATTGATAAGGAAATGGCAGATTTAGCAGAAAATCAAATTTATTATAACGCTTTAATCGAACGACTTAACGGAAAATTCACAACATTAAAGACGGTCATTAAGGGAGGAAAATAACGTATGTCTATTTTTCAAAGTTTAAATATAACGGCATCTGCGCTTACAGCGCAGCGGTTGCGCATGGATGTGGTTTCCTCCAATATGGCGAACGTTGATACGACGCGCGCACGGTTCGTCAATGGGCAATGGGAGCCGTACCGGCGCAAATTGGTCGTGATGGAGCCACGGCAAGAAGGGTTTTCTACATATTTGCAGGCGGCGATGAACGGTCGCGCTTCCGTTGGCGATGGAGTCAAAGTGACAGAAATTGTAGAGGATCCAACTCCGTTTAAACTTGTTTACGATCCTTCTCATCCTGACGCGGACCCTAACGGATATGTTCGCCTTCCTAACGTCGATCCGTTGAAGGAAATGGTCGATTTAATGAGCGCTACGCGGTCATATGAAGCAAATGTCACCGTTTTTAACGCGACAAAAGGAATGTTAATGAAAGCATTAGAAATTGGAAAATAAAGGAGATATTGAACAATGGTACAAGGAATTGATCGTTCATTGTTTTCGGGAACGACAAATGCTGCTTCACAAGCGGCAAAACCGGCTGACGTGCAAAGGGCGTTCTCCGACTTTTTAAAAGACGCGTTAAATAAAGTAAACGAGCAACAAGTACAGGCTGACCAGCTGACAGAAAAATTGGTGAAAGGTGAAAATGTCGATTTGCACCAAGTGATGATCGCAGCACAAAAAGCGAGCATTTCTTTGCAGCTTGCAATAGAAGTGCGCAACAAAGTGATTGAAGCGTATCAAGAAATGATGCGAATGCAAATATAGCATATCGACTGTGAAATAATCGGGGGAATAGTATGAACGACAAACTGAAAGAATGGCTGAATCGATTGACTTCATTTTGGAAAGAACGAACGAAAAAACAAAAATGGATTGCTATCGCTAGCCTCGCGCTTCTCTTGTTAGGGGTCGGCGCTATTGTATTTTTTGCGACAAGAACGGAAATGGTGCCGCTATATAGCAACTTAACGCCGCAGGAAGCGGGGCAAATTAAAGCAACGCTTGATCAGCGGGGAGTTAAATCGGAAGTTGCCGATAACGGCACGACGATTAAAGTACCGAAAGAGTTAGCAGATTCATTAAAAGTTGAGTTGGCGGCGGAAGGAATCCCAAACAGCGGCATGATCGACTATTCTTTCTTTGGAAAAAACGCAAGCTTCGGAATGACAGATAATGAGTTTAACGTCGTCAAACTCGAGGCGATGCAAAACGAACTGGCAAATTTAATGAAAAGCATTGACGGCGTGGAAGACGCCAAAGTAATGATTAATCTTCCGCAGCCAAGCGTGTTTGCCTCTGATAATCAAGGAGAAGCTTCAGCATCGATCGTGCTGAAAACGAAACCGGGATACCAATTTAGCGACGAGCAAATTAAAGCGTTATATCATCTCGTTTCCAAAAGTGTTCCTAACCTTCCTACAGATAATATCGTCATTATGAACCAGTTTTTTGAGTATTTTGACCTAAAAAATGACGAAAAAAATTCGACAGGTACAACGTTTGCTGCACAGCAGGAAATGAAAAAACAAATTGAACGCGACATCCAACAGCAAGTGCAGCGAATGTTGGGAACGATGATGGGACAAGATAAAGTGGCTGTTTCGGTGACAGCTGACATTGACTTTACGCAAGAAAAACGAGAAGAAAATCTTGTTGCTCCAGTTGATGAGAAAAATAACGAAGGCATCGCCATCAGCGTGCAGCGCATTAGAGAAACTTACTCCGGCAACGGCGCGCAGCCAGGCGGCATACCCGGAACGGGGACAAACCAAGTACCAAGCTATCAGGCTGGTGCGAACGGGACAAATGGAAATTATGAGCGAACCGAAGAAACGATCAATAACGAAGTGAACCGGATTAAAAAACATATCGTTGAAAGCCCATATAAAATTCGTGATTTAGGCATTCAAGTGATGGTTGAGCCACCGGATCCGAAAGATCCTAACTCGCTGCCGCAGCAAACGATCGACGATATTCAAAGAATATTAGGAACGATCGTCAGAACGTCGATTGACAAACAATATGGTCAAACATTAACTGATCAGGATATTCAAAATCGCGTCGTCGTTTCTGTGCAGAAGTTTAACGGAAAAGCAACATTTGAAGAGCCAAAACCAGCGATTCCAATGTGGGTATACATCGTTGGCGGAATCGGTCTCGCTCTTCTTATCACGCTGTTTATCTTATGGTGGCGCGGACGTAAGGATGATGAGGAAGAAGAGGAAGAAATTTTCGAACAGCCAATCGTTCAAGAAATTCCGGATATTCACGAAGAGCAAGAAACAGAATCGACTATGCGTCGCAAACAGCTAGAAAAATTAGCGAGAGAAAAACCGGATGAATTTGCAAAGCTGTTGCGAACATGGTTATCGGAAGATTAGGAGGAACGGAAAATGGAAAGACAAGGAAAACAAGGTGGGCTAACGGGAAGACAGAAAGCGGCGATCCTTCTTATTTCCCTTGGCCCAGACGTATCCGCCTCCGTTTATAAACATTTATCGGAAGAGGAAATTGAAAAGCTAACTTTAGAAATTTCGCGAATGCGTCAAGTGGGAGCAGATGAAAAAGAAGAAGTGATGGAAGAATTTCATCAAATCGCACTGGCGCAAGATTATATCGAACAAGGTGGAATCGCCTACGCAAAGGAAGTGCTTGAAAAAGCGCTCGGTCCGGAGAAAGCGATGAATATTATCAACCGGTTAACGTCCGCCTTGATGGTGCGACCGTTTGATTTCGCCCGTAAAGCGGATCCTGCGCAAATATTAAACTTTATTCAAAACGAACATCCGCAGACGATCGCCCTTATTCTTTCGTATCTTGAACCGGCGCAAGCGGGGCAAATTTTATCGGCTTTGCCGCAAGAAATGCAGGCGGATATCGCCAGACGCATTGCGTTAATGGATAGCACATCCCCTGACATTATCAATGAAGTCGAGCAGGTTTTAGAGCGTAAACTGTCGGCGACGGTTGTGCAAGATTATACGCAAACTGGCGGAATTGAAACCGTTGTGGAAGTGTTAAACCAAGTTGACCGCAGCACAGAACGTACGATTCTCGATGCCCTTGAAATTCAAGATCCTGAGCTTGCGGAAGAAATCAAAAAACGGATGTTTGTTTTCGAAGATATTGTCACTCTTGATAATCGCGCGATTCAGCGCGTGATTCGCGAAGTCAACAACAACGATTTAGTATTGGCGCTCAAAGTAGCAAGCGACGAAGTAAAAGAAGTTGTGTTCCGCAACATGTCAACACGCATGGCAGAGACGTTGAAAGAAGAGATGGAATTTACCGGACCTGTTCGGCTGCGTGATGTGGAAGAAGCGCAGTCGCGGATCGTCTCAGTGATTCGCCGCTTAGAAGAAGCGGGAGAAATTGTGATTGCTCGCGGCGGGGGAGATGATATTATTGTCTAACGTTATTAAAGCGCCATTTACGAAAACCAATCGCGCTGACAAAAAAATAATCGAAATTAAACGCTTTGTTTTGGAGCAGCCAACCGCATCGGACGAGCAGCAAGAAAACCACGAAGCGGCGCTTGAACGTGCCAAACATGAGGCAGAACAAATCAAGCGGGAAGCGGAACAATATTATGAATCGATTCGACGGCAACTCTCAAAAGAACAGGAAGCGTGGCAAATCGAAAAGGAGCAGCTCATTCAATCTGCGCGCGAAGAAGGATATAAAGACGGATTTCAGCAAGGAAAAGAAGAAGCGCTACATCGTTACCGCGAGTTGATTGAACAGGCCCGGAAAATTACGGAGACCGCGAATGTTCAATTTTACGAACAAATCAACGCATCAGCTGAGACGATTCTCCGCATTGGAATAAAAGTTGCGGAACGTATTATTGGGGAAAAATTAGGAGAAAATCATGATAATTTTTTATCACTAGTAAAACGGGCGATAAAAGAAGTTCGCGAGCAAACGGAAGTGACGGTTTACGTCCATCCGCTTTCTTATGAAACGATCGCGCGGAGAAAAGAAGAGTTAAAAGCGTTATTTCATCATGAAGCGGATGTGTTTATTCATCCTGATGAACAGCTGGAAGAAAATGGCTGCATCATTGAAACTCCGTTCGGTCGCATCGACGCAAGTGTTGATACGCAGCTAGAGCAAATAAAAGAGAAGCTGTTCGAACGGATGAAGGAGGGGATGTCCGCTGAATTGGCAAACTCTTCTGGACGAAATTGACATGATTGATTCATATAAACGGTTTGGCAAAGTTTCGCGGGTCATTGGCTTAATGATTGAAGCGAAGGGACCGGAAAGCTCGGTCGGCGATATTTGCTATATTCATACCGGAAGCGGCAAACAAAAGCAAATGATTGCGGCGGAAGTCGTTGGATTTAAAGAGCAGCACGTATTGTTAATGCCGTTTTCTACCGTTCAGCACATTTCACCGGGCTGCATCGTTGAAGCGACCGGAAAACCGTTACAAATTCGCGTTGGTTCTCCATTGATCGGAAAAGTGCTTGATTCGCTCGGCTATCCTCTCGATGGCAGCCCGTTGCCGAAAGGATTACGGCCAATTTCGATTGAGCGCAATCCGCCCAATCCGCTCGCAAGACCGCCGATCAGCGAGCCGATCGAAGTTGGCGTTCGCGTCATTGATAGCTTGTTGACGGTTGGCAAAGGGCAACGTGTCGGAATTTTTGCCGGCTCGGGTGTCGGAAAAAGCACATTGATGGGAATGATCGCCCGCCATACGAACGCGGATATCAACGTTATCGCATTGATCGGCGAGCGCGGGCGCGAAGTCCGTGAATTTATCGAACGAGACCTCGGTCCGGAAGGTTTGGCGCGTTCCGTCGTTGTCGTTGCGACTTCCGATCAGCCAGCGCTCATGCGGGTAAAAGGAGCGTACACTGCTACGGCGATTGCTGAGTATTTCCGCGATCAAGGAATGGATGTCATGTTTATGATGGACTCTGTCACACGCGTCGCGATGGCACAGCGGGAAATTGGGCTGGCGATCGGCGAGCCGCCGACAACAAAAGGATATACACCGTCCGTATTCGCAATACTGCCAAAATTGCTGGAACGCACAGGAACGAACGCTTACGGTACGATCACCGCGTTTTATACGGTGCTTGTCGACGGCGACGACATGAACGAGCCGATCGCCGATACGGTGCGCGGCATTTTGGACGGGCATTTCGTCCTTGAACGCAGCTTAGCCAATAGAGGGCAGTATCCGGCGATTAACGTATTAAAAAGCGTCAGCCGCGTGATGAATCACATTATTTCTCCAGAGCACCGGCAAGCGGCGGATAAGCTGCGCCAGCTTCTATCCACTTACATCAATTCGGAAGACTTAATCAATATCGGGGCGTACAAGCGAGGATCGTCAAAAGAAATTGATGAAGCGATCCGCTATTATCCAGAAATCATTTCTTTTTGCAAACAAGATATTGATGAGAAAGTGACAAAAGACGAAAGCATTGAGATGTTACTTCATTTAATGCATACAGGGTGAAAAACGATGGGATACGTGTTTAAGCTGCAAAAAGTTTTAACAATGAAAGAAAACGAGAAAAAGCAAGCAGTGGGAGAATATAACGAAGCTGTGCAGCGTTTTCAGGAAGTGGCGGAAAAATTATACCACTTTCTTAAGCAAAAGGAACAATATGAAGAAATGCATAAACAAAAGCTTCAAGCAGGATTGCCGATTCAAGAAATTCGCCATTTCCAGCAGTTTATTTCCAATCTCGAACGGACGATCCACCATTATCAGCTTCTAGTGATGCAAGCAAGGGAACAAATGCAGCGCAAGCAAATAAAATTAACCGAACTTAATATAGAAGTGAAAAAATTTGAAAAAATAAAAGAAAAATATATGCAAGCTGTTGTCGAAGCGGAAAGAATGGCGGAAAACAAATGGATGGACGAAATTTCGATTCAACGTTTTGTGCATCGGGGAGATTAGAAAGATGGCAGAAAATCAAGAAATGGAGAGAGAAGAGAAAGGAAGCAGACTCCAATGGTTTTTGTTTATTATCGTCATTCCAACGTTGTTTGCGGCAACGTTAGCCCTTGTCATTATGGCAATTGCCGGGATCAACGTTTTTGACGCGGTGGAAAAGCATAGCAAAGACATTCCGATTGTCTCGCAATATATAGACGTGCAGGAAGCGAAAAACGAATTGAAAAAAGAATTAGAAAAAACGATCGAAAAGAAAAATGAAATTATTAAGAAGCAACAGAAAGAAATCAAAAAACTAGAAAACGAACTAGCCACAAAGCAGCAGGAAGTCAATGATCTACAAACAGAAGTCAACAGCTTACGCGAGGAATTATCAGCTGCTGAAACGGCAGGAGAAGCAAATGCGCAAGCACAAACGCCAACGATGGAAGACGTTGCGCGCATGTATGAAACGATGTCGGAGAAAAACGCCGCAATGATTTTGGCCAAAATGCCTGAAGATGAAGTGTTGGCGATCTTATCTTCATTAAACAGCGATAAAGCGGCGGCGATTTTAGAAAATATGTCACCTGATGATGCGGCAAAATACACATCGATGCTCGCACAACGCGCTAGAGAAAATTCATCCGTTGAGGAGGCGGCAAGGTGAAAATAGGGACTAGCTATCAACCGTTTGTTCCACAAATAGTAGGGCCGCCAAAGGAAGCGGCCGCGAAATCAGCGGCGGGAAACGGAGAAACAAGCCCGTTCCAACAGCTGCTAGCAATCATAGGAACGAATACAAAAAATGAAGAAGGAAACGTTCTCGTTTCTCATGAGAGTTCTTCCGCGCCAGCGAAACAGCAGAAAGATGCGACCGGTCAAATAGCGATAGAGGAATGGCTTCCTTTTCTCTTTTTCATATGGAACAACGTGAAAGATGCGAATCAGATGGATGATTCTTCTATTTTTCCTAACCATTCAATAGGGAAAGCTGTTGCAAATAATGAAGCGATTGCACGGTTCATCAAGCAAATAGACAAAGATATGTTCATAGAACAAATAAGCAATGCAATCAACGGCGAATCGTCGTCACGCTTGCTTTCCCTTTTTGCTAACGACGCGTTTATCCAGTTTATCACGCAAATAGACAAAGACGTGCTCATAGAACAAATAAACAATGCATCATCTCGTTTATATTCTTTTCTTGATGCTGATATACATCCTTTATTGCAAAAAGGTATAATGAAAGAAAGCAAAGAACAGATTGATATCCAAACGATTTTGCGAGAAACGTTGGCGAGATTGAATGAACAAGAAAAAAGCACAGAAATTTCTAGCAACAGTAATAAAACAGAAAAGCGGATGTTGCAAAATCGGTTTTTGCCTTCATCTCCATCCGTTTTCAGTAAAAGCTTTGCTTCGTCGTTAAGCAATGCAGCGGCTGCCGAAAACGTAGAAAAACAGAAAAATAGCGGCATGACGTTGTTTAATGTGCCGTTGCCGAACGAAAATATCGTTATGTCACGAGAGAACGAACCAGTTATTGTTGTTGACAAGGCGTTATCCGGCTCAAAAATCAATGAATCATTTCTCCAGCAATTAACAAATATTGTCCAATCGGGGCGATTTACCCGTTTCCAAAACGGAAATGCGCAACTCGTCATTCGCCTTTATCCTGAACATTTAGGAACATTGACTGTCAAAATTGCGCGCGAACATGGGACGTTGACGGCAAAGCTGATCGCATCGACAGATTCAGCGAAAGAGCTTTTAGATGCAAACTTGCCGCAGCTATATCACGTTTTATCAACGGAAAATATCACGGTGGAAAAATGGGACGCGCTGGCGCAAGACCGCTATATGCCTGCATTTTATCAAGAAGAACGCGGACATGAGCAAAAAGAGCGCCAGCAGCGAAAAGAAGAAAAAGCGAAAAAACAATCTTTCCATGACGAGTTTATGACAGAAATGATCGATGTGGAAGCATAGGAGGGAAAGCTGTGACAACAAATGGAATTGATCCGAGTTTGCTATTGGAAAACTATAAGCCGCCCGAACGAAAAACTGGAAACCAAATATTAGGAAAAGACGATTTTTTGAAAATTTTGCTTGTCCAATTGCAAAACCAAGATCCGTTAAACCCGGTGGAAGATAAAGAGTTTATCGCACAAATGGCGAATTTTTCTACTCTAGAACAAATGATCAATATTTCCAACATGTTCGAGCGGTTGATGCAAACGCAAAATAGTCAAGCGCTGCTTCGCTACAGTGAATGGATCGGCAAAAACGTGTATTGGCAAGAAGAAGGAGATACAAAAAGCGGGATCGTGAAGTCGGTGTCGCAAAAAGATAATCAAATTTTTCTAGAGTTGGATAATGGCGTGACAATCGATGCGAGCCTTGTTATAAAAGTAGAATCCAAATAAATGAAAGGGAGAGGATCGAAATGCTTCGTTCGATGTATTCGGGAATTAGCGCGATGAAAAACTTCCAAACAAAGTTGGATGTCATCGGAAACAACATCGCCAATGTCAATACGTATGGCTTTAAAAAAGGAAGAACGATTTTTAAAGATTTAGTCAGCCAGCAAATCGCCGGGGCAAGCGGTCCGACAGCAAATCGTGGCGGAGTAAACCCGAAGCAAGTTGGTTTAGGAATGCAGCTGGCAGCCATTGATACCGTCCATACGCAAGGAAGCACGCAACCGACAGGGCGCCCGCTAGATTTGGCGATTTCTGGCGACGGATTTTTTGTCTTAGGAGAGAAAAATGGAAGTACACCAAATCCAGATGATTTGACAAATCTATTATATACAAGATCAGGTAATTTTTATCTTGATGCTGGAGATAATCCTAATAATACTACTAATCTTGATAATGATTTTAGATATATTGTCAGTGCTGACGGACGCTATTTACTTGGTACAAGCGGACGCATCGGAATTCCTAAAAGTGCGCAAAGTGTTAGTATTGGTTCAGATGGAACTGTAAGCTATGTAGATTCAACGGGGGCTTTACGGAGCGCAGGTAAAATCCAATTAGCAAAATTCGCTAATAACGAAGGATTAGAAAAGGTAGGGGACAACCTTTTCAGACCGACAGCTAACTCTGGCAACCCTCAGACAGGCGCTCCTGGCACTAATGGAACCGGCACGATTGTCGCCGGCACGCTGGAAATGTCCAACGTCGATCTTGCGGAGGAGTTTACGGAAATGATCGTTGCGCAGCGCGGCTTCCAGGCGAATACGCGCATTATTACAACATCTGATGAAATTTTGCAAGAACTTGTTAACTTGAAGAAATAGTAAAGGGGGGAGGGTACTAGCCGCCGGCTAGTGCCCTGCGCATCCATGATTACGTTAACGCGGCTAAACGGAAAAAAGTTTGTATTAAATGCGATTTATATTGAACAAGTCGAAGCATTTCCGGATACAACGATTACATTAACAAACGGAAAAAAATTTGTCGTACGCGAATCAGTGCAAGAGGTCACCGCATTGGTAAGCGGCTTCTACCGGCAAATTGCGGTGCTGCGCTTACCGGAAGGCTTAGGAGGATCAGAAAGTGAAAAGTAATCGGTTAATCAAAACGATGCTAATCCTATTAGTTATTATCGCCCTTATCGGTGCGATCGCGTTAATTGCCGTGCTGAAATTGACAGGGGAAAAAGAGCAAAGCACGCCAAGCGCTGACGAAATTGTGGAAAGTTCGATCGACATCCCTGAAATCACGACGAATTTAGCAGACGGAAGATATGTGAAAATTTCCTTTAAGATTCAAACAAATAGTAAAGAAGGAAAAGAAGAAGCGGAAAAACGCGACTTTCAAATTAAAAATATTATTATCGAAGAACTTTCTGAAATGAAAGCAGAAAGCTTTAAAGGAAAAAAAGGGATGACTTCCTTTGAAGAGCGTTTAAAACAGCAAATTAATCAAATTATGCAAAATGGAAAAGTGGAGCAAGTATACATTACCTCCTTTGTCCTCCAATAGTTTGTACCGTTAGGAGGGAACAACGATCATGACGACTGGCGAAGTATTATCGCAAAGCGAAATCGACGCGCTGTTGGCCGCATTGTCTACGGGGGAAATAAGCGCGGAAGAGCTGAAAAAAGAAGAAGAAGGAAAACGCGTGAAAGTGTATGATTTTAAGCGGGCGCTCCGCTTTTCAAAAGATCAAATCCGCAGCTTAACGCGCATTCACGAAAATTTGGCGAGATTGTTGACAACTTTTTTTGCAGCGCAATTGCGTACATACGTGCAAATATCGGTGGCGTCGGCCGATCAAATACCGTATGAAGAGTTTATTCGTTCCCTTCCGAAATTGACGTTTTTAAACGTTTTTGAAGTTCCGCCGCTGAATGGGCATATATTAGTGGAAGTGAATCCAAACGTCGCCTATGCGATGCTTGATCGCGTGATGGGCGGAAGCGGAACGAGCGTGAACAAAGTCGATAATTTAACGGAAATTGAAACGCGGATTATGTCCAATTTGTTTGATAAAGCTTTTTCCAATTTGCGCGACGCATGGGAATCGGTTGCGGAAATTGATCCTGTTTTCACAAATTTTGAAGTAAATCCGCAGTTTTTGCAAATGATCTCTCCGAATGATACGGTTGTCGTGATTTCGCTGAACACACAAATCGGCGAGACGAGCGGAATGATGAATATTTGCATTCCTTATATTGTGCTAGAGCCGGTTATGCCAAAGCTTTCTGTCCATTATTGGATGCAGGCGCAAAAAAAAGAGAGTTCGCCGGAAGAAACAGAAGCGCTTGAGCGGCGAATTCGCTTCGCCAAACTTCCAATTATAGTTGAACTTGGCACAGCAACCATTACCATTCAAGACTTTTTGCAGCTGGAAGTCGGCGATGTAATTGAACTCGATCAATCTATTCAGCAGCCGCTTCTTATCAAAGTCGGGAACATTCCAAAATTTATTGGTCAGCCAGGAAAAAAAAATAGAAGGTTGGCGGTACAAATTTTAGATACGTTTAAGGGGGCAGAAAATTACGATGATGAATAATGATGAGATGCTATCGCAAGATGAAATCGATGCGCTGTTGCGCGGGACAGATGAAAATGACGATATTCCCCAGCTGGATGAAGTATTATCGCCGCTTGAGCAAGACGCGCTAGGGGAAATTGGCAACATTTCGTTTGGAAGTTCGGCAACAGCGCTGTCGGTGCTGTTAAATCAAAAAGTCGAAATCACGACGCCAAGCGTTTCGATCATTCAACGAAAAAATGTTGACAGCGAATTTCCGCAGCCGTACGTGGCGATTCAAGTCAATTATACGGATGGATTTTTAGGAACGAATTTGCTTGTCATTAAGCAAGAAGACGCGGCTATTATCGCGGACTTGATGCTGGGCGGTGATGGGACGAATACAGCGGGCGAATTGGGAGAAATTCAATTAAGCGCTGTGCAGGCAGCGATGAACCAAATGATGGGGTCAGCGGCGACGTCGATGTCCACCATTTTCGGCAAACGTGTCGATATTTCTCCCCCGACCGTTCACCTGTTGGACATAAAAGAAAAAAAAGGAATCGAATATTTGCCGAACGAAGATATATTTATTAAAGTTTCCTTTCGTTTGAAAATTGGCGATTTAATTGATTTGAGCATTATGCAGCTATTGCCCATTGATTTTGCGAAAGAGCTTGTGCAGCAGCTGCTTCATTCCAATGGCGAAACAAATTCTTCCAACAGTGCGGCAGAAGCGGGAAAAGAAACTGCTGCGCAAGAGGCGGCGGCCTCCCAATCTTCAGTAACGGCTGGAACAAGCGGTGCACAGCCGTCTTATGAACCTTCCAAAACGGAGGCGCGTGAAACGACAAATCATTTTGGGACGAACGCTAGAGTGGGAGAACGACAAATTCAGTCGGCTGATTTTGCTGAATTTGAGCCGTCTCCACCGGTGGATACAGAAGTAAAAAACTTGTCGCTTCTCCTTGACGTTCCGCTTCAAGTTACCGTCGAACTTGGCCGTACAAAACGTTCTGTTCAAGAAATTTTACATTTGTCCTCAGGCTCGATTATCGAATTGGACAAATTGGCCGGAGAACCTGTTGATATATTAGTAAACAATAAGCTTATTGCTAAAGGGGAAGTTGTTGTGATTGATGAAAATTTTGGCGTGCGCGTTACAGATATTATTAGCCAAAGCGATCGCTTAAAAAGGCTAAAATAATCGTTTAGGGGGTTCATAGACAATGGCAAGAATATTGGTTGTCGATGATGCTGCATTTATGAGAATGATGATTAAAGACATTTTAACAAAAAATGGGCACGAAGTAGTAGCAGAAGCGGCCGATGGCTTGCAAGCGATTGAAAAGTATAAAGAAACTCGTCCCGATATCGTAACGATGGACATTACGATGCCGGAGATGGACGGTATTACCGCGTTGAAAGAAATTAAAAAAATTGACAGCAATGCAAAAGTCATTATGTGTTCGGCGATGGGGCAGCAGGCGATGGTCATTGACGCCATTCAAGCAGGTGCAAAAGATTTTGTCGTCAAACCGTTCCAAGCTGACCGTGTCATTGAAGCGATCAATAAAACGCTTGGATAAAGCGCAAGAGGTGGAGCAAGTTTGCTACAGTTACGAATCATTCCGTTGTTTTTATGCATCGTTGTCGCGATTGCTGCGCAAACAGGGCTTCCTGTTTTTGCGGAGCAATCGCCGACCGTGGAAGAATGCTTAAAGCATCCTGACTTGTGCGAGCAGCCGGCTAATGCAAATAAAAATGAAGTTGCGCCAACGGCAGATGAGCAACGGTCACCTTTTTCCGTTTGGGATGTCATCAAACTCATTGGCGCAACGGCGTTTGTACTTTTGCTCATTTACGGATTGCTAAAATTTCTCCATCGTCGCGGCCAGTTGTTTTCCGGAAAAAAAGGAGTCATCGAACATCTTGGCGGGACAAGCGTTGGCACCAATCGTTCGGTCCAATTAGTGAAAGTAGGAAATCATATTCTTGTGATTGGGGTCGGCGAATCGATTCAATTATTGCGGGAAATCGACGATGAGCAAGAAATAAACGAAATTTTAGCGATGCATAATGAACGATTGCAGCAAATGTTGGAACCGAGTAAATGGAGTGCCCGTATGCGCGGTTATTTGACAGCGAAACGGAAACAGGCAGACGATCGCCATGATGCGTTTCGCGAGATGTTCGCAAAACAAATGCAGGAGTTGTCAACGAAGCGTAAAGAACTATTGAAGCAGATTGAACAGAAAGGAACGGCATCCGATGAATGAATTTATGCAAATGTTTAATCAAGTCGCTCCTGAAAATGTTTCCACGTCCGTGAAACTGCTCCTGCTGTTAACCGTATTGTCCATCGCTCCTGGCATTTTAATTATGATGACGTGCTTTACGCGCATTATTATCGTTTTATCGTTCGTTCGCACATCGCTTGGAACGCAGCAAATGCCGCCAAACCAAGTGTTGATCGGTTTAGCGATGTTTTTGACGTTTTTCATTATGGCGCCGACTTTTAAAGAAATAAACGATCAGGCGCTGCAACCGTTGTTTTCGGAAAAAATTAATTTGGAGCAAGCGTATGAACGCGCTTCTGTGCCGATTAAAGAGTTTATGAGCAAGCATACGCGGCAAAAAGATTTGGCATTATTTTTATCATATAGCGGCGCGAAAAAGCCGAAAACCGTGCAAGATATTCCGTTGTCAACGCTTGTTCCGGCGTTTGCGATCAGCGAAATAAAAACGGCGTTTCAAATGGGGTTTATGATTTTTATTCCATTTCTTGTCATCGATATGATTGTCGCAAGCGTGTTGATGTCAATGGGAATGATGATGCTGCCGCCTGTGATGATTTCCTTGCCGTTTAAAATTTTGCTGTTTGTCCTTGTCGATGGGTGGTATTTAGTCGTGAAATCGCTGTTAGAAAGCTTTCAATAAAGTAGGTGGCAAATATGAGCGCCGATTTTGTCATTCGTGTGGCCGAGCAAGGAGTATATGCGATTTTAATCGTAAGCGGTCCGCTTCTTTTGTTATCCCTTGCCGTTGGGCTTATTATTAGCATTTTCCAAGCGACGACGCAAATTCAAGAGCAAACGCTCGCGTTTGTGCCAAAAATCGTCGCCGTATTAGTCGGGCTTGTTTTTTTCGGGCCGTGGATGTTGACGAAAATGGTATCATATGCGTACGAGATTTTTAACAATTTAACAAAATATATAGGCTGATGAGTGATGGAGCAATTATGGTTGCATTTTCCGGCGTTTTTGCTCGTTTTTGCGCGGGTCGCTTCCTTTTTTGCGACATTGCCGCTGTTTTCGTACCGAACGATTCCAATGGCGCACAAAGTCGGACTGTCGTTTTTTCTAAGTTGGATGATATTTTTTGCTATTTCTAAACCGGCGATCGCTTTAGACGACATGTATGTGCTGCTTGTGGTCAAAGAAGTGCTCGTCGGTCTTTGCATCGGCTTATTTGCCTATATGATCATATCGGCGATTCAAATCGTCGGCGGGTTGATCGATTTTCAAATGGGGTTTGCCATCGCCAATGTCATCGATCCGCAAACAGGCGCGCAAAATCCGTTGATGGGGCAATATTTTTACACGTTTGCTTTGTTGCTGTTGCTTTCAGTAAATGGGCACCATCTTCTGCTCGACGGAGTGTTTTACAGCTATCGGTTTATTCCGCTTGACCATTGGCCGCGTTTGGACGACGGTCATGTCGCGGAATACATCGTTAAATCGTTTAGCGCGATGTTTGCCATCGCTTTTCAAATGTCGGTCCCGCTTGTCGGTTGTTTATTTTTAGTCGACGTTGCGCTTGGAATTGTGGCACGGACAGTCCCGCAGCTCAATATTTTCGTCGTCGGGTTTCCAGTGAAAATTGCCGTGGGGTTTATACTGCTAATTGTAACGATGGCAGCGTTGTTTATTGCTGTTCGCCATTTGTTCGACACGATGTTTTTGTCGATGCGCGAGCTGATGAAACTTTTAGGAGGACCATAAATGAGCGGATTGCGCCTTGATTTGCAATTTTTTGCCGGCGAAAAAACGGAAAAAGCGACTCCGCGAAA
The DNA here is from genome assembly GCF_900111865.1 of Parageobacillus thermantarcticus. GTDB lineage: Bacteria > Bacillota > Bacilli > Bacillales > Anoxybacillaceae > Parageobacillus > Parageobacillus thermantarcticus. Next base: position 107,849 of record NZ_FOJS01000003.1, on the reverse strand, counting down.
GCGGCAAGAAGTTCGCGGAAAAGGGCAAGTTGCCAAAAGCGCCGACGTTAACACGGCGCTTGTCATGCTCGTTGTTTTTCTCGTTTTGTACTTCTCCGGAACTCATTATAAAGAGCAGGTTTTGCGGTTCATGCATCAATCGTTTGAACAATACACGCTTATCGATCTAACCATTGATTCGGTTCACCGCATTTTTCTCACATTGTTAAAAAATGTAGCGATGATTGTCGCGCCGATTTTTCTCGCGGCAGTGGCCGCCGCTTGTTTGGCCAATTTTTTGCAAGTAGGGTTTCTGTTTACGACAGAACCGTTGAAAATCAACTGGAGCCGGCTTGATCCCATTCAAGGGTTTAAGCGGATGATATCGCTGCGCGCGCTTGTCGAGCTGCTAAAATCGCTTTTAAAAATCAGCGTTGTCGGGCTTGTTACGTTTGCTTTGCTATGGTTTCAGCTTGACCACATTTTGTCGCTAACGACGAAATCGTTGGGAGCGACATTAAGTTCATTAGCTAGTTTAACGGTAAAAATGGGGCTTTACGCTTCTTTTGCTCTGCTGTTTCTCGCGATTTTCGATTATTTGTATCAGCGTTTTGAATTTGAAAAAAATATCCGAATGTCTAAACAAGATATTAAAGACGAATACAAAAAAACAGAAGGAGATCCATTAATTAAGTCTAGAATTAAGCAAAAGCAGCGGGAAATGGCGATGAGGCGGATGATGCAAGAAGTGCCGAAAGCCGACGTCGTCATCACGAACCCGACGCACTATGCAGTGGCGCTGAAATATGAAGATGGAAAGATGGATGCGCCGATTGTCGTCGCGAAAGGCGTCGATTACGTTGCTATCAAAATCAAGCAACTTGCGAAAGAGCATGATGTCGTGACGGTAGAAAATCGTCCGCTTGCCCAGGCGCTTTATCGGCAAACGGAAGTAGGCGATATGATTCCGGAAGAGTTTTTTAAAGCGGTAGCGGAAATTTTAGCATACGTGTACCGCTTGAAACGAAAAGTTTAGCAGTAGGGAGAGAACATGTATGCAAGCAAGAGATTTATCGGTGTTATTGATGGTTGTCTTAATTGTCGCAATGCTGATTATACCACTACCGTCATGGCTATTGAGCGTGTTGATCATTATCAATATTTCGCTTGCGCTGTTGGTTCTCCTTACGTCGATGAATATGAAAGAGCCGCTGCAGTTTTCGATTTTTCCGTCCCTTTTATTGCTTTTGACGCTATTTCGGCTAGGGTTAAACGTTTCTACGACTCGTTCGATTTTAAGCAAAGGAGAAGCGGGCGGAGTCGTCGAAACGTTCGGGACGTTTGTCGTTGGCGGCAATGTCGTCGTCGGTTTCGTCGTGTTTTTGATTTTAATCATCATCCAATTTGTCGTCATTACAAGAGGCGCTGAACGCGTATCGGAAGTGGCGGCGCGTTTTACGCTTGATGCGATGCCGGGGAAGCAAATGAGCATTGACGCGGATTTAAACGCCGGAATGATTTCGGAGCAAGAAGCGCGGCAGCGCCGCGAAAAAATCGCCCAAGAAGCGGACTTTTATGGAGCGATGGATGGGGCAAGCAAGTTTGTCAAAGGCGATGCGATTGCCGGAATGGTTATTGTCGTCATCAACATGCTATTCGGCATGGTGATTGGCGTCGTTCAACAAGGTCTTGACATATCGGAGGCGGCACAGCGCTACACGCTATTAACCGTCGGCGATGGAATCGTCAGCCAAATTCCTGCATTATTAATCTCAACGGCTACAGGGATTGTCGTGACAAGAGCCGCATCGGATAGCAATCTCGGCGGCGATATTATGAAGCAGCTGTTTGCGTTTCCGAAAATGCTGTATGTAACAGCAGGAACGATTTTCTTATTAGGATTGCTTACGCCGATTAATGATGTACTCACCGTTCCGGTCGCCGGTTTGCTTGCGCTTGGCGGATATCGTTTTACCACACAAGCGGCCCGCCAAGAAGCAGCGCCTTCGCAAGAAGAAACAGAAGAAGTGGAAATGGATGAACTAAAAAGCCCTGAAAGTGTCATTCAGCTGTTGAGTGTTGATCCAATCGAATTTGAATTTGGTTATGCCTTGATCCCACTTGCAGATGCGAACCAAGGCGGAGATTTGCTTGATCGGATCGTCATGATCCGTCGGCAGCTTGCCTTAGAGTTGGGATTAGTTATTCCGGTTGTGCGTATACGCGATAATATTCAACTTCAGCCGAATGAGTATCGCTTGAAAATTAAAGGAAATGAAGTGGCGCGCGGCGAGTTGCTTTTAGACCATTATTTAGCGATGAGTCCAGGAATTGAAGATGATTCCATTGAAGGGATCGATACGGTGGAGCCGGCGTTTGGGCTTCCAGCGAAATGGATTTCTGAAGATATGAAAGATCGGGCGGAGATGTTGGGCTATACCGTTGTTGACCCTCCTTCCGTCGTTTCCACGCATATTACAGAAGTGTTAAAAGCGCATGCCCATGAACTGTTAGGGCGTCAGGAAACGAAACAGCTTGTTGATCATTTAAAAGAATCGTATCCGGTATTAGTGGAAGAAGTGACCCCGAACCCGCTTTCGATCGGCGAAGTGCAAAAAGTGTTAGCGAAATTATTAAAAGAAAAAGTATCGATCCGAAATTTGCCGCTTATTTTTGAAACGTTGGCGGATTTTGCCCGCATAACGACGGATACGGACATATTAACGGAATACGTGCGGCAAGCGTTGGCGCGACAAATTACGAATCAATATGTCATTCCGGGGGAGCCGCTAAAAGTAATTACGTTATCGGGAAAAGTCGAAAAAACGATCGCCGACGCAGTGCAACAGACCGAACACGGCAGTTATTTATCGCTTGATCCGGCGTTGTCGCAGTCGATCATCGCAGCGATTGCCGCACAGCTTGAACAGCATCCGTTTGCGAATCAAACGCCGATTTTGCTTTGTTCCCCTGCTGTTCGCATGTATGTGCGGCAATTGACGGAACGGCATTTTCCAAACTTGCCGATTTTATCTTACAATGAACTTGAAGCGAATGTGGAAGTTCAAAGTGTTGGGATGGTGGATATAGAATGAAAGTAAAAAAATTTGTTGCGCCGTCGATGCCGGAAGCGATGAAAATGATCCGCGCCGAACTTGGAAACGACGCGGTGATTTTAAATTCAAAAGTCGTTCGGAAAGGCGGATTTTTCGGGTTGTTTACGAAAAAAAATATCGAGGTGATAGCCGCCGTCGATCCGCAGCCTGCGCGCCAAAGATCGGAAAGAAAAAAGGAGGAGGCCTCTTTTTCCGCCTCGTTTCTTGCCGAGAAAAAGCAGAAAGAAGATGCGGAGTTGCTTCATGAACTGAAAGAGTTAAAAACGATGTTAAAACAGCTGTCAACGAATGTCAGTTCCGGCTTTTCCCAATATCCAGGGCCGTTGAATGAAGTGCACTACCAGCTTGTAAAGCAAGAAATTTCCGCTCCGCTTGTGCAAGAAATTATGGCTGATTTGCTAGAACGATGGTATACAAACGGCGGAACCGCGACGGAACAACAAGTGTTTGCTTGGGCAAAAGAAATAATGAAGGAAAAATTATCACCGCTTCCGTTTGGTGGAATCTCCTTTCAAAAAAAATATATTAATGTCGTCGGACCGACAGGGGTAGGAAAAACGACGACATTGGCCAAAATCGCAGCGCGCTGCGTTTTGCATCATGGAAAAAGCATTGCGTTTATTACAACGGATACGTATCGGATTGCTGCCATTGATCAATTGAAAACATATGCGAAAATTTTAAATGTACCGCTTGAAGTTTGTTATAACTTACAAGATTTCCATGAAGCGAAGAAAAAGCTGTCCGATCGCGATGTTGTGCTTATTGATACGGCAGGACGAAATTTCCGTCATCCACAATATGTAAACGATTTGCGAAATATGATCGATTTTGATGAAGAAATGGAGACATTTCTCGTATTTGCGCTGACGGCAAAATATGACGATATGAAAGCCATTTATGAACAGTTTTCCCTTATTCCGATTGATCGCTTTATTTTTACAAAGTTGGATGAAACAACTCATTACGGTGCGATGTTTAATTTAATGATGGAATATAAAGTAGGGGCATCTTACTTAACAAACGGACAAAACGTTCCCGACGATATGATCGAAGCAACTGTTGAACACATTATCAATATGTTGTTTGGAGTCGAACGAGTATGAGAGATCAAGCGGAAAGCTTACGGTTGCGATTAAGTAGACAAAGCGAACGACAAGGGGAAACAAAAGCGATTGCGATCACCAGTGGAAAAGGCGGGGTAGGCAAATCGAACGTTTCGCTGAATTTTTCGATTACGTTATCTAAACGCGGTTTTCGTGTATTGTTGCTTGACATGGATATCGGGATGGGAAACATCGATATTTTGCTCGGCCAATCGTCTAGCGCGACGATCATTGATTTATTTTACAAACGACTTTCGTTGTATGAGCTCATTAAAAACGGTCCGGAAAATATTTCGTTTATTGCCGGGGGAACGGGACTGGCAAACGTGTTTACGATGGATGATGAAAAAATCGACTACTTTTTGACACAGTTACAATCGGTTTCAGAACAATACGACTATTTGATTTTCGATATGGGAGCGGGTATTTCCGAAGACCGCCTCCGTCTTTTAAAGGCGGTTCATGAAATTTTTATCGTTACGACAACGGAACCGACAGCGGTTACGGATGCATACGCGATGATGAAATATGTTCACATGCAAGAAAAAAATGTCCCGTTTTATCTCATCGTCAACCGGGCCCAAACGGAGCAAGAAGGGCGGGATACGCTTCAGCGGTTAAAACGTGTGGCGAAACAATTTCTTCAAAAGGACATTATTCCATTAGGCGTTTTGCCGGAAGATCGTTCTGTCTCTAAGGCGGTGGTGCGGCAAACTCCGTTTTTGTTGTTCGATCCTGTTTCAAAAGTGAGCCGCGCGATGCATATGCTAACTGATCGTTATTTGTCGGCGCGGTCCATCGATGAAGAACGGGTCCATCGTCCGTTTAACTTCTTTGCTAGACTGCGGCATTTTCTTTTAGAGAGGTAGAGCATACATGAGCAAGGTGAAAGTACTCGTTGTCGATGATTCAGCTTTTATGCGTAAGTTGATTGTTGATTTTCTTTCCGAAAGCCCACAAATTGAAGTAGTCGGAACGGCTAGAAACGGCAAGGAAGCGTTAGAAAAAGTTTCGCTGTTAAACCCGGATGTTGTTACATTGGATGTCGAAATGCCGATAATGAATGGACTCGAGACGCTGAAACAAATGATGACGAAACATCCGCTTCCTGTTGTCATGTTATCGAGTACGACGACAGAAGGCGCGGAAAATACGATCACTGCAATGCAATACGGAGCGGTCGATTTTGTCGCAAAACCGTCTGGCGTCATTTCGCTCGATTTATATAAAGTGAAAGAAGAATTGATCAACAAGGTGTTGTTGGCAAGCCGCGCCAACGTGCGGGCGATATCTAAAGACAACGCAGGCGAGATGAGGGCAAATCAACGGATAAAAACGGTTTGCGATCGGAAGCATCAACGCAAAAAAATCGTTTGTATCGGAACGTCGACAGGAGGGCCACGCGCTTTGCAGCAAGTGTTAACGAAATTGCCGGAAAATATCGCCGCACCGATTATGATCGTTCAACATATGCCAAAAGGGTTTACGAAATCATTGGCGCAAAGACTTGATTCGCTTTCATCGATCGCCGTGAAAGAGGCGGAAGATGGGGAAACGCTACAAAACGGCACCGCTTATATTGCGCCCGGCGGGTTTCATTTATTAGTTCATGAAGCAAAAGGATCGCTTACCGCTTGCGTGGAACAGTCGCCGCCGCGAAACGGGCATCGTCCATCTGTGGATGTGTTGTTTGAGTCGATAAGCGCGTTGACGGATTATGAAAAAATTGCGGTGATTATGACGGGAATGGGGTCGGACGGAACGATGGGATTAAGGCGATTAAAAGAAAGCGGAAATACAAAAGTGATTGCTGAGGATGAAAAAACGGCGGTAGTGTTCGGGATGCCGAGAGCGGCGATTCAAGCAAACGTAGTAGATATGGTCGTGCCGTTAGAACAAATTGCGGAAATGATTGCTAAATATGTAGAGGGGTAAGGGGGAAAAGGCGATGGACATGAGCCAATATTTAGAAGTTTTCATTGACGAAAGTAAAGAGCATTTGCAAACGATCAATGAACAGCTGCTAGAATTGGAAAAAGCGCCTGAAGACATGTCGATTGTAAATGAAATTTTCCGTTCAGCGCATACGCTGAAAGGAATGTCTGCGACAATGGGGTTTGAGGATTTAGCGAATTTGACCCATCAAATGGAAAATGTGCTTGACGGGATCCGCAATCATAAAATTACCGTTACTTCGGAAATACTAGATGTCGTCTTTCAAGCAGTTGATCATTTGGAAGCGATGATTACGTCCATTGCCGAGGGCGGCGATGGTAAGCGTGACGTAGAAGAAATCGTGGAACAATTAAAGCGAATTGAACGAGGAGAGTCACCAACTGAATTAGTAACAGAGCAGCCTAGCCCTTCTTCTACATCGCTTTCGCAAACTTACGGAGAATTTGAGTACAATGTGTTGCAGCAATCAAAAGAGCAAGGTTTTTTCGCATACGAAATACGCGTTAAATTGCGAGCCGATTGTTTATTGAAAGCGGCGCGCGTGTTTATGGTTTTTGAAGCGTTAAACGAAGCGGGAGAAGTGATTAAATCGAATCCGCCTGTAGAGATGCTGGAAGAGGAGCAATTTGACCAAGAATTCATCGTAACCGTTGTATCGAAAAAATCAGCTGAAGAGTTACGCGAGCGGATTATGAAAGTTTCTGAGATTGAAGAAGTAGACGTCGTGCCGTTTGATGTTGAGGAGCGGAAGAAAGCAAGCGTTGCTGAAGCCGCCAAAGCAGAAGCAAAGCAGCAAGAAGCGGCGACGGTTCAAACCGAGGAGAAAAAACAGCAGCAAAAACAAAAGAAAGGTTCTGAGCCGAACGCAGCGACAAAACATTCTGCATCAGCGAATAAAACGATTCGCGTCAATATCGAACGCCTCGATATTTTAATGAACTTATTCGAGGAACTTGTCATCGACCGCGGGCGCTTGGAACAAATTTCCCGGGAATTGAACCATCCGGAACTTCACGAAACGGTGGAACGAATGTCGCGCATTTCCAGCGATTTACAAAACATTATTTTAAATATGCGCATGGTGCCGGTAGAAACGGTGTTTAACCGCTTTCCGCGCATGGTTCGCCAGCTGGCGCGCGAATTAGGGAAGAAGGTAAATTTAGAAATCATCGGAGCGGAAACAGAACTTGACCGCACGGTGATTGACGAAATCGGCGACCCGCTCGTTCACCTTCTCCGCAATGCGATTGATCATGGCATTGAAACGCCGGATGTGCGCCGGGCAAGCGGCAAACCGGAAGAAGGAACGGTCAAGCTGAAAGCATATCATAGCGGCAATCATGTGTTTATTGAGATAGAAGACGATGGCGCCGGCATTAACCGCGATAAAGTGTTGCAAAAAGCGATCGATAAAGGTGTCGTTTCTAAACAAAATGCCGAAAATTTAACGGATAAACAAATATATGAACTTATTTTCGCTCCCGGTTTTTCGACAGCGGATAAAATTTCCGATATTTCCGGGCGCGGCGTCGGGCTTGATGTTGTTAAAAGCACGATCGAATCGCTTGGCGGCACGGTTACAGTAGATTCCGAGGAAGGAAAAGGATCGCTCTTTTCCATTCAGCTTCCGCTGACATTGTCGATTATTTCCGTATTGCTTGTGGAAATTCAACAAGAAAAATATGCGATTCCGTTGTCGTCTATTATTGAAACGGCGATCATTAAAAAAGAAGACATTTTTCACGCACATAATCAGCAAGTCATTGATTTTCGCGGAAAAGTTGTCCCGCTTGTGTTTTTGAAAGAAATTTTTGAAATACCGACTGTTGCGGAAGAGGAAGAATTTGTTTCAATTGTCATCGTTCGCAAAGGAGAAAAAATGGCCGGTCTCGTTGTTGACTCATTCATCGGGCAGCAGGAAGTTGTATTAAAGTCATTAGGGAACTATTTAACTTCCGTGTTTGCCATCTCTGGCGCAACGATATTGGGCGATGGGCAAGTGGCGCTGATTATCGATTGCAATGCATTAATTAAATAGACGACGCTTTGACCGAAAGGAGGAAAGAAACATGGCTACCGTTCAAGAGTCAGAATTGAAAGTCATTGTCTTTCAGTTGAAAAATGAAGAATATGCGCTCCCTGTTCAATTCGTTCGTTCCATTGAAAAAGTTCAGCATATTACTCGCGTTCCCCGTACGGCGCATTATGTGAAAGGTGTGATTAATCTGCGCGGCGTAGTGACGCCGATTATTGATTTGCGGGAGCGATTTGGTTTTTCGTCTGTCCCTTATTCCGAACAAACGCGGATTATTATCGTTGCGCTTCAAGATATAGAAGTCGGGTTGATTGTCGACGCCGCCAGCGATGTGCTCGATGTACCAGCTTCAAGCATTGAACCGCCACCAGAAACGATTGAAGCTGTGGAAGCGGATTATATTCATGGGGTGGCAAAAGTGGGAAAAAGATTGCTCATTTTGTTAAATTTAGAGAAAGTGCTTGGGACTGAAAGACGTTCATCATGACGTTTCGTGTTCATTCGGGGGAGGGGTTGCTAGTTGATGGAACATATTAATAAATTAAGTGGCACTCATATTGATATTTTAAAAGAAATCGGCAATATCGGGGCGGGAAACGCAGCGACCGCATTGTCCAAACTATTGAATAAAAAAATTGAAATGACTGTGCCGCACGTGCAAATTGCGGCATTTAATGAAATGATGGAACTGATCGGGGGCGCGGAGCAAGTAGTGGCATGCGTATATTTGCGCATTGAAGGGGATGCGCCAGGAAATATGTTTTTCGTGCTTTCGTTGCCGCAGGCGGAGCGATTTATCCGGCAAATGACAGGTGATGAAACGGTTACGTTGAATGGACATCTGTCAGAACTGGGACAATCAGCGCTGCAAGAACTGGGAAATATCCTTGCCGGTTCCTATCTTTCCGCATTGGCTGATTTTACGAATTTAACCCTTTATCCGTCTGTTCCGATGTTGACCATTGATATGATCGGAGCGATTTTGCAATATGGGTTGCTCGAATTGTCTCGCGCTGGCGATTACGCCATTCTTATCGATACGGCTTTGTATGATGAGCGACGCCCGGAAGACAGCGTCAATGGTCATTTTTTCTTGCTTCCTGATCCAGATTCGTTCGCTTCCATTTTTCGTGCGCTAGGTGTGGATCTTTCGTGAGTGAAACTGTTCATGTAGTGAAAGTCGGCATTGCCGATATGAACGTTGTGCATGCGCCAAATTTAATACGAACATCTGGATTGGGATCATGTGTCGGCGTCGTGATTTTTGATCATTTAAAAGAAGTGGCAGGATTGGCACACGTGATGCTTCCTGATTCTTCCATGGCGAGATCGGAAACGATTAATGTTGCAAAATATGCGGATACAGCAGTTGAAGCGTTAATCCGTCTCGTTGTCCGGGCGGGAGGAAGAAGGGAGATGCTAAAGGCGAAAATGGCTGGTGGGGCGCAAATGTTTTCCTTTTCGTCCAAAAGTACGGATATGATGCGAATCGGAGAAAGAAACGTTGAGGCGCTTAGACAGCAGCTGAACCGGTTCCATATTCCAATCGTTGCGGAAGACGTCGGTGGTAGCAGCGGGCGGACGATCGAATTTAATCCGAAAACGACTGTTTTATCGATTCGCACAGTAAATCAAGGGGTTAAGGAAATATGATGAAACGGATTGGTGATTTATCGCCGAAAGGAATGGTATTATTATAACAAACAGCGGCATTTTGTAGAGAATGAGGTGGAATCACATGACGAACGTTTTAGCAGGAGAAGAGCGTAAATATTGGGATCGTTGGATATATGACCGTGATCCACAAGCTGGAAATAAGCTCGTGCAAATATATATGCCGCTTGTTCATTATCACGTTCAACGAATCGCTGCGTCGCTGCCGAAAAATATTAGCAAACAAGAGTTGATCAGCCTTGGATTAATCGGACTTTACGACGCGCTCGAAAAATTTGACCCCTCCCGTGATTTAAAGTTTGACACGTACGCTTCGTTTCGCATCCGCGGCGCGATTCTCGATGGACTCCGCAAAGAAGATTGGCTTCCGCGCAGCATAAGGGAAAAAGCGAAAAAAATTGAAGAGACGATCGAAAAGCTGGAACAGCGCTACATGCGGTCCGTTACTGCAAAAGAAGTCGCAGATGAATTAGGGATCGCAGAAGCGGAAGTATATACGATAGTAAATGAGAATTTTTTTGCAAATGTCTTATCCTTTCAACATGTTGCTGCGGAAAATGAGGAAGAAGAAAGCGCGCTTTTAGCGATTCGCGATGAAAAAACGCCTTCTCCGGAGGAAGAAGTCTTAAAACAGGAATTATACGAAAAATTAGCGGAAGTCATTCAGCAGCTAAGCGAAAAAGAGCAGCTTGTCATTAGCTTGTTTTATAAAGAAGAACTTACTTTTACGGAAATCGGAGAAATTTTAGGACTTTCCACCTCAAGAATTTCCCAGCTTCATTCCAAAGCGATTTTTAAGTTGCGCAAAATTTTGGAACAGGCGCTTTAGCCGAAAAAGGAAGTGGGATAATATGGATATGAAATTAGTCGAATTGCAAATCGCTCTGCCAAAAACGTATGATGCCGGAAAAATTCAAAACGATGTTCATTATTATCCGCAGCTCGCACAATCGCAGATTGCTGAAGCGACAAAAAAGCAAATGGAGCGAGCGCGAAGACAAGTGACAGAAAAGCGCACGAGCGCCAACATTGGTCGTGAGCGAAACAAGCAACATATTCATCCATATAAAGGAAAAACCATTGACATTGTAGGATAGAGGGATTCGATGATTGCACTGCTGCTTGTTATTAGTTTTGTACTTCATGCGCTTTCATTGTTTCTGATTATTTTGCTTTATTTACAATTATCGAAAGTGAAGGAAACAGAAAAGCATCAGCAACAAATGACAGAGGAGATGGAGCAAACGTTTTCCGCCTATTTATTAGAATGGAAAGAAGAAAACGAGCGTTTTCTAAAAAAACTATCCGACATGATGGGCAATCGTTCTAAGGAAGATGTGAAAAAAAACCATTCTATCGCCCAGGAGACATCGGCAAAAGAGGAAGAGCTGCCTGACTATTTTCCTAACGTCGGCGATGTGAAAGACATCGTTGATATACGCCAGCAAGCAGCTCCTCCTTCGCTCGCCGACGAGGCGTGGAAGCTTTATGAACAAGGAAAAACGATTGAAGAAATCGCGAAAATTTTAAAAAAAGGAAAAACGGAAATCGAGCTGTTGTTAAAATTTCGCCAAAAGTAGGCAAATAATCGCTTGATTGTCGTAGGTAGTTATGATATATTTTTACGTGGTGTGAATACACACGCTCATGGATTTAAGCAACGGTGCTGACTTTGTCAGTCTTGCTTAAAAATGATATGGGCGGAGGAACGAAAACCAAATAAATAGGAGGAGCTATAATGTCAGTTATTTCCATGAAACAATTGCTTGAAGCAGGTGTTCATTTCGGACATCAAACTCGCCGTTGGAACCCAAAAATGAAAAAATATATTTTCACAGAACGCAACGGCATTTATATTATCGACTTGCAAAAAACCGTCAAAAAAATGGAAGAAGCATATAATTTTGCAAAAGAATTAGCAGCGAACGGCGGTAAAATTTTGTTTGTCGGTACGAAAAAACAAGCGCAAGAGTCCGTGAAAGAAGAGGCAGAACGTTGCGGCATGTTTTATGTGAATCAACGCTGGTTAGGCGGCACGTTAACCAACTTCGCAACGATTCAAAAGCGGATTAAACGTCTAAAAGAAATTGAAAAAATGGAGGAAGACGGCATCTTTGACGTACTTCCGAAAAAAGAAGTCATCCGCTTGAAAAGAGAGCAAGAACGTCTAGAGAAATTTTTAGGCGGCATTAAAGAGATGAAAGAATTGCCGGACGCATTGTTTGTCATCGATCCGCGCAAAGAGCGCATCGCGGTTGCGGAAGCGCGCAAATTAAACATTCCGATTATCGGCATTGTCGATACAAACTGCGATCCGGATGAAATCGACTATGTCATTCCAGCGAATGACGATGCGATTCGCGCCGTAAAACTTCTTACTTCCAAAATTGCCGACGCGGTGTTGGAAGCAAAACAGGGCGAAGAAGCGGTCGTCGCTGCTGAGTAACGTGTTTTTGCGAAAGGTGATAAGAGGGGAAAGCCTTTTATCACCTTTTTTTGAGACAGAAATCAGCCGTTGTTGGCTATACTAATAGGTATGGAAGAGGGCGAAATTTCGCTCGAATGATACATATATGCGAGTTTAAAGGAGGATTTTTATTTATGGCGATTACAGCACAAATGGTAAAAGAATTACGCGAAAAAACGGGCGCGGGGATGATGGATTGCAAAAAAGCGCTCACCGAAACAAACGGCGATATGGAAAAAGCGATCGATTGGCTTCGTGAGAAAGGAATCGCGAAAGCGGCGAAAAAAGCGGATCGCATCGCTGCGGAAGGAACGACGCTCATCGAAGTCGACGGCAACAGCGCTGTTATTTTAGAAGTAAACTCAGAAACGGATTTCGTAGCGAAAAACGAAGCGTTCCAAACGCTAGTGAAAGAGCTCGCCGCCCATTTGTTAAAACATAAGCCTGCCACGCTCGAAGAAGCGCTTGGGCAAACAATGGACAACGGAACAACGGTTCAAGATCACATTAATGCCGCGATCGCAAAAATTGGCGAAAAATTGACGTTGCGTCGTTTCGAAACAGTGGAAAAAGGCGACAATGAGGTGTTTGGCGCGTACTTACACATGGGCGGACGCATCGGTGTATTAACATTATTAGAAGGAACAACAAACCAAGAAGTCGCGAAAGATGTTGCGATGCATATTGCCGCATTGCGTCCGAAATACGTTTCTCGCGATCAAGTGCCGCAAGAAGAAGTGAATCGTGAACGGGAAGTGTTGAAACAGCAAGCATTAAATGAAGGAAAACCTGAACATATCGTAGAAAAGATCGTAGAGGGCCGTTTAAACAAATTTTACGAAGATGTTTGCTTGTTAGAGCAAGCGTTCGTGAAAAATCCAGATGTAAAAGTACGCCAATATGTTGAATCAAACGGTGCGACAGTGAAAAAATTTATTCGTTATGAAGTTGGCGAAGGAATGGAAAAACGCCAAGACAACTTTGCCGAAGAAGTAATGAACCAAATGAGAAAGCAATGAGCGAAGTCTATAGGGAACACACACCGTGTTCCCTATTTTTCAAAATATAGCATCACGATTTTCCAAAAGTGGTGCGATGTTTTTTGCCCATTTTAGCGTTTCGCTTTTCCTAATCAGCTGCATGGAGGTTCGACATGGAAAAACCAAAGTATAAGCGCGTTGTGCTAAAATTAAGCGGTGAAGCGTTAGCAGGGGAACAAGGATTTGGCATTAACCCTGCCATTATTCAATCGATTGCGAAACAAATAAAAGAAGTTGCCGAGCTTGGCGTGGAGATTGCCGTTGTTGTTGGCGGAGGAAACATTTGGCGCGGAAAAACGGGCAGCGAGATGGGAATGGACCGTGCGACGGCGGACTATATGGGAATGCTCGCAACGGTCATGAATTCGCTTGCTCTTCAAGATAGCCTCGAACATCTCGGCGTCGAGACGAGAGTGCAAACATCGATTGAAATGCGGCAAGTGGCTGAACCTTACATACGAAGAAGAGCCATTCGTCATCTCGAAAAAAAACGCGTCGTCATTTTTGCGGCAGGGACGGGGAATCCGTACTTTTCGACAGATACGACGGCGGCGTTGCGCGCTGCTGAAATTGAAGCAGACGTTATTCTAATGGCGAAAAACAACGTTGATGGCGTATATAGCGCTGATCCGAAAATCGATGAAAATGCGGTGAAATATGATGAATTATCTTATTTAGATGTCATTAAGCAAGGATTGGGAGTAATGGACTCCACTGCTTCCTCGTTATGCATGGATAACGACATTCCGCTAATTGTTTTTTCGATTATGGAAGAAGGCAATATAAAACGAGCCGTTCTTGGTGAAAATATTGGAACAATCGTGAGGGGGAAATAGCGATGGTACAGCAAATCATCAATACTGCAAAGGAAAAAATGGATAAGGCCGTCCAGGCGTTTACTCGTGAACTTGTAACGATTCGTGCAGGAAGGGCCAATCCGAGCTTATTGGAAAAAATAACGGTGGATTATTACGGCGCACCGACGCCAATTATCCAGCTAGCAAGTATTAGCGCTCCGGAAGCGCGGTTGCTTGTCATTCAGCCGTATGATAAATCCATTATCAAAGATATTGAAAAAGCGATTTTATCCTCCGATTTAGGATTAACCCCGTCTAACGACGGATCAGTCATTCGCATTGCGATTCCGCCGTTAACGGAAGAACGCCGCCGCGAGCTGGTGAAGCTTGTCAAAAAATATTCCGAAGACGCGAAAGTTGCTGTGCGCAACATTCGCCGCGATGCGAATGATGAGTTGAAAAAGCTGGAGAAAAATGGTGAAATTACAGAAGATGAGCTGCGTGGCTATATAGACGATATTCAAAAGCTGACAGATAAACATGTCGCAAAAATCGATGAGATTACGAAAGAAAAAGAAAAAGAAGTAATGGAAGTGTGATGAAACGAAAAAGACCCTCTATATTCATGGAGGGTTTTTTTGCTATAATGGAAAGGCAATGAAACAGGAAAGTAGATAAAGCAAAAATGTTTGTTCCAAAAATCGCTAGTCGCATGGTACATTAATAATAAAATATCATCATATGGAGGACTAGTATGTTTAATAAAATTTGGAAAAATAAAGAGGATGAATCATCCTCTCCTCTTGTTTACACAAAAGAGGATATATTGCAACATCCGATTCCAAAGCATGTCGCCATCATTATGGATGGCAATGGACGATGGGCGAAAAAGCGGGCCTTGCCGCGGGCGGCGGGCCATTACGAAGGAATGCAAGTCGTTCGCAAAATTACTCGTTTTGCTAACGAACTTGGCATTAAAATATTATCATTATATGCGTTTTCGACTGAAAATTGGAAGCGCCCGAAAAGCGAAGTAGAGTATTTGATGAAGCTTCCCGAACAATTTTTAACGACGTTTCTTCCGGAATTAATTGAAGAAAATGTAAACGTACGCGTGATCGGGAATACGGAACAGCTTCCTGAACATACACGGCGGGCGGTGGAAAAGGCGATTCATGAAACAAAGGACAATACAGGATTGATTTTGAACTTTGCCTTAAACTATGGGAGCCGCGCGGAAATTACATATGCGATGCAGCAGATTGCCAAAGAAATTCAAAACGGACGGTTATCTCCGGAACAAATTACGGAGGAGTTAGTGTCTTCGTATTTGATGACAAAAGATTTAACGGATCCGGATTTGCTTATCCGCACAAGCGGAGAAATACGTTTAAGCAATTTTATGTTATGGCAGCTTGCGTATACAGAGTTTTGGTTCACGGATGTATTATGGCCGGATTTTACGGAACAACATTTATTAGAAGCGATTGCCGCATTTCAAAAGCGCAATCGCCGTTTTGGAGGAGTTTAAACGAGATGAAGCAACGAGTTATTACTGGTATTATCGCCGCCGCGTTGTTTTTGCCGATTGTGATTTTTGGCGGATTTCCGTTTATAATAGTAACATATATATTAGCAACCATTGGGCTGTTTGAATTATTACGGATGAAACGTCTCCGCGCGTTTTCGCCGGAAGGAATCATTGGTTTCTTGCTTTTATGGGCGCTTCTGATTCCGAACACATACGCCCATTGGCTCGAATCTTTAAACGTAACGAAAAGCGAATTGTTCGTCCTCGCTGTATTATTGTTGCTCGTATATACAGTGGTAACGAAAAACGCGTTTACGTTCGACGAGGCGGGATTTCTATTTTTATCTATTTTATACGTTGGCTTCGGATTTTATTATTTTATGGAAATTCGCTTTATTGGCTTGGCGTATATGGTGTATGCTTTATTTACGATTTGGGCGACGGATATCGGGGCGTATTTTATCGGCCGGGCGTGGGGAAAACGCAAGCTTTGGCCGGAAATTAGCCCAAACAAAACGGTGGAAGGTTCGATTGGCGGAATCGTTTGCGCCGTCATTGTTGCTATTGTGTACCAACTGTGTACAAACCTTTTTGACAGCTTCGGCATTCTCATTGCGCTGACGATCGTTCTTTCCGTGTTTGGGCAGTTGGGTGATTTAGTCGAGTCCGCATTTAAGCGGCATTATGGCGTAAAAGATTCAGGAAATATTTTGCCGGGGCATGGCGGCATTTTAGACCGCTTTGATAGCTTATTGTTCATTGCGCCGATTTTATCTGTTTTCATGAATGTCGTGTTATAAGGGAGTTAGGAGTGAAGGGATTGAAATATATTAGCATATTAGGAGCGAGCGGCTCCATTGGCACGCAGACGTTGGATATCATTCGCTTGCATCCGGATCAATTTCAACTAACGGCAATATCGATTGGAAAAAATGTGGACATGGCACGAGCGATTATTGAAGAATTTGCCCCCCGGCTTGTCGCTGTCGCCGATGCGGACGCGTATGATCAGCTTCGCAGCGAATATGCAGGAAAAGTGAAGATCGTTTATGGTGAAGATGGTTTAACGGAAGCAGCCGTTTTTCCAGAAACGAACATCGTTGTGACAGCCGTCGTCGGAAGCGTCGGACTTGTTCCGACACTGCGGGCGATTGAGGCTGGCAAAACGATTGCGCTAGCGAACAAAGAAACGTTGGTGACCGCGGGGCATATTGTGACAGCGGCCGCCAAAAAACACGGCGTTTCGTTGCTGCCGGTGGACAGCGAACATTCGGCAATTTTTCAATGTTTACAAGGAGAAAAAAAGAAAAATGTGGAGAAAATTATTTTAACAGCATCTGGCGGCAGTTTTCGCGACAAAACGAGGGAAGAATTAAAAAATGTCACGGTGGAAGAAGCGTTGCGCCATCCGAACTGGTCGATGGGAGCAAAAATTACGATCGATTCGGCGACGATGATGAATAAAGGACTGGAAGTGATTGAAGCGCATTGGCTTTTCGGGCTTCCATATGAGCAAATTGATGTGTTATTGCATCGTGAAAGCATCATTCATTCGCTCGTTCAGTTTCGCGACACAAGCATCATTGCCCAACTCGGAATGCCGGATATGCACGTGCCGATCCAATACGCTTTAACATATCCTGAACGCTTACCGCTTATAAAAGCCAAGCCGCTTGACTTAGCGGAAATTAGTGCATTACACTTTCAGCGGGTGGATTTCGACCGTTATCGCTGCTTGCGGTTGGCATATGAAGCAGGAAAAGTAGGTGGATCGCTGCCAACGGTGTTAAACGCCGCAAACGAAGAAGCGGTTGCCGCCTTTTTGCAAGGTCGCATCGCATTTCTTGCTATTGAAGAATATATTGAACGTGCGTTGGAGCGGCATAAGCTTGTCAAAGAGCCGTCGCTGGAGGAGATTCGCGAAATTGATGCGGAGACGCGTCAGTACGTGCGGTCACTACTATGAAAAAGGTGGTTGAAACATTGGAACCGATCATTGCGTTTATCGTTATTTTTGGCGCACTTGTGTTTTTCCATGAGCTTGGTCATTTGATTTTCGCTAAACGCGCGGGGATTTTATGCCGTGAGTTTGCCATCGGTTTCGGTCCAAAAGTATTTTCGTTTAAGAAAAACGAAACCGTATATACGATTCGTTTGCTTCCGTTGGGCGGTTTTGTCCGCATGGCCGGCGAAGATCCGGAAATGATCGAAATTAAGCCGGGGCAAGTTGTCGGGTTAGTATTAGACAAAAACGGCAACGTCGATAAAATTGTTGTCAACCATAAAGACAACTATCCAAACGCGAAAATCATTGAGGTTGAACAAGCGGATTTGGAACATCATATGTACATTACCGGCTATGTCGAGCAAAATGAGGAACGGCTCGAACGCTTTTCTGTCAATGAGCCTGCCTTTTTCGTCGTCAATCACCAAGAAATCCAAATAGCCCCATACCATCGCCAATTTGTCGCAAAAACGCTAGGGCAACGGACGATGACGATTTTGGCGGGACCGCTTATGAATTTTGTGCTGGCGTTTGTCGTGTTTTTGCTCATCGGCTTGCTGCAAGGATATCCGGTCGACAAACCGATCATCGGCGAACTGACAAAAGAAGGCGCGGCGCGGGAAGCTGGCCTTCAGCAAGGGGATATCGTTCTTTCGATCAATAATGAACCGGTCAAAACGTGGACGCAAGTGGTGAATATTATTCGCGCCCATCCGGAAGAAGAATTGCTTTTTAAAATACAACGAGATGGAAAAGTGATGGACATCGTTGTAACGCCTGAGGCGAAAAAAGTGCAGGGAGAAACGATCGGCCTCATCGGTGCGTACCAGCCGATGGAAAAATCGGTTTTTGGCTCATTAAAACAAGGGATCATGGAAACGTACTACTGGACAAAAGAAATTCTTGTCGGTCTCGGACAGTTAGTCACTGGCCAATTTAAGCTCGATATGCTTTCAGGCCCTGTTGGCATTGCCGTTTCGACCGGCAAAGTGGCGCAATCGGGAATTTACTATTTAATGAAATGGGGAGCGATTTTAAGCATTAACCTTGGCATTGTCAACTTATTGCCGCTTCCTGCGCTTGATGGCGGGCGGTTGCTCTTTTTCGCCATCGAAGCGCTGCGCGGTAAGCCGATTGACCGGCAAAAAGAAGGAATCGTGCACTTTATCGGTTTCGCCCTTTTAATGTTGTTGATGCTTGTCGTAACATGGAATGACATTCAAAAGTTTTTCCTATAAAAAGAGATAGAGAAAAAGAGGTGCAAGAAAATGAGACAAAGCCAATCATTTATTCCAACGTTGCGGGAAGTGCCTGCAGACGCGGAAGTGAAAAGCCACCAGCTGTTGTTGCGCGCTGGGTTTATCCGGCAAAGCGCCAGCGGCGTATACACGTTTTTGCCGCTTGGGCAGCGCGTATTACAAAAAGTAGAGGCGATTATTCGCGAAGAAATGAATCGCGCCGGAGCGATCGAATTGCTCATGCCGGCGCTGCAACCAGCAGAATTATGGCAGCAATCCGGCCGCTGGTATTCGTACGGTCCGGAACTGATGCGCTTGAAAGATCGGCATGAACGCGATTTTGCGCTCGGGCCGACGCATGAAGAAATGATTACGACGCTTGTGCGTGACGAAGTGAAATCATATAAACGCTTGCCGCTTACGCTTTATCAAATTCAAGTGAAATTCCGTGATGAAAAACGTCCGCGCTTCGGTTTATTGCGCGGCCGCGAATTTATTATGAAAGACGCGTATTCGTTCCATACGTCGCAGGAAAGTTTGGACGAAACGTACAATAAGATGTATGAAGCGTATTCGAACATTTTCCGCCGCTGCGGTTTAAATTTCCGTGCCGTTATTGCCGATTCCGGAGCGATCGGCGGAAAAGACACGCACGAATTTATGGTCTTGTCCGAAATCGGCGAAGATACGATCGCTTATTCCGACGCTTCCGATTACGCGGCGAACATTGAAATGGCCCCTGTCATTACTACATATGAAAAAAGCGATGAACCGCTTCGCGAGCTAGAGAAAGTGCATACGCCGGGGCAAAAAACGATTGAGGAAGTAGCTTCGTATTTGCAGGTCGTACCGGAAAAATGCATTAAATCATTGCTGTTTAAAGTCGATGACCGTTACGTGCTCGTGCTCGTCCGCGGCGACCATGAGGCAAATGACGTAAAAGTGAAAAACTTGTTTGACGCATCCGTCGTCGAGCTTGCGTCGCCGGAAGAAACGAAGCAAGTGATGAACTGCGAAGTCGGCTCGCTCGGGCCAATCGGCGTTGGCGAATCCGTCACCGTCGTTGCCGATCATGCCGTAAAAGCGATCGTCAATGGCGTATGTGGAGCGAATGAGGAAGGCTATCATTATATTGGCGTCAATCCAGAGCGCGATTTTACCGTTTCTCAATATGCCGATTTGCGTTTTATTCAAGAAGGAGATCCGTCTCCGGATGGAAAAGGCACGATCCGCTTTGCCCGCGGCATTGAAGTTGGCCACGTGTTTAAATTGGGCACGCGTTACAGCGAAGCGTTGAACGCAACTTATTTGGATGAAAATGGACGTTCGCAAACGATGATCATGGGCTGCTATGGAATCGGCGTTTCGCGGCTAGTCGCGGCGATTGCCGAGCAGTTTGCTGACGAAAACGGTCTCGTCTGGCCAGCGGCGGTTGCTCCGTTCCACGTCCACCTTATCACGGCGAATGCAAAAAATGAAGAGCAGCGCCAGCTCGCCGACGAGTGGTATGAAAAATTGGGACAAGCCGGCTTTGAAGTATTGTATGATGACCGTCCGGAGCGCGCCGGCGTCAAATTTGCCGACAGCGATTTAATCGGGATCCCGATTCGGGTGACAGTCGGGAAGCGCGCTAGTGAAGGAATCGTGGAAGTAAAAGTGCGCCAAACAGGCGAATCAACGGAAGTGCCTGTCCATGAACTGATTGACACGATTCAACGCCTTTTACAAAAATAAATTGCGGAAATTTTCTAGGGCTGTGCTGATGAAAAGTAGAAATGTTACTTTTCAGACAGCCCTTCTGTTATTATGTAATTAAGAGCGAACATGTACCATTTTGAGAGGGGAAAGGATCGACGTCATGTTAACGAACGAGCAAAAAGAGCGATTTCAAGTGTTGTTGCAGCAGCTTGAATTGACGTCAGACGAATTGGTTCCATATTTCTTGGAAGCTGGTATTCAAAAACTTGTCATTGAAAAGGAGAAAAAATGTTGGCATTTTTATTTTTTGCTGCCGAAAATTTTGCCTTACCGCGTTTATCAGCTGTTTACGCAAAAGCTTGTTCATGCGTTTCATCATATCGCCAACGTGAAATATACCATTCAAACAATGGATTCGCATTTTACGGAATCCGATGTCCGCGATTATTGGACGCACTGTTTGCAAGAGCTGCAAGAAGGGGCTTCCCCGCTTTTGTCGCTGCTTCATGAGCAAGTTCCGAGCGTAAAAGGAAATAAACTGTATGTGATCGCCCACAATGAGGCAGAAGCAATGGCGGTGAAGCGGCGTTTTGCCAAAAGAATGGCTGAAGTATATCAGTCGTTCGGTTTCCCGCCTTTGCAGCTGGAAACGGAAGTCAAACAGTCGGAAAAAGATTTTGCGCAATTTTTGGCGCAAAAACAGCAAGAAGACGCCGAGCGCGCTTTAGCGGCGTTAACGGAGATGACGGCGAAAGAAACGAAAGAAGAGCCGGCGGCAGATGAACCGACGGGACCGCTTATTATCGGCTATCCGATTAGAGAGGACGAGGAAGTTCGCACGCTAGACAGCATCGTGGAAGAAGAACGGCGCGTCGTCGTGCAAGGATATGTGTTTGATGCTGAGGCAAAAGAATTAAAAAGCGGGCGGACGTTATTAACGTTAAAAATTACCGATTACACAAACTCGATTTTAGTGAAAATGTTTTCGCGCGATAAAGAGGATGCCGAACTGATGGCGGATGTAAAAAAAGGGATGTGGGTGAAAGTAAGAGGAAGCGTGCAAAACGATACGTTTGTCCGCGACCTTGTGCTGATCGCCAATGATATTAATGAGGTGAAGGCGAAAGAACGGCAAGATACCGCTCCGGAAGGGGAAAAACGGGTGGAACTTCATTTGCATACACAAATGAGCCAAATGGACGCGGTTACGTCTGTTACGAAGCTCATTGAACAGGCAAAAAAATGGGGCCACCCGGCGATTGCCGTTACGGACCATGCTGTCGTGCAGTCGTTTCCGGAAGCGTACAGCGCCGCAAAAAAATATGGCATGAAAGTATTGTACGGCGTGGAAGCAAACATTGTCGACGATGGCGTGCCGATCGCCTACAATGAAGCGCATCGTTTGCTTGCCGAAGATACGTACGTCGTGTTTGACGTGGAAACGACCGGGTTGTCGGCGGTGTATAATACGATTATTGAACTTGCCGCGGTGAAAGTAAAAGACGGCGAAATTATCGACCGGTTCACATCGTTTGCCAACCCGCACCATCCATTATCAATGACAACGATCGAGCTGACAGGAATTACCGATGACATGCTGAAAGACGCCCCAGATGTGGAAGAAGTGCTGCGCCAGTTTTACGATTGGATTGGCGACAGCGTCCTTGTCGCGCATAACGCTAGTTTTGACATCGGTTTTTTAAATGTTGGTTTTGCGAAAATCGGCCTTGGCAAAGTGACGAATCCGGTTATCGATACGCTTGAATTGGCGCGGTTTTTATATCCGGATTTGAAAAACCATCGCTTGAACACGCTTTGTAAAAAATTCGACATTGAGTTGACGCAGCATCACCGGGCGATTTACGATGCCGAAGCAACCGGATATTTGCTGATGCGGCTGTTAAAAGACGCGCAAGAACGGGGAATTTTATATCATGATGAATTAAACAAACGTTCGAAGGAAGAAGTGTCGTACCAGCGCTCCCGGCCGTTCCATGTGACGCTGCTTGCGCAAAATGACGTTGGGCTAAAAAATTTGTTCAAGCTCGTTTCTTTATCGCACGTGAAATATTTTTATCGGGTTCCGCGCATTCCCCGCTCGGTGCTGCAGCAGCACCGCGAAGGCATTTTAGTCGGTTCCGGTTGCGACAAAGGCGAAGTGTTTGACAATATGATTCAAAAAGCACCGGAAGAAGTCGAGGAAATCGCGAAATTTTACGATTTTCTCGAAGTGCATCCGCCGGAAGTATACAAACCGTTGATTGAAATGGATTACGTCAAAGATGAAAATATGATCAAGGAAATTATCCGTAAGATCGTCATGCTCGGGGAAAAATTAAACATTCCTGTCGTTGCGACCGGAAATGTGCATTATTTAAACCCGGAAGACAAAATTTACCGAAAAATTTTGATTCATTCCCAAGGCGGGGCAAATCCGCTCAACCGCTATGAGTTGCCGGACGTCTATTTCCGAACGACCGACGAAATGCTCGAATGTTTCTCCTTTTTAGGAGAAGAAAAAGCAAAAGAAATTGTCGTTAAGAATACGCAAAAAATCGCTGATCTCATCGGCGAAGTGAAGCCGATTAAAGACAAGCTGTATACGCCGCGCATCGAAGGGGCGGAAGAGGAAATTCGCGAAATGAGCTACCGCCGTGCCAAAGAAATTTACGGCGATCCGCTTCCGAAAATTGTCGAAGAGCGATTGGAAAAAGAATTAAAGAGCATCATTGGACACGGTTTTGCCGTCATTTACTTAATTTCTCACAAGCTTGTCAAAAAGTCACTCGATGATGGCTACCTTGTCGGTTCGCGCGGCTCGGTCGGTTCTTCGTTTGTCGCGACGATGACGGAAATTACCGAAGTCAATCCGCTGCCGCCGCACTACGTCTGCCCGAACTGCAAGCACTCGGAATTTTTCAACGGCGGCTCGGTCGGTTCCGGATTTGACTTGCCCGATAAAAACTGCCCGAAATGCGGCACGAAATATAAAAAAGATGGGCACGATATTCCGTTTGAGACGTTCCTTGGCTTTAAAGGCGACAAAGTTCCGGATATCGACTTGAACTTCTCCGGCGAATATCAGCCGCGCGCCCATAACTACACGAAAGTGCTGTTCGGGGAAGATAACGTATACCGTGCGGGAACGATCGGCACTGTCGCCGATAAAACGGCGTACGGTTTTGTCAAAGGATATGCGAGCGATTTGAACTTGCAGCTGCGCAGTGCGGAAATCGACCGCCTTGCCGCGGGATGCACCGGGGTGAAGCGAACGACAGGGCAGCATCCAGGCGGCATCATCGTCGTTCCGGATTATATGGACATTTACGATTTTACGCCGATTCAATATCCAGCTGACGATACGAGTTCCGAATGGCGCACGACGCACTTTGATTTCCATTCGATTCATGACAATCTTTTGAAGCTCGATATTCTTGGGCACGACGATCCGACAGTCATCCGCATGCTTCAAGATTTAAGCGGCATCGATCCAAAAACGATTCCAACGGACGATCCGGAAGTGATGAAAATTTTCAGCAGCACCGAATCGCTTGGCGTCACGCCAGAACAAATTATGTGCAATGTCGGCACGCTCGGCATTCCGGAATTCGGGACGCGTTTTGTCCGGCAGATGCTTGAGGAAACGAAGCCGAAAACCTTTTCCGAGCTCGTGCAAATTTCCGGACTTTCCCACGGAACGGATGTCTGGCTTGGAAACGCTCAAGAGCTAATTCAAAACGGTACTTGCACACTTTCCGAAGTAATCGGTTGTCGCGACGACATTATGGTTTATTTAATTTATCGCGGACTCGAGCCGTCGCTTGCGTTTAAAATTATGGAATCGGTGCGGAAAGGAAAAGGGTTAACGCCGGAATTCGAAGAAGAGATGCGCAAACATAACGTGCCGGAATGGTATATTGAATCATGCAAAAAGATTAAATATATGTTCCCGAAAGCGCACGCTACCGCATATGTGTTAATGGCGGTCCGCATCGCTTACTTTAAAGTGCATCATCCGCTTTTGTACTATGCCACTTACTTTACAGTGCGCGCGGAAGATTTTGATTTGGATGCGATGATTAAAGGATCTGCGGCGATTCGCAAACGCATTGAAGAAATAAACGCGAAAGGGTTGAACGCGACGGCAAAAGAAAAAAGCTTGTTGACGGTATTGGAAGTTGCTTTGGAAATGTGCGAACGCGGCTTCTCGTTTAAAAACATTGATCTTTACCGTTCGCAGGCGACCGAATTTGTCATTGACGGCAATTCGCTTATTCCGCCGTTCAACGCGATCCCGGGCCTTGGGACGAACGTGGCGCTCAACATTGTCCGCGCCCGCGAAGAAGGGGAATTTTTATCAAAAGAAGATTTGCAGCAGCGCGGAAAACTGTCAAAGACGCTCATCGAATATTTAGAAAGCCGCGGCTGCCTTGATTCGCTGCCAGATCATAATCAGCTTTCTTTATTTTAAACTTGGCTAGTTTCGTTTGAACGATTGCCGCAATATTTGCCATAGAAAGCGCGGCGGGCTAACTCGCGCGATCCAAAATGCAGCTAACTCGTTAGGAATTGGATGATACAGTGAAGCGAGAATCGCGTTTTCCCATTGCAATATATTTTCCAATATGTTATAGTTTTAGTGGAAATGGCAAAGATAATGGGTAAGGGAAGAGTGGGGAAACCCACTCTTTCGTCTTGAATGAATGCCAATTGCTTTTCATTCCCCGCAAATTTGCAGGGGATTTTCTCGTTATAACGAGCGACGCAGTTTCTCTATGTTAGGAGGAAAAGAATGAGCAAAAAGGTGACGAGCATAGTAGAAGAACTAGTCACGCCAATTCTTGCCGACATGGATTTAGAACTTGTCGATATCGAGTATGTAAAAGAGGGGAAAAATTGGTTTTTGCGCGTCTTTATCGACTCTGATGAAGGGGTTGACATTGAGCAATGCGGGGTCGTAAGCGAAAAGTTAAGCGAGAAATTGGATGAAGTCGACCCGATCCCGCATAACTATTTTCTTGAAGTTTCTTCACCCGGGGCGGAACGGCCGTTAAAGAAGCCTGCTGATTTTACAAAAGCGATTGGGAAAAATGTATATATTAAAACATATGAACCAATTGATGGAGAAAAGGAGTTTGAAGGGGAACTGACCGGTTTTGACGGAAAAACAGTATCCGTCACTGTGAAAGACAAAACTCGCAAGAAAACAATCGATATTCCGTATGAGAAAGTGGCGAGCGCAAGACTTGCTGTTATCTTTTTTTAATGGCAAAAGGGGGATTTTCGTTTCATGAATACGCAATTACTCGATGCCTTAGCGGATATTATCCGCGAAAAAGGCATTAGCAAAGAAGTTGTGATGGAAGCGATTGAAGCAGCAATTATTTCCGCGTATAAACGCAATTTCGGTCAAGCGCAAAACGTACGGGTGGATTTGAACATGGAAACAGGAACCATCCGCGTATTTGCGCGTAAAGAAGTAGTGGAAGAAGTAAATGATCCGCGTCTGCAAATTTCTTTAGAAGAGGCGCAACGTATCAACCCAAACTATCAAATCGGCGATGTCGTAGAGTTGGAGGTAACGCCGAGAGATTTCGGACGCATCGCGGCACAAACGGCGAAGCAAGTCGTTACGCAACGGGTGCGCGAAGCGGAAAGAAGCGTTATTTATGCGGAGTTTGTCGACCGTGAAGAAGATATTATGACAGGGATTGTTCAACGTATTGATCCTCGCTTTGTTTACGTCAGTCTCGGCAAGACGGAAGCGCTCTTGCCGGCGAGTGAACAAATGCCAAACGAAACGTACAAACCGCACGACCGCATTAAAGTGTATATAACAAAAGTAGAAAAAACGACGAAAGGACCGCAAATTTTTGTATCGCGCACCCATCCGGGGCTGTTGAAGCGCCTTTTTGAACTAGAAGTTCCGGAAATTTACGACGGCACGGTCGAAATTAAATCAATTGCCCGCGAAGCGGGGGACCGCTCGAAAATTTCGGTGCATTCTGACAATCCGGAAGTGGATCCGGTCGGCGCTTGCGTTGGTCCAAAAGGACAGCGCGTTCAAGCGGTTGTCGATGAGCTAAACGGGGAAAAAATTGATATCGTCCGCTGGTCTGCAGACCCTGTTGAGTTTGTCGCGAACGCATTAAGCCCGGCGAAAGTGCTGCGTGTGATCGTCAACGAAGAACAAAAGGCGACGACGGTGATCGTGCCGGATTATCAGCTGTCGCTAGCGATCGGCAAACGCGGGCAAAACGCCCGGCTCGCCGCGAAGCTAACAAATTGGAAAATCGATATTAAAAGCGAATCGGAAGCGAGAGAACTGGGAATCGATCCGTACGCGCAATCCACTTTGCTTGATTCGGAAGAAACGCCGATCAATAATGAAAATGACAGCAACCAATCATTCGATTTGCAAGATGAGAAAATCGAGTGAGGGGGTAGCGACATGGCTGGTCAAAAGAAAGTGCCAATGCGAAAGTGCGTCGTGACTGGAGAAATGAAGCCAAAAAAAGAAATGGTGCGCATCGTTCGCTCTAAAGATGGAGAAGTTTCGATTGATCCAACTGGGAAGAAGGCGGGACGTGGAGCGTATATTACGCTAGATAAAGAATGCATTTTATTAGCGAAAAAGAAAAACGTTTTAGCCCATCATTTAAAGACGGAAATTTCGGATTCGCTGTATGACGAATTGCTTCAGTTAGCGGAAAAGGAGACGGCAGCTCGAAATGAGCAATGAACGGTGGGCATCATTATTAGGACTGGCGAATCGAGCGCGGAAAGTAATTTCAGGCGAGGAGCTGACGGTCAAAGAAATTCGCAACGGAAGGGCGAAGCTCGTGCTTTTAGCGGAGGATGCGTCAGAAAATACAACGAAAAAAATTAAAGATAAATGTTCTTCATACGGTGTTCCGCTTCGCAAAGTGTCTGATCGTTATACGCTCGGGCACGCGATCGGTAAAGACGCCCGCGTCGTTGTTGCAGTGATCGATGAAGGTTTTGCCAACAAACTACTAACGATGCTCGATTGATCTTTATGGGGGTGAATCTATGTCTAAAATGCGTGTATATGAGTACGCGAAAAAAAACAATGTATCGAGTAAAGACGTTATTCATAAATTGAAAGAAATGAACATTGACGTGACAAATCATATGGCGACGTTAGAGCCGGAAGTAGTGGAAAAGCTTGATCATACGTACAACAAAAAAAATGAACGGCCTGAACGACCGCATGCTTCTGCTCCAAAGGAAAAACGTCCAGCAACAGTGAAGCCGAAAAACTATGTCGATGATTTTGATGATGAAGATGAAGAAGTAGTGAAAGCGAAAGTGCCGAAGAAAAAAGGAGCAGGCAAAAAGAAAGAAGGAAAAAAACACGATTTACAATTGCAACAGCAAGAAAAGAAAATTTTTCATCAGCATAAGAAGAAAAACAAAGGAAAAGTGAAAGCGAAGGTAAAAGCAAAAGACGAGCAGCCTGTGCAGCAACAAGAACCTCCAACGAAAAAAGAAAAAGAACTTCCTAAGAAAATTACGTACGAAGGAACGTTGACGGTCGCCGAACTCGCGAAAAAACTCGGTCGCGAACCGTCGGAAATTATTAAAAAGCTATTTATGCTCGGCGTGATGGCGACGATCAATCAAGATTTGGATAAAGATGCGATCGAACTCATTTGTTCCGATTATGGCGTAGAAGTGGAAGAAAAAGTCGTTATCGATGAAACAGAATTCGAATCGATTGAAATCGTCGATAATCCGGAAGATTTAGTGGAACGCCCGCCGGTCGTCACGATTATGGGGCACGTCGACCATGGAAAAACGACGTTATTGGATTCGATTCGCCATTCGAAAGTGACGGAGCAAGAAGCAGGGGGCATTACGCAACATATTGGCGCATATCAAGTGACAGTCAATGATAAAAAGATTACGTTCCTTGATACGCCGGGGCATGAGGCGTTTACGACGATGCGGGCGCGGGGAGCGCAAGTCACCGATATCGTCGTTCTCGTTGTCGCCGCCGATGATGGTGTTATGCCACAAACGGTAGAAGCAATTAACCATGCGAAAGCGGCGAATGTTCCAATTATTGTCGCCATCAACAAAATCGATAAACCGGATGCCAACCCAGACCGCGTGATGCAAGAATTGATGGAGTACAATCTCGTTCCGGAAGAATGGGGCGGAGATACGATTTTCTGTAAACTATCGGCAAAAACAGGTGAAGGTATTGACAATTTGCTGGAAATGATTTTGCTTGTTAGCGAAATGGAAGAATTAAAGGCAAATCCAAATCGCCGCGCGACAGGAACGGTCATTGAGGCGAAACTTGATAAAGGCCGCGGTCCGGTTGCGACGCTGCTCATTCAAGCGGGAACGTTGCATGTCGGCGATCCGATTGTTGTTGGTTGCACGTATGGCCGCGTGCGGGCGATGGTCAACGATACGGGACGTCGCGTGAAAGAAGCAGGTCCTTCGACACCTGTGGAAATTACCGGTCTTCACGAAGTGCCGCAAGCTGGAGACCGCTTTATGGTGTTTGAGGATGAGAAAAAGGCGCGGCAAATCGGTGAAGCGCGTGCGCAAAAACAATTGATGGAACAACGCAGCATGAAGACGCGCGTCAGCCTAGACGACCTCTTTGAACAAATTAAGCAAGGCGAAATGAAAGAATTAAATATTATTGTCAAAGCGGACGTTCAAGGATCAGTGGAAGCGCTCGTTTCCGCCTTGCAAAAGATCGATGTGGAAGGTGTGCGCGTGAAAATTATTCACGCTGGAGTTGGGGCGATCACAGAATCCGACATTATTTTGGCGACCGCATCGAACGCGATTGTCATCGGCTTTAACGTTCGCCCGGACGCGAACGCAAAACGCGTCGCCGAATCGGAAAAAGTCGATATTCGTTTGCACCGCATCATTTATAAAGTGATCGAAGAAATTGAAGCGGCGATGAAAGGGATGCTTGATCCTGAATATGAAGAAAAAGTTATCGGTCAAGCGGAAGTACGGCAAACGTTTAAAGTATCGAAAGTCGGAACGATTGCTGGATGCTATGTGACAGAAGGAAAAGTGACGCGCGACAGCAAAGTCCGCCTCATTCGTCAAGGCGTTGTCGTTTATGAAGGTGAAGTGGATTCATTGAAACGCTTTAAAGACGATGTCAAAGAAGTGATGCAAGGATATGAATGCGGATTGACCATTAAAAACTTCAACGATATTAAAGAAGGAGACATTATTGAAGCGTACGTCATGCAGGAAGTGGAAAGACAATGATCGGCTTTGTCGCCTGTGAATGCCTTATTTACGACGCGCAATCATTAAAAGAGAAACGCGCCGTGTTACAACGAATAATAACGCGGCTAAAACAAAAATATAATATATCCGTAGCTGAAATCGATCACCAAAACGTATGGCAACGGACGACGCTTGGGATTGTCGCGATTACATCGAGCCGAGTGACAACCGAGCGGGAGCTGCAACGAGCGCTCGCTTTGATCGACTCCTTTCCAGAAGTGGAAAGGACGGTTACGACATTTGAGTGGTTTTAATCGAGGTGATAGGTGATGAATTTACGGGCTACACGTGTCGGTGAACAAATGAAAAAAGAATTAAGCGATATTATTGGCCGCAAATTAAAAGATCCGCGCATCGGCTTTGTCACTGTTACCGATGTGCGCGTCACAGGCGACTTGCAACAAGCAAAAGTGTATATTAGCGTGTTCGGTGATGAAGAGCAGCGGCAAAACACTTTAAAAGGACTGGAGAAAGCAAAAGGATTTATCCGTTCCGAAATCGGTCAACGCATTCGTTTGCGGAAAACGCCGGAAATCTTTTTCGAAATTGATGAATCGATCGAATACGGAAACCGCATTGAACAGTTAATCCGACAAATTTCCGCGGAACGCGAAAGCGAGAAAAAAGAAGAGGAAAACGAAAAGGAATAAATGAATGGATAGACGATTTGTCTATCCATTTCCATTATGTACATAAGTTGTTTTTATTAACTTTATCAGAAAGGGTGCGCAAATGGACGGAGTATTGTTATTGCACAAACCGCCTGGAATGACGTCACACGACTGCGTTGCGCGCATTCGCCGCATGCTGCGAGTAAAAAAAGTAGGCCATACGGGCACGCTTGACCCAAACGTATCGGGAGTTTTGCCAATTTGCATTGGAAAGGCGACGCGCATCGCCGAGTTTTTAACAGGAGCGACGAAAACGTACGAAGGTGAGGTGACATTAGGGATCGCGACAACGACGGAAGACAGCGATGGCGAAATCATCGCAAAGAAAAAAGTAGATCGCGCCATTTGCCGCAGCGAAATCGAAGAAGTGTTCCGGCAGTTGACTGGAGAAATTGCGCAAACGCCGCCAATGTATTCCGCTGTAAAAGTGAAAGGAAAAAAACTATATGAATACGCGCGCGCGGGCGTTGAAGTCGAGCGACCGACTCGCATCGTCACGATCCATGAACTAACGTTGCTTGACGAACGAGATATGTTTTCCGGTGACACCGTTTCGTTTCGCTTTCGTGTCACTTGCAGCAAAGGTACCTATATCCGCACTTTAGCCGTGATGATCGGCGAACGACTTGGATATCCGGCGCATATGTCTGAACTTGTTCGCACTGCATCCGGCCCGTTTTCGTTGCAAGATTGTGTCACATTTGAACAATTAGAGCATTACATCGAGAACGGGCAAGTGCAATCCGTATTGCTTCCGATGGAAAAGGCGCTTTTTCATTTGCCGAAATATGAAATAAATGATAAAGTAGCAGAGAAAGTAAAAAACGGTGCGATATTGCCGCTTCCCGCTTTTTTGCAGTCATTGCAAGGACCGGTATTGATGATGACTAAACAAAACGAGGCGCTTGCACTTTATATAAAGCATCCTAGTAAACCTCACTTGATGAAGCCGCTGAAAGTGTTTCGATAACCAAAAAGGCAAAAATAGAAGGTGAGTAAAAAAAATGAAAACATTATTTATTTCGCATCCCCATCATATAAAAAAAG
The DNA here is from genome assembly GCF_900111865.1 of Parageobacillus thermantarcticus. Lineage (GTDB taxonomy): Bacteria > Bacillota > Bacilli > Bacillales > Anoxybacillaceae > Parageobacillus > Parageobacillus thermantarcticus. The sequence goes on along the minus strand of NZ_FOJS01000003.1, from coordinate 76,192 downwards.
AAGAACTGCCGCCGACCGTTATGGCGCTTGGCTATTTTGACGGCATCCACCTTGGGCATCAGAAAGTGATTCGCACCGCGGTGAAAATCGCGGCGGAGAAAGGATATAAAAGCGCAGTCATGACGTTTCACCCACATCCTTCCGTCGTGCTTGGAAAGAAGGAAAAACATGTTCGTTTGATTACGCCGCTAAAGAAAAAAGAGCAGTTAATTGCCGAACTTGGCGTCGACTATTTATATATTGTCGAGTTTACCCCTTCGTTTGCGCAACTATTTCCGCAAGAATTTGTTGATCAGTACATTATCGGCCTTCATGTGAAGCACGTCGTCGCCGGTTTTGATTTTACTTACGGGCGCCTCGGAAAAGGGACGATGGAAACATTGCCGTTCCATTCACGCGAGCAATTTACGCAGACGGTGATTCCAAAATTGAGCATCGATGGAGAGAAAATAAGTTCCACTTATGTCCGGCAGTTGCTGAAAAACGGAGATGTCGATCAGCTGCCGCGTTTGCTCGGCCGCTTTTATGAAGTGGAAGGCACGGTAGTGGACGGCGAACGCCGCGGAAGAACGATTGGGTTCCCAACGGCGAATATTGCGTTAAATGATGACTATTTATTGCCGGCGCTTGGCGTATATGCAGTAAAAGTAAAATTGGGGTCGGACGTGTTGCAAGGAGTGTGCAATGTTGGCTATAAACCGACTTTTCACTCTACCCGCGAAGGATTGCCAAGTATTGAGGTGCACATTTTCGATTTTGCCAAAGACATTTATGGGGAAACGATGACGATCGAGTGGCATATGCGCTTAAGAAGCGAACAAAAATTCGCGAGTGTGGACGAATTGATCACGCAAATTCAGCGGGACAAAGAAAAAGCGCAAGCATATTTCCGCAATTTCACGGAAAACACTTGCATTTTATCGCAAAAAGAGGTATTCTAATGAATGTATGCAAAATAACCATTGCTTGGCAAGTCGAGTCACCGCCGCTTGCTCGGTAATTGGGGTTTTATCGATGAGGAGGTGAACAAGGATGGCATTATCGCAAGAGCGTAAAAGAGAAATTATCGAACAGTTTAAAATTCACGAGAACGATACAGGTTCTCCGGAAGTGCAAATTGCTATCCTTACAGAGCAAATCAACAATTTGAATGAGCATTTGCGCGTTCATAAAAAAGACCATCATTCACGTCGCGGACTGCTGAAAATGGTTGGTAAACGCCGCAACTTATTGAATTACTTGCGCAATAAGGACATTACGCGCTATCGTGAATTGATTAACAAACTTGGATTACGTCGATAAAAAAGCGGGAGCATTCCCGCTTTTTTGCTAGTTATATAGGCGATTTTTCGCTATGATTAAATAAATGGGAACTGATACATCGTCAATGATTCGTCCATACTAACAGTATATACATTCCGTTATTCTCGATTTGTACATAGAGAGGAGTACTCACTTATATGGAGCAAGAAAAACGCGTTTTTTCCATAGACTGGGCCGGACGGCCGCTCGTTGTCGAAATCGGCGAGTTAGCCAAACAGGCGAATGGAGCGGTGTTAGTCCGCTATGGTGATACGGTCGTATTAAGCACAGCAACGGCGTCCAAAGAAGCGAAAAACGTCGACTTTTTCCCGCTGACGGTCAACTATGAGGAGCGTCTTTATGCGGTTGGCAAAATTCCGGGAGGATTTATTAAGCGGGAAGGACGTCCTAGCGAAAAAGCGATTTTAGCAAGCCGCTTGATTGACCGGCCGATTCGGCCGCTATTTGCGGAAGGATTCCGCAATGAAGTGCAAATCGTTTCGATGGTGATGAGCGTTGATCAAGACTGCTCGCCGGAAATGGCGGCATTGCTCGGCGCCTCCCTTGCGCTGACGATTTCCGATATTCCGTTTGAAGGACCGATTGCCGGCGTCACCGTCGGCCGTGTCGATGGAAAGTTTGTCATTAATCCGACGGTCGAACAATCGGAAAAAAGCGATATGCATCTTGTCGTCGCTGGGACGAAAGACGCGATTAACATGGTCGAGGCCGGCGCTGATGAAGTGCCGGAAGAGATTATGCTAGAAGCGATTATGTTCGGACACGAGGAAGTAAAACGGCTAATCGCTTTTCAAGAGGAAATCGCCGCCCAAGTCGGCAAAGAAAAAATGGAAGTCGTGTTGTACGAGCTTGACCCGCAGCTGGAGGCGGAAATCCGTCAGCTTGCCGAAGCGGATATTAAACGGGCGGTGCAAGTGCCAGAAAAATTGGCGCGCGATGCGGCGATTGAAGAAGTAAAAGCAGGCGTCATCGCGAAATATGAAGAGCAGGAAGCGGACGAGGAAACGTTAAAACAAGTGAATGAAATTTTACATAAGCTCGTCAAAGAGGAAGTAAGACGGCTTATTACCGAAGAAAAAATTCGCCCAGACGGCCGCAGAGTCGACGAAATCCGTCCGCTTTCCTCGGCAGTCGGCGTCCTGCCGCGCACGCACGGTTCGGGATTGTTTACGCGCGGGCAAACGCAAGTGCTCAGCGTCTGCACGTTAGGGGCGCTTGGCGATGTGCAAATATTGGACGGGCTCGGCATTGAAGAAACGAAGCGGTTTATGCACCATTACAATTTCCCGCCGTTTTCCGTCGGCGAAACGGGGCCGATGCGCGGTCCGGGGCGCCGCGAGATCGGACACGGCGCGCTTGGCGAACGGGCGTTAGAGCCGGTCGTTCCATCGGAAAAAGAGTTTCCGTATACGATCCGTCTCGTATCCGAAGTGCTTGAATCGAACGGCTCCACTTCACAAGCGAGCATTTGCGCAAGCACGCTGGCGATGATGGACGCAGGTGTGCCGATAAAAGCGCCGGTGGCGGGAATTGCGATGGGGCTTGTGAAAAATGATGATCATTATACAATTTTAACCGACATTCAAGGAATCGAAGATCATCTTGGCGATATGGACTTTAAAGTAGCCGGGACGAGAAAAGGCGTTACCGCTTTGCAGATGGATATCAAAATCAAAGGCTTGACTCGCGAAATTTTAGAGGAAGCGCTGCTGCAAGCAAGAAAAGGCCGGATGGAAATTTTAGACCACATGATGCAAACGATCCGCGAACCGCGCAAAGAACTGTCGAAGTACGCGCCGAAAATTTTAACGATGCAAATTAATCCAGATAAAATTCGCGAAGTCATTGGACCGAGCGGCAAACAAATTAATAAAATTATTGACGAAACCGGCGTGAAAATCGATATTGAACAAGACGGAACGATTTTTATCTCATCCGTCAATGAAGCGATGAACGAAAAAGCGAAGCAAATTATCGAAGATATTGTCCGCGAAGTCGAAGTCGGGCAGATTTATTTAGGAAAAGTGAAGCGCATTGAAAAATTCGGCGCATTTGTTGAATTGTTCAATGGTAAAGACGGCCTTGTTCATATTTCCGAATTGGCGGAAGAGCGTGTTGGAAGAGTCGAGGACGTCGTTTCGATTGGCGACGAAATTTTAGTAAAAGTAATGGAAATTGATAAACAAGGACGCGTGAATTTATCGCGAAAAGCGGTATTGCGCGAGCAAAAAGAAAAAAGAGGAAGACGGCCGGAGCGGCATAGAATGAAGCCTTAGGATTTGGTTCCTTAAGGCTTCTTTGTTATGGTTTGGATAGTTCTATCTTGTCCCTTCTTTACATATTTGTAGTATAAAAAGGAGGGACAGTTGTGAACAAAAACGATACCCGCTATTTATTGGTGGCGATCATTTTTTTCTTTGCTTGGTTGATCGTCAATCAGCCATCGGTGAACCGATATATTGCCAGCTTGCAACAACAGAGCATGGTAGCGATGAAAGGACACGATAAGCTGTATGCGGAAATTGTGGAAAAAGCAAAACAGTATGAAATTCCTCCGCAAGATGCGGTCATCGATAAAGTGTGGAAAGCAATTCCCGGTTACAACGGATTAAAGGTGGATGTACAAGCTTCGTATGAAAGCATGAAAAAGGATGGAAAATTTGATGAACGGAAGCTCGTGTACAAACAAGTTTCCCCGCGCGTTCATTTGGACGATTTGCCGCCCGAAGCGATTTACCGCGGACATCCGGATAAGCCGATGGTTGCGCTTCTGATCAATGTGGCGTGGGGAAATGAATATATTCCGAAAATGCTGGATATTTTAAAAAAGCATCACGTAAAAGCAACGTTTTTTTTGGAAGGCCGTTGGGTAAAAAATCACCCCGATATGGCAAAAATGATTGTAGACGCCGGTCATGAAATAGGAAATCATTCATATAGCCATCCTGATTTAAAGACGCTTGGCAATGCAAAAATCCGCGAGGAACTAGTAAAAACGAACGAAGTGATCGAAGCGACAACAGGGGTGAAATGCAAATGGTTTGCCCCGCCAAGCGGCAGCTATCGTGATGATGTAGTGGAAATCGCTGCGGATTTAGACATGAAAACAATTATGTGGAGCGTCGATACAATTGATTGGCAAAATCCGTCGCCATCTGTTATAGTGAAACGGGTAATGTCCAAAGTTCATCGCGGTGCCATGATTTTGATGCACCCGACGCTGCCGACGGCGGAAGCGCTTGAGCCGCTGATTATATCGATTCAGCAAAAAGAATATGAAATTGGTAATGTGTCTACATTACTAGATGAAAAGAGAATTGTAAAAAAATAGGAGGAACGTGGCGTTGATTAACAAATATACTTGCAAAAATGGTGTACGAATTGTGCTAGAACAAATTCCAACAGTGCGTTCTGTTGCGATCGGGGTGTGGATTGGAACAGGTTCACGCAATGAAACCGAGCAAAACAACGGTATTTCCCATTTTTTAGAACATATGTTTTTTAAAGGGACAAAAACGCGCACGGCAAAAGAGATTGCCGAAGCGTTTGATAGCATCGGCGGTCAAGTCAATGCGTTTACGTCGAAAGAATATACTTGCTATTACGCTAAAGTGCTAGATGAGCACGCGTCATTTGCTCTTGAAATGTTAGCGGATATGTTTTTCCATTCTACGTTTGTTGACGAGGAATTGCAAAAAGAAAGAAATGTCGTACTAGAAGAAATTAAAATGTATGAAGATACTCCAGATGATATTGTTCATGATTTATTAAGCAAAGCGTGTTATGCGAACCATCCGCTTGGTTATCCAATTTTAGGAACGGAAGAAACGTTGCGCACGTTTACAGGCGATTCGTTGCGCGGATATATGGCTGATTATTATACCCCAGACCGCGTCGTCATTTCGGTCGCCGGAAATGTTGACGAAAGCTTTATTCAGCAAGTGGAAAGCTATTTCGGTTCTTTCACGGCAAAGCGAAAAGCTGGCGGCTCGCCAGCGCCGTCGTTTCAGCCGCAAAAATTAGCGCGTCAAAAAGAGACGGAACAAGCGCATTTATGCATCGGATTTAACGGGCTCCCTGTCGGCCATCCGGATATTTACACATTGATTATTTTAAATAACATTTTAGGCGGCAGCATGAGCAGTCGGCTTTTCCAAGAAGTTCGTGAACAGCGCGGTTTAGCGTACTCGGTCTTTTCTTATCACTCTTCTTATCAAGATAGCGGCTTATTGGCGATTTACGCCGGAACAGGCAGCAACCAGCTTGATTTGTTATTTGAAACGATTCAAGAAACGATTGATAAATTAAAAGAGGACGGGATTACCGAAAAAGAGCTGAAAAACAGCAAAGAACAGATGAAAGGAAGTTTAATGTTAGGACTAGAAAGCACCAATAGCCGGATGAGCCGAAACGGCAAAAACGAATTGCTGCTCGGGCGCCATCGCACGCTTGATGAGATTATTGAAGAAATTAATAGCGTCACTGTAGAAAAAGTAAATGAACTTGCGCGCCGCATTTTTGCGGAAGATTGTGCGCTCGCCTTAATCAGTCCGAGCGGTCAATTGCCGAACCGAATTCGCTCGTAAGCATACGTTTATCGCATGATCGTTGCGCAATGCCTGCTTAAAAAATGCAGGCATTTTTTTATTTCCCCCATCTTACAATAATAAAAAGGAAGGAGGAATATGCAGTGAGACTAAGCGAGTTAAGCGGCAAGGAAATCGTCGATGCAAGACGAGCCGAACGGCTTGGGGTGTTGGGACAGACGGATTTAGAAATTAATGAACAAACCGGGCAAATTCAAGCGTTGCTTATTCCAACGGGAAAATGGTTCCGGTTTCGAAAAGATGGAAATGAAATTCGCGTTCCGTGGAAATATATTAAAAAAATCGGCACAGATATGATTATTATCGATTTTCCTGAACAATGACGGCGATCGCCAACGGCGGTCGCTTTTCTTTTTTAGGATATTCACCTATATTTCCCTTTTTACATAAGATGTGAAAGGAAACGAAGCTGAAAGAAGGTGAGCAGATGATGCTAACAGGCATGCATGTTGCTATTATCGGCGGGGACGCGCGGCAATTGGAAGTCATTCGTAAATTAATTGAATTGGATGCGAAATTATCTTTAGTTGGTTTTGACCAATTGGCGCATCAGTTTATGGGCGCGACGAAGCTGCGAATCGATGAAGTGGACTTTGCTGACTTAGATGCGATTATTTTGCCGGTTCATGGAACGACGTTAGAAGGAAAAGTAAATACGGTATTTTCACACGAACAAATTCCGTTTACAGAAGAAATGCTGTTAAAAACAGCGAAGCATTGCACCGTCTATACAGGAATAAGCAACCGCTATTTGGACGACTTAATGAAAGCAGTTGGTCGCAAATACGTCCAATTGTTTGAACGCGATGATGTCGCGATTTACAACTCGATCCCGACCGCAGAGGGAGCTGTCATGATCGTCATTCAGCATACCGATTTTACGATTCATGGGTCGCGCGTAGCGGTTCTTGGGCTTGGCCGCATCGGCATGACGGTCGCGCGCACATTTGCTGCTCTTGGCGCAAAAGTGAAAGTGGGGGCACGCCGTTCCGAGCATCTTGCCCGCATCACGGAAATGGGCCTTGTCCCTTTTCACCTCAATGATTTAGAAAAAGAAGTGCAAGATATCGATATTTGCATTAATACCGTCCCGCATTTCATTGTAACGGCAAGCGTCATCGCGAAGATGCCGGCACATACGCTTATCGTTGATTTAGCCTCAAAGCCGGGCGGCACCGATTTTCGCTATGCCGAAAAGCGCGGGGTGAAAGCGATTCTCGCGCCAGGGCTTCCGGGAGTCGTCGCGCCAAAAACGGCGGGACAAATTATCGCGAATGTCCTTTCGCAATTACTATATGCAGATTTGCAAAAAAGAAAGGGGAATGGGTAAATGAGCTTAAAGGGAAAACGAATCGGATTCGGGTTGACAGGTTCACATTGCACGTATGATGCGGTCATGCCGGAAATTGAAAAATTGGTAAAAGAAGGAGCGGAGGTGCTGCCTATTGTTACGTATACGGTAAAAACGACAAACACTCGCTTTGGCGAAGGGGAAGAATGGGTGAAAAGACTCGAAGAAATAACGGGCAACAAAGTCATTGATACGATCGTCAAGGCGGAGCCGCTCGGTCCGAAAATTCCTCTCGATTGCATGGTGATTGCGCCGCTGACGGGAAACTCGATGAGTAAACTTGCCAACGCGATGACAGATTCCCCTGTATTGATGGCGGCAAAGGCGACGATGCGCAACCATCGTCCGGTTGTCCTTGGCGTTTCCACGAACGATGCGTTAGGATTAAACGGGGTAAACTTAATGCGCTTAATGGCGGCGAAAAACATTTATTTTATTCCGTTCGGCCAAGACGCTCCGCATACAAAGCCGAATTCGATGGTGGCGAAAATGTCGCTTTTGCGCGATACTGTTCTCGCCGCTTTGGAAGGAAGGCAGCTTCAGCCTGTCATCATTGAGAAGTTCCGCGATGAAACAAACCATCGGTAGAAAATTCATTCGTATGCATAAAAATTTTCTCTCCTTATAAAGTGGAATATGGTAAAATAAAAACTATAAATTTACCAAAGTGATTGAGTGATTACGCGGAAGGAGAATGGGTTATGGAAGAAAGACGCTTTCACGTCGCAGTCGTAGGAGCAACAGGTGCAGTTGGTCAACAAATGGTGCAAACGCTCGAAAATAGAAACTTTCCAGTTGGAAAACTGACTTTATTATCATCGGAACGTTCTGCAGGCAAAAAAATGCGCTTTCGCGATGAAGAAATCGAAGTGCAAGTAGCGACTCCGGAAAGTTTTTCTGGGGTGGATATTGCCCTCTTTAGTGCAGGCGGCTCTGTCTCAAAAGCATTGGCGCCGGAAGCGGTGAAACGCGGGGCGATCGTGATCGACAACACAAGCGCGTTTCGCATGGACGAAAATGTACCGCTTGTTGTTCCGGAAGTGAACGAAAACGATTTAACATGGCATAACGGCATTATCGCCAATCCAAACTGCTCGACGATCCAAATGGTCGTTGCGCTTGAACCGATTCGCCAAGCGTTCGGCCTAAAACGAGTGATCGTTTCCACATATCAAGCGGTATCCGGTGCCGGGGCGCAGGCGATCGAAGAATTAAAGGCGCAATCGAAAGCGGTGTTAAACGGCGAGCCGGTCGTTCCGAAAATTTTACCGGTAAAATCGGACCGCAAACATTATCAAATTGCGTTTAACGCCATCCCGCAAATTGACAAATTCCAAGAGAACGGCTTTACGTTTGAAGAGATGAAAATGATTAATGAAACGAAAAAAATCATGCATATGCCAGAGCTGCAAGTGGCGGCAACATGTGTGCGCATTCCGGTTGTCAGCGGCCATTCCGAATCGGTATATATCGAAATTGAAAAAGACGGCGTCAGCGCGGACGACATTAAAGCGGTATTAAAAGATGCCCCAGGCGTCATTTTGCAAGATGACCCGAGCGAGCAAGTATATCCAATGCCGGTTGACTGCGTTGGCAAATACGATGTGTTCGTCGGGCGCATTCGCAAAGATTTAGACAATGACCGGTCGTTCCATTTATGGGTCGTATCGGATAACTTATTAAAAGGTGCGGCATGGAACTCTGTGCAAATTGCGGAAAGTTTAATTAAACTAGGACTTGTAAAATAAAAGGGGAGCGAATGGCATCGAGGTGTTAACATGAAAATTATCGTCCAGAAATTTGGCGGCACGTCCGTCCGCGATGACCGCGGGCGCGATTTCGCCCGCAAACATATTGAAAAAGCGCTGGAAGACGGCTATAAAGTAGTTGTCGTCGTCTCGGCGATGGGGCGGAAAGGGGAGCCGTACGCGACCGATACGCTCCTTAGCCTCATCGGCGGGGCTGACAATTACGTCACGAAGCGTGAACAAGATATGCTGATGGCTTGTGGTGAAATTATTTCCAGCGTTGTTTTTACAAACCTCCTAAACAAACACGGAATAAAAGCAACCGCATTTACCGGCGCGCAAGCAGGATTTCGCACGAACAGCGACCACACGAACGCAAAAATTATTGAAATGCGCTGCGAACGCGTATTGGAAGCGTTGAACGAATACGACGTCGTTGTCGTTGCCGGCTTTCAAGGAGCAGCGGAAAATGGCGATATTACCACGCTTGGCCGCGGCGGCAGCGATACGTCCGCGGCGGCGCTCGGCGCGGCGCTAAACGCCGAATGGGTCGATATTTTTACAGATGTCGAGGGAGTCATGACCGCCGATCCGCGCATTGTTGAAAACGCCCGTCCGCTCGATGTTGTCACATACACAGAAATTTGCAACATGGCCTATCAAGGGGCAAAAGTCATTCATCCACGCGCTGTTGAAATTGCGATGCAGGCAAAAATTCCACTGCGCGTTCGTTCGACCTATTCCGATTCTTTAGGAACGCTTGTCACATCTTCGATCCGCTCGAAGAAAGGAAGCGATGTAAAAGAGCGGTTAGTGACGGGCATCACTTACGTTTCCAATATTACGCAAATTAAAGTGCAGGCAAAAGAAGGGCATTACGAATTGCAATCTGACGTTTTCAAGGCGATGGCAAATGAAGAAATTAGCGTCGATTTTATCAACATCTCGCCAAACGGTGTTGTTTATACGGTTTCCGGCGAAATGACAGAGCGGGCGGTCGCTGCTCTGCGCCGCATTGGTTATGAACCGATCGTTACAACGGGATGCGCGAAAGTGTCTACCGTCGGTGCAGGGATCGCCGGCGTCCCTGGGGTGACGGCAAAGATTGTTACGGCTCTTTCGGAACAAGGAATTCAAATTTTGCAATCGGCCGATAGCCATACGACCATCTGGGTATTGGTGAAAGAAGAAGATATGAAAAAAGCGGTGAACGCGCTGCATGACGCGTTTCATCTTTCCGAGGAGCCAACGGGGGAATACGATTAAATTGAAGTGAGGAGTGAAAGCATTGGTCCAATTTGGTAAAATCGTGACAGCGATGGTAACGCCGTTTGATCGCAAAGGAAATGTCGATTTTGCGAAGACGACAAAGCTTATCGACTATTTGCTGGAAAACGGAACCGATTCGCTCGTTGTTGCCGGAACGACAGGCGAATCGCCAACGTTGACGACGGAAGAAAAAGTCGCTTTGTTCCGCCATGTCGTTTCCGTCGTAAACGGACGAGTTCCGGTAATTGCCGGAACGGGAAGCAACAATACGCGGGCATCGATTGAGTTGACGAAAAAAGCGGAGGAAGTTGGCGTCGACGCCGTGATGTTAGTAGCGCCGTATTATAATAAGCCGAATCAGGAAGGGTTGTATCAGCATTTTAAAGCGATTGCCGAAAGCACGTCGCTTCCAGTGATGCTTTACAACATTCCTGGCCGTTCTGTCGTGAACATTTCTGTCGATACGATTGTTCGTCTATCGGAAATTCCAAATATCGTCGCCGTGAAAGACGCGAGCGGCAATTTGGATGCGATGACGGAAATCATTGCCCGCACGCGCGATGACTTTCTCCTTTACAGCGGCGACGATGGCATTACGCTTCCGGTATTGTCGATTGGCGGCGCTGGCGTTGTGTCCGTGGCTTCCCATATTATCGGCAATGAAATGAAGCAAATGATCGCCGCTTTCGAAGCTGGCGAACTTGCTAAGGCGGCGAAACTGCACCAAAAACTATTGCCGATTATGAAAGGACTGTTTGCCGCCCCAAGCCCTGTACCGGTAAAAACAGCGCTGCAACTAAAAGGGCTAGATGTCGGCTCTGTTCGTCTGCCGCTCGTTCCGCTTACCGAACAAGAGCGCGTCAAACTAATGAACCTACTAAACACACTATGATGAAAAACCAATCCACCTTACGTGGGTTGGTTTTTTCGTGAAAAGCGCTCTATCATCAATCTTGTATTCAAAAACTCCCATCAGTTATAATAAAGTCAAGTGACTTTGAGCGGGTTAGTATCATCATAGGAGGACGTAGCATTGAGAACGAAACAAGTAGAGAAAATAAGGATTTTTTCCCTTGGGGGAGTCGGGGAAATCGGTAAGAACATGTATGTAGTCGAGTTGGATGACGACATATTTGTCATCGACGCCGGTGTCATGTTTCCTGAAGACGAGATGCTTGGCATTGATAAAGTAATTCCTGACATTAGCTATCTCGTTGAACGCCAAGACCGCATTAAAGCCATTTTTTTAACACACGGACATGAGGAACATATCGGTGCCATCGCCTATGTGTTAAAAAAAATCGCGGTGCCAGTGTACGGAACGAAGCTGACGTTAGGATTGGCGGAATCGATTTTAAAAGAACAAGGAATTACAAACGCAAAACTGATCGAAATTCGCTCCGATTCGGAAATTTTTTTTGATAAAGCAAAAGTGACGTTTTTCCGAACGATTCATAGCATTCCTGATTCGGTTGGAATTAGCATTCATACGTCCCAAGGCGCCATTGTCTATACGAGCGACTTTAAATTTGACCAGACTCCATATGGCAAAAATCGAGCGGATTTGGGGAAAATGGCGCAAATTGGCGAACAAGGGGTGCTTTGCTTATTATCTGATAGCACGAATGCGGAAAGACCGGGATATACGGGATCGGATACGCTTGTTGCCCAGGAAATTGCCGATGTGATCTATAATGCGGACGGTCGGGTGTTTGTTGCTTGTTATGCGTCAAACGTGACAAGAATTCAACAAGTATTGCATGCGGCAAAACAGTATGGACGGAAAGTTGCTGTTGTGGGGAAAACGTTGCATAAAGTGATGGATATTGCTGTTCGGCTAGGATATTTGCATCTTCCGGAAAAAGTGACGATTTCCATTTATGACATTGACCGCTACGATGATAAAGAATTGATTATTTTGACAACCGGCGGGCATGGCGAACCGATGAGCGCATTAGCTCGCATGGCCAAACAAGCGCACAAGCAAGTCAACATCAAAAAAGGAGATACCGTCATCGTTGCGGCATCGGTGATGCCAGGCTATGAATTAATATTTTCGAAAACGATTGATTCGTTGTATCGCGCCGGAGCGAATGTCATTTACCGCGAGAGAAAAGTGCATGTTTCCGGACACGGATGTCAGGAAGAATTAAAGTTAATGCTTAATTTGATGAAACCGAAATATTTTATTCCTGTTCACGGCGAATATCGCATGCAAAAGGCACACGCCAATCTTGCGAAAGCGGTTGGCATCTCCGAAGAAAGAACGTTTTTGATCGACAAAGGGGATGTCATCGAGTTTCGCAACGGTGTCGCTCGTCCTGGCGGAAAAGTTCCGTACGGCAACATTTTAATTGATGGTCTTGGCATTGGCGATGTTGGTAACATCGTTTTAAGAGACCGGCGTCTTCTCTCACAAGACGGAATTTTAATCGTTGTCGTTACATTAAGCAAAGAAGCGAAAAAAATTATCGCGGGACCAGAGATTATTTCGCGCGGTTTTGTCTATGTAAGAGAATCGGAAACGTTGCTTGATGAAGCGACGAAAATCGTAGCCAATATCGTGAATAAATGTTTACAAACATATGTGATCGAATGGTCTTCGTTAAAATCGAACATTCGCGAAGCATTAAGCCAATTTTTATTTGAAAAAACGAAACGCAAACCGATGATTTTGCCAATTATTATGGAAGTATAATACGATCATGCTCAAAGTCAACGAACGATGCCGATAGGAGTTTCCTATCGGCATTTTTCTTTTCGAGTTCGAGCATACTAAACGTATGATGGAAAGAAAGGAGAATGTGCATGGAAAAAGAAAGCTACATATCAGAAGAAAAACAAGAAACGAAAGAGGAGCAAGCAGCATCAGCGATTCAACAGCTAGGGCAAACAAACGTCCCGCAAATGACGCCTGATACGAACATTCACTGTTTGACAATTGTCGGACAAATTGAAGGGCATATTCAACTTCCACCGCAAAATAAAACGACAAAATACGAACATGTCATTCCGCAAATTGTGGCGATTGAACAAAACCAAAACATTGAAGGGCTGCTCGTGATTTTAAATACGGTAGGCGGGGATGTCGAAGCAGGGTTAGCGATCGCGGAAATGCTCGCTTCTTTATCGAAGCCGACCGTTTCCATTGTGTTAGGCGGCGGTCATTCGATTGGCGTGCCGATTGCTGTTTCTTGCGATTATTCATTTATTACTGAAACGGCAACGATGACGATTCATCCGATTCGCTTGACCGGGTTGGTCATCGGCGTTCCGCAAACATTTGAGTATTTGGACAAAATGCAAGAACGGGTCGTTCGCTTTGTGACAAAACATTCAAAAATTACGGAAGAAAAGTTTAAGGAGCTTATGTTTTCGAAAGGAAATTTAACGCGCGATATCGGCACGAACGTCGTCGGCCCTGATGCGGTGAGATACGGGCTTATTGATGAAGTCGGCGGCGTTTCCAAAGCGATGGACAAGTTGCGCGAACTGATTGAACTGAACAAATCAGGTGAAAGGAAGATGATCCAATGATTTTATATACGATCATGCCGGAGCATCTTGTCTTTCAAGCGGCAGCGGAAGAGTATGAAAAACAAACAACGGTATATTACGATGGAATTCCGTTTCTCGTGCAAAAGGCGGAAACAGGCGAATATGAAATAGTGCGAAATTTAAGCACGAACCCGCTTCATTTTTTAGAACAAAAATACGCGCCGGGAACAAGATTCCCGATGTCCGTTGCAACACGTAATGAATTCCTCCTCCATTCATGGTATAATAAATAAACAGACGGAAAAAAGCAGCCAAGTTTGGCTGCTTTTTTCCCATCTTTCAGTTTGTTTATTGGAGTGAATGATAGTGGCAAAACGGAAACGGCAAAAAAAAGCGAGACGGTCAAAGCGGCATTGGAAAGAAACGTTTCAATTAGAGCTAATCGGTCTTGCGATGTTGGCAATTTCCGTCATCGCGATGGCGCGCCTTGGGTTAGTTGGAAAGACGCTCGTGTTCATCGCGCGCTTTTTCTTTGGAGAATGGTATATGCTATTGTTTGTCGCCTCGTTTCTATTGTCATTTTATATCATTTGGAAGCGACGATGGCCTCCGTTTACCCACCGAGTTCTCCTCGGTTCATATATTATCGTTTCATCACTGCTAATGCTTAGTCATGAAACGTTATTCGATTTGTTGTCCCGACGCGGCCAATTGGACCCTAGCATCATTCGCACGACATGGGAGTTGTTTTGGGATGAAGTGCGCGGCGGATCGGCTAGTGCCGATTTAGGCGGCGGGATGATCGGCGCGTTTTTCTTTGCCGCCAGTTATCAATTATTTGATGAACTCGGCACAAAATGGATTTGTTTTTTCCTTTTTGTCATCGGAGCCGTTTTCATTACGGGAAAATCGTTGCGCGAAACCGTCGGAAAAGCGGTGATGATATTTGCGTCTTTCTTGCGGCGGCAATGGCAAGCATTTGCCGCGGATGTAAAACGTTGGGGCAGTAAAGCGCAAAAACAGAAACGGCGCAAACCAAAAACACCGGAGCCGATCGCGCAGCAAGAGGGAGAGACGCTCTCCCCGCCGCCGATTATTTCCGATTTTACTGCGGCGCGTTCGAATGAGATAGAACAAGAACGAGAGCAAGAAAAGGCGGAAAGCGCGGAGGAAGAAGAGTCTCCGCCGCTTGCGTTTTCCGAAATGGAAAACGCCGATTATCAGCTCCCGCCGCTTGATTTGCTCCGCCTTCCGAAACAAACAAGCCAAGCGAAAGATCATGCGAACATTTACGCAAATGCGCGCAAGCTGGAAAAAACATTTCAAAGCTTCGGCGTAAAGGCGAAAGTGACGCAAGTGCATCTTGGTCCTGCGGTCACGAAATATGAAGTATACCCGGATGTTGGCGTGAAGGTAAGTAAAATCGTTAGTTTAAGCGATGACCTTGCGCTTGCCCTTGCTGCGAAAGACATTCGCATTGAAGCGCCGATTCCGGGAAAATCGGCGATCGGCATTGAAGTGCCAAATGAAGAAATTGCGACCGTTTCTTTACGGGAAGTGCTAGAAGCGATTGACCACTACAAACAAGAGGCAAAACTATTAATCCCGTTAGGCCGCGACATCTCGGGTGAAGTCGTTGTCGCCGAGTTGAATAAAATGCCGCATTTGTTGATCGCCGGGGCAACCGGAAGCGGAAAAAGCGTATGTATTAACGGAATCATCGTAAGCTTGCTTATGCGCACAAAGCCGCATGAAGTAAAATTGATGATGATTGACCCGAAAATGGTGGAATTAAGTGTATATAACGGAGTGCCGCATTTGCTTGCTCCGGTTGTGACGAATCCGAAAAAAGCGTCGCAAGCGCTAAAAAAAGTGGTTCAGGAAATGGAAAGACGATATGAATTATTTTCACATACAGGCACGCGAAATATCGAAGGGTATAATGAATATGTACGGCGCCATAATCAAGAATCGGAAGAAAAGCAGCCGCTTCTTCCTTACATCGTTGTCATCATTGATGAGTTGGCAGATTTGATGATGGTCGCTTCTTCCGATGTCGAAGATTCGATTACGCGGTTGGCACAAATGGCGCGCGCAGCGGGAATCCATCTTATTATTGCGACACAGCGCCCTTCCGTTGACGTCATTACCGGCGTCATTAAGGCAAACATTCCGTCACGGATCGCTTTTAGCGTTTCTTCGCAAACCGATTCGCGGACGATTTTGGATATGGGAGGAGCGGAAAAACTGCTTGGCCGCGGCGATATGCTATTTTTGCCGATGGGCGCTTCCAAGCCGGTGCGCGTGCAAGGGGCGTTTGTTTCCGACGAAGAAGTCGAAGAGGTCGTCGATTTTGTTATTTCCCAGCAAAAAGCACAATATTATGAAGAAATGATGGTAAACGAAGAGAATAATGATGGCGAAGAATTCGAGGATGAATTGTACGATGAAGCGGTCCGGCTTGTTGTCGAGATGCAAAGTGCTTCCGTTTCCATGTTGCAGCGGCGCTTTCGCATCGGCTATAATCGCGCGGCACGTCTCATTGATGCGATGGAAGCGCGCGGAGTCGTTGGGCCGTACGAAGGAAGCAAACCTCGCGCCGTGCTCATTTCAAAAGAAAACGCAAAAACGTCATAGGGAAGCAGGCAAACGTGTTGCCTGTTTCCTTTAAAAATATGTCACATTGAAACCGCTGTCAACCTTTTTTTGCTTTCATCGACAAAATTTTTATTTGCTATATTTATTTATTCAAAAAAAAATGGTATAGTAATCTCGAAAAGGTAACATGTCTAACGTCAGAGGTCTGATATCTGCAAAATGGAAAAATGGGGGCTTTTTACAATGTCCATTAAATCAGACAACCGCCACCTATACTTACAAGTGATTGATCGAATTAAGCATGATATCGAAACAGGCGTGTATAAAGAAAAGCAAAAGCTTCCCTCGGAGTTTGAATTAGCGAAGCAGCTAGGTGTCAGCCGTGCGACATTGCGCGAGGCGCTGCGCGTTTTGGAAGAAGAAAACGTTATCATCCGCCGGCATGGCGTCGGAACGTTTGTGAACTCGAGACCGTTATTCACGTCCGGGATCGAACAGCTAAACAGCGTCACCGATATGATCCGGAAGGCGGGCCGGAAGCCTGGGACGATTTTTTTATCTTCTTCGGTGCAACAGCCGACGGAAGATGACATGCGGAAATTCCAATGCTCGGCGGACGACGAAATCCTTTTAATCGAGCGCGTCCGCACCGCTGACGGGGAGCCCGTCGTCTATTGCATCGACAAAATTTTATGCAAATATTTGCCGAAAGGAATTTCTTATGAGCAGGAGTCCTTGTTCGAAAATTTACATAATCAGGTGAACCGCGATATCGCTTATGCTGTAGCCCGCATCGAGCCGCTCGGCTACCATGAGAAAGTGTCGCCGATTTTGCAATGCGAGCCGGAAACTGCGCTGCTTGTCTTAAAGCAGATGCACTTTGATAAAAATGATGAACCGATTTTTTATTCGATTAACTACTTTCGCTCCGACAAATTTAGCTTCCATGTGCTGCGAAAACGGCTTAACTTTTAAGGAGGTGACATCCGAATATTAGGATCATTTCATCATCATAATTTAAGATGAGAAAGTATCACATTTTTTATTGGATTAGGGGGTAATTTGATCATGAAAAAACGATTTGGCTTCGCCCTTTCTCTTATGTTGGCGACAGGCATGCTATTAAGTGCATGTGGCGGTCAAGGGGGCGATAATGCCGGCGGCAAAGACACGTTTAGTGTTGCGATGGTAACGGACGTTGGCGGCATTGACGACAAATCTTTTAATCAATCGGCGTGGGAAGGATTGCAAAAATTCGGAAAAGATAATGGGATGAAAAAGGGCAGAGGCGGTTACGATTATTTGCAGTCATCTAGCGACGCCGATTATGCGACGAACTTAAATAAACTTGTGCGCAGCGATTTTGATGTCATTTATGGGATCGGATATTTAATGGGAGATGCTGTAAAAGAAGTTGCTGAACAAAATCCGAAAAAACATTTTGCGATCGTTGACACGGTCGTTGACGAACCAAATGTGGCGAGCATTACGTTTAAAGAGCATGAAGGTTCGTTCCTTGTCGGGGTTGTTGCCGGATTAACGACGAAAACGAATAAAATCGGCTTTATCGGCGGGATGGAAATTCCGTTAATTGAAAAGTTTGAAAGCGGATTCCGTGCAGGAGTAAAAGCGGTTAATCCAAACGCCAAAGTGGAAGTGCAATATGCCGGTGCGTTTGATCAAGCCGATAAAGGAAAAGCGATCGCATCAAGCATGTACGCTTCCGGCATCGACGTCATTTACCATGCTGCTGGCGGAACAGGAAACGGCGTATTCTCGGAAGCAAAAGACTTGAAAAAGAAAGATCCGAACCGTGAAATTTGGGTGATTGGCGTCGATAAAGACCAAGCTCCAGAAGGCGTTGTCAAAGTGGACGGAAAAACATATAACGTCACATTGACATCGATGGTAAAACGGGTCGATGTTGCCGTATATGACGTAGCAAAACGTTCCAAAGAAGGCGATTTCCCTGGCGGAAAAACGCTTGAATACGGTCTTCCAGAAAACGGAGTCGGCATTGCGCCAACGCAAGACAACATTAAGCCAGAAGTGTTAAAAGCGGTCGATGAATGGAAGCAAAAAATTATTAAAGGCGAAGTAAAAGTTCCAATGACCCGCAAAGAATATAAACAATTTGAAGCATCCTTAAAATAACTGAATAAAAAGGCTAGTGTTTTCGCTAGCCTTTTTGTTCGCCCAAAAATCATAAAATGAAAGGTTGCAATTACCGTTTATTGCCTCTTTCCATTTTATGATTTTACCTTGCTCAAGTAAGGAGTGAATTTATTTGGAATATGTTATTGAAATGTTGAATATTCGAAAGGTGTTTGGCAATTTCGTCGCAAACGACAACATTACGTTGCAGGTAAAAAAGGGGGAGATTCATGCGCTTCTAGGGGAAAACGGGGCAGGGAAATCGACGCTCATGAACGTGCTGTTTGGTCTCTACCAGCCGGATGGCGGCGAGATTCGCGTAAAAGGAAAAAAGGTAAACATCACCGATCCGAACGTTGCGAACGAGCTTGGAATTGGCATGGTACACCAGCATTTTATGCTTGTCGATACGTTTACGGTAACGGAAAATATTATTTTAGGTAGCGAGCCGACAAAAGGCGGCGCCATTGATATGAAGCGGGCGGAACAAGAAGTGCGCGAACTGTCGGAACGGTACGGGCTTGCGGTAGATCCGACCGCGAAAATCGCTGATATTTCCGTCGGTATGCAGCAGCGCGTCGAAATTTTAAAAACGTTGTACCGCGGTGCCGACATTTTAATTTTTGACGAACCGACGGCAGTGTTAACCCCGCAAGAAATACATGAACTCATTCAAATTATGAAAAAGTTAGTAAAAGAAGGAAAATCGATTATTTTAATTACCCACAAATTAAAAGAAATTATGGAAGTGTGCGATCGCGTCACGGTCATTCGCCGCGGGAAGGGAATCGCTACGTTAAACGTTGCGGAAACAAATCCAAACGAACTCGCGTCTCTGATGGTCGGCCGCGAAGTACAGTTTAAAACAGAAAAGAAACCGGCGCAGCCGGGCAAACCGGTGCTCGAAATCAAAGACTTGGTCGTCAAAGATGCGCGCGGCGTGACTGCGGTCAATCATCTCGATTTAACGGTGCATGCTGGAGAAATCGTCGGCATTGCCGGAGTGGACGGCAACGGGCAGACGGAACTGATCGAGGCGCTTACAGGGCTTGTGAAAGTGGAATCGGGTTCGATTTTGCTGAACGGCCGCGATATTACGAACCTTCCGCCGCGAAAAATTATCGAAGCAGGCGTCGGCCATATCCCGCAAGACCGTCACAAACATGGGCTTGTTCTTGATTTTCCGATCGGGGAAAATATGGTGCTGCAAACTTATTACAAACCGCCATATTCGAAACGCGGAGTTTTAAACTTTAAAGCGATTTATGAAAAAGCGCGCCAGCTCATTGCTGAATTTGATGTGCGGACTCCAGATGAATATACGAAAGCGCGCGCGCTGTCCGGCGGAAACCAGCAAAAAGCGATCATCGGCCGGGAAGTCGATCGCAACCCGGATTTGCTCATTGCTGCTCAGCCGACGCGCGGTCTTGACGTTGGGGCAATTGAGTTTATTCATCGGCGTTTGATCGAACAGCGCGACAAAGGAAAAGCGGTGCTTCTTGTGTCATTTGAGCTAGATGAAGTGATGAATGTAAGTGACCGCATTGCCGTTATTTACGAGGGAAAAATCGTTGCCATTGTCGATCCGAAAGAAACGACGGAGCAAGAACTCGGGCTGTTAATGGCGGGAAGTAAACGGAAGGAAGCAGGTGTGTCTTCATGAAGTTGAGTGAACTTAAAAAATTTTTTGTTTCCGCATCGTCTGCCTTTGTTGTTCCTGTATTGGCCGTATTGTTAGGGATGATTGTCGGTGCGGTTGTAATGATCGCAAGCGGTTATAATCCGCTCGCCGGATATTCGTCTCTTCTATACGGTGCATTTGGCGATCCATATTACATTGGAGAAACGATTCGACAAACGACACCTTATATTTTAGCAGGTCTTGCAGTTGCTTTTGCCTTCCGTACCGGTCTGTTTAACATCGGTGTGGAAGGACAGCTCATTGTCGGTTGGCTCGCGGCAGTGTGGGTCGGCGTATCGTTTGAACTTCCAAAAGCCATTCATTTGCCGCTGGCGATTTTAGCGGCGGCGCTGGCAGGAGCGCTATGGGCGTTCATCCCGGGAATTTTAAAAGCGTATTTACGAGTGCATGAAGTGATTATTACGATTATGATGAACTATATTGCGCTTCATATGACAAACGCGATCATCCGCTCTGTTTTATCGGAGGAAGGATTTAAATCAAAGCAAGTGCATGAAAGCGCGTCGCTTCGCTCAGAGTTTTTAGAATCAATCACGTACCACTCTTCCGTGCATTACGGCATCATTATTGCGATCATCGGCGCGGTCATCATGTGGTTTCTGCTTGAAAAAACGACGAAAGGGTTTGAACTGCGCGCTGTCGGGTTTAACCAGCACGCTTCTCAATACGCGGGAATGAACGTAAAAGCGAATATTATTTTATCGATGGCAATTTCCGGAGCGTTCGCCGGAATTGCCGGAGCGATGGAAGGGTTAGGAACTTTCGGAAATATTTCTGTGAAAGCAGGTTTTACCGGTGTAGGATTTGACGGGATTGCCGTCGCGCTCATTGGCGGAAACAACGCATTTGGGATATTGCTATCGGCTCTATTGTTCGGCGCGTTGAAAGTCGGGGCGTTAGAGATGCCATCAAGCGCGGGTGTGCCGACAGAACTAGTCGATATTATTATTGCGCTCATTATTTTCTTTGTCGCGTCAAGCTATGTTATTCGCTTATTATTATCTCGTTTGAAAAAGGGGGCGGAATAAGTGAGCGTCTATGAAGTATTGCAAGTAATTATTCCATCTGCCATTTTCTTTGCTGCTCCCCTTATTTTTACAGCGCTTGGTGGCGTATTTAGCGAACGATCCGGCGTTGTGAACATCGGGCTAGAAGGATTAATGATCATCGGAGCGTTTGTTAGCATCGTTTTCAATTTGACATTTGCCGACACGTTCGGGGCGCTCACCCCATGGCTCGCTTTGCTCGCTGCGATGATCGTCGGCACCATTTTTTCGCTGCTCCACGCCGTTGCGTCTATTTCGTTTCGCGCCGATCAAGTCGTCAGCGGTGTGGCGATTAACTTTTTAGCGCTTGGCTTGTCGCTCTTTTTAGTCAAAAAAATGTACGGAAAAGGGCAGACCAACCAAATTCAAATCGGATTTGATAAAATTGATGTTCCTATATTAAGCGATATTCCCGTGATTGGACCGCTCTTTTTCTCCAATACGTACGTTCCATCGTATTTGGCGATCATTTTGGCGTTTGTCGCCTGGTACGTCATTTACAAAACGCCGTTCGGCCTTCGTCTTCGCGCAGTCGGCGAACATCCGATGGCGGCGGATACGATGGGAATCAATGTGACGAAAATGCGCTACATCGCCGTTATGATCAGCGGCGCATTAGGCGGAATCGGCGGTGCGGTGTACGCGACGATCATTTCTCGCGATTTTAGCCATGCGACAATTTCTGGGCACGGTTTTATGGCGCTTGCGGCGATGATTTTTGGCAAATGGCATCCGATCGGCGCGATGGGAGCAGCGCTGTTTTTCGGTTTGGCGCAAAGTTTAAGCATCGTCGGAAAAACGATTCCGTTTTTAAAAAATGTGCCGACAGTCTATTTGCTGATCGCGCCATACGTGCTGACGATTTTAGCGCTTGCCGGCTTTATCGGCCGTGCGGAAGCGCCGAAAGCTTCAGGCATTCCTTACATTAAAGGAAAACGGTGAAAGCTGCGGAAAGAACTCGACGTTTGTTCGAGTTCTTTTTTGCTTTTATTTGCATTTTGCGTTTTATAAAAGGTATATTGTTGATATGATGAACACAACAATAAAATATCGGCAAGCTCACGTTAAAGGAGGAGTTCGATTGATCAATGAAAAAATAACGGCAATAGAGAATATCAACGTCCATACGATTCCGACGAATAAATATAAAACAAATACGCTCGTATGGAAAATGAAAGCGCCGCTGGCAAACGAAACGGTGACGTTGCGCGCCCTTTTGCCGTATGTACTGCAAAGCGGCACCGCCGAGCATCCAAGCGTGAAGCAGCTGCGCACATACTTAGATGAACTGTATGGCGCGACATTAAATGTTGATTTAGCGAAAAAAGGCGAAAGCCATATTATTACGATTCGCATCGACGTGGCAAACGAAGTGTTTTTACAAGAGAAAATGCCGCTTCTTCGCAACGCCGTCAAGCTGTTGAGCGATATTGTTCTCCGCCCCGCTTTGCAAGACGGCCGGTTTGTCGAACGCATTGTTGAGCAAGAAAAGCGAGCGCTAAAGCAACGCATTCAAGCGGTATACGACGATAAAATTCGGTATGCCAACTTGCGGCTTATTCAAGAAATGTGCAAAGGAGAGCCGTACGCCCTGCACGCTAACGGCGAACTAGACGATGTCGACCGCATTGCGGCAGAGGAACTTTTTCAATATTATCAAAAAACGTTGCAAGAAGATGAAATCGATTTATACGTGATCGGTGACGTGCAAGAAGAAACGGTATTGGAAGCAGTTGCCTCGCATTTTTCGCTGCCAAACCGCACGGTTCGCGCATCTACGGAAGAAATGGTTTCAAGCAAAACGCGCGATAAAGTAAACGAAGTGATCGAAAAGCAAGATATTAAACAAGGAAAATTGAACATTGGCTATCGGACGAACGTCACATATGAAGACGACGATTATTACGCGCTGCAAATGTTTAACGGCATTTTTGGCGGTTTTTCTCATTCCAAATTGTTTATGAATGTTCGCGAAAAAGCAAGCTTGGCATATTATGCCGCCTCGCGCTTGGAAAGCCATAAAGGGTTATTGATCGTCACATCCGGCATCGAACCTGCGAATTACCAAAAGGCGCTGCAAATTATTGAAAAGCAAATGGAAGCGATGAAAAACGGCGATATTACCGATGAAGAAATCGCGCAAACGAAAGCGGTGATCCGCAACCAATTGTTAGAAACGATCGATACGCCGCGCGGATTAGTGGAAGTGCTTTACCATAACGTTGTCGCGAAGCGGAAGCGCTCGATTGAAGAATGGCTATCAGGCACAGACCGTGTATCGCGGGAGGAAATCATGCGCGTTGCCGGCAAAGTCAAGCTTGATACGATTTACTTCCTGACCGGAATGGAGGGGGCGGAATAGCGATGGAGAAAATCGTCTATGAGCAGCTGCAAGAACAGCTGTTTTATGAAAAAATGGAAAACGGTTTAGATGTGTACATTTTACCAAAAAAAGGGTTTTACAAAACGTATGCAACGTTTACGGCAAAATATGGGTCGGTTGACAATCAGTTCGTTCCATTCGGAAAAACGGAGATGAAACGGGTGCCGGACGGAATCGCCCACTTTTTAGAGCATAAACTGTTCGAAAAAGAAGACGGCGATGTGTTCCAACAGTTCAGCAAACAAGGGGCGTCAGCAAACGCCTTCACTTCGTTTACGCGTACGGCCTATTTGTTTTCGAGCACGGCAAATGTCGAGGGAAATTTGGAAACGCTCATCGATTTTGTGCAAAGCCCATATTTTTCCGAGCAAACGGTAGAAAAAGAAAAAGGAATCATCGGCCAAGAAATTCGCATGTATGACGACAATCCGGACTGGCGCGTTTATTTCGGTGCCATTGAAAGCATGTATCAAAACCATCCGGTGAAAATTGATATTGCCGGCACGGTTGAATCCATTTCCCATATTACGAAAGAACTGTTGTACGAATGTTACGAAACGTTTTACCATCCGAGCAATATGCTGTTGTTTATTGTCGGGCCAGTCGATGAACAAAAAATCATGCAGCAAATTCGCGATAACCAAGCAAAAAAATCGTTTCCAAAAGCCAGCGAGATTCAGCGTTTTGTGTACGATGAGCCGAAAGAGAGAGCGGAAGCGAAGAAAGTCATTCCGATGCATGTGCAAACGAGCAAATGTATCGTCGGAATTAAGGCGCCAATGGTTCGCCCAGCTGGTAAAGAAAAGTTGGTTCACGAGTTGGCGTTCAATGTTTTGTTAGATTATTTGTTTGGAAAAAGTTCGCCGCATTATGAACGGCTGTATGAGCTTGGGCTCATTGATGAAACGTTTATGTACGATTACACGGAAGAGCGGGAGTTTGGCTTTGCGATGGTCGGTGGGGATACGAGCGATCCGGACCGGCTTAGCGAAGAAATTAAACAAATATTGCTATCTTTCACGAGCGACTCCGTAACAGAAGCGCAATTAGAGCGGGTGAAAAAGAAAAAAATCGGCGCGTTTTTGCGTTCGCTGAATTCTCCGGAATATATCGCCAACCAATTTACGCGATACGCGTTTAACGAAGTAAGCTTGTTTGATGTCATACCAGTATTACAGACATTAACGATCGAACAGATCGATCAAATCGCTAAACAATGTTTCCGCGAATCGCAAATTGCGGTATGCCAAGTCGTTCCAAAAGAACGAAAGTAGCATCCTTCTTATGGAGGATGCTTTTTTAGGGGGATTGTGATGAAATACGCACTTATTACCGGAGCAAGCGGGGGAATTGGGACAAGCATTGCCCGTCAGCTCGCTTCTGACGGCTACGGTCTTTTTTTGCACTATCACCGCCGCCGCGAGCAAGTAGAAAAATTGAAAAATGAATTAACCAACGTCCATGTCATTCCCGTTCAAGCCGATCTTTCACATGAAAATGGCGTAGATACGCTGCTTTCGCAAATTCATCGTCCCATCGATGTCATTATTCATAATAGCGGGAACAGCTATTACGGTCTCATCACGGATATGAGCGATGAGTTGGTGCGAAGAATGGTTCAGCTTCATGTAACAAGCCCGATTTTATTGACGAAAAAGCTGCTGCCACAGATGATCGCAAACAAGCGGGGAAATATCGTTGTGATTTCATCGATCTGGGGTTTAACAGGCGCGTCTTGCGAAGTTGTCTATTCCATGGTCAAAGGCGGGCAAAACGCGTTTGTGAAAGCTCTAGCAAAAGAATTAGCACCTAGCGGCATCCGCGTAAACGCCGTCGCTCCGGGGGCGATCGATACCGATATGTTGCGCCGATTCAGCGAGGAAGAATTGCGCTCGATTGCCGACGATATTCCGATCGGGCGCATCGGCACGCCGGATGAGGTGGCGAAAACAGTGGCATTTTTGCTTTCTGACGCTGCTTCCTACATAACGGGACAAATTATTTCCGTCAATGGCGGTTGGTACTGTTAAGTATATTTTTAACAAAAAGCAGGCAAACTATCCTTGAAACGAAAATCAAGGAGGTTACGCGTATGTCTGTATTGGACAACTTCGAACAATGGAAAGACTTCCTGGCAGACCGCCTTCAACAAGCGCAGCAGCAAGGGTTAAACCAACAAGTGATCGCAGACGTCGCTTATCAAATCGGTGATTATTTAGCAAAACAAGTAGATCCAAAAAACCCGGAAGAACGGTTGCTTGCTGACCTCTGGAGCGTTGCTGACGAACAAGAGCAGCACGCTATTGCAAACATGATGATCAAATTGGTGCAGCAAAAATAAACGTGTAGAGAGGGGAAATTTCCCCTCTTTTTTTCATTCTATATTCCCTTTTCTTTTGCTTTTCCATTCGATATTATAGTAGTATGAACTTATCATGGGAGTTTGTGCGGGCATTTTGTATGTGGGAGGAGAGACGGGATGGGGAAGCAGGAATGGTATTTGGAATATGAAATACATATTAACCGTCCGGGGTTGTTAGGCGACGTTGCTTCATTATTAGGAATGTTGTCTATTAATATCGTTACGATTAACGGCGTCCATGGTTCGCGGCGTGGCATGCTTCTTCTTTGCGATAATAACGAACAAATCGAACGGTTGTCTACCATTTTGCAAACAATGGATAATATTACAGTGACAAAGCTGCGGCAGCCGAAGCTGCTCGATCGCCTTGCCGTCCGTCATGGCCGCTATATCCAGCGCGACGCCGATGATAAAAAAACGTTTCGCTTTGTCCGCGATGAACTTGGGCTGCTTGTTGATTTTATGGCAGAGATTTTTAAAGAGAAAGGCCATAAACTAATTGGCATTCGCGGAATGCCGCGCGTCGGCAAAACGGAATCGATCGTTGCCGCAAGTGTTTGTGCGAATAAACGTTGGCTTTTCGTATCATCAACGCTGATTAAGCAAACGGTGCGCAGCCAGCTGATTGAAGACGAATATAGCGAAGACAATATTTTTATCATTGACGGTATCGTATCCACTCGGCGGGCGAACGAAAGGCATTGGCAGCTTATTCGGGAACTGATGCGCCTTGAAGCGACAAAGGTGGTGGAGCATCCGGATATTTTTATCCGTCATACCGAGTACACTTTGGATGATTTTCATTATATTATTGAATTGCGCAATGATCCAAATGAAGAAATTACGTACGATATCATCGAACAGCCGTCGCTGTTTGGCAATGATGGATTTTCTGATTTTGACTTTTAATAAAAAAGTGGAAGGTGTTTGTCGTTGACGGAACTAGGTAAACGTTTAAAGGAAGCAAGAGAAGCGAAAAACATTAGTTTGGACGAGTTGCAAGAGATGACGAAAATTCAGAAGCGCTATTTGATCGGCATTGAAGAAGGAAACTATGCGATTATGCCGGGAAACTTTTATGTTCGAGCGTTTATTAGACAATATGCTGAGGCCGTCGGGCTTGACCCAGAAGAAATATTTGAAGAGTACAAGCAAGATATTCCGCAGTCGTATCAAGAAGAAATTCCGCAACAATTATCGCGAGTAAAAACGCGGCAACAAATTTCCACGAGCGGTTTGAAATGGGGGGATTTGCTGCCAAAATTGCTGATTGCTGCGGTGGTCGTCGGCATCGCAGTCGTGATTTGGCTGCTTTTGCAGCAATATGACGCAGGAAGCAAATCGGAAAATCAGATTACAGGAGATACGACGGCAGAGGTGGAACGTCCGAAAAACTCTCCGCTTGAAAAGGCCGCGAAGGAAGAAAAAGAGAAAAAACAGGAAAACGCGGAGAAGCAGCAAGAAACAGAAGAATCTCCTTCTTCGGATTTTACGCTTACAGTTGTAGAAAAAAGCGGAAATTTATCAACGATCGAATTGACGAATACGGACAAATTTGTCATTGAATTGACGTCGAAAGGGAATTCTTGGGTAGAAGTGTATAATACAAAAGGCCATTCCTTTTTCAAAGGAAATTTAGCGAACGGGCAAACGCAAACGTTCGATTTATCGACGGAGACGGAAGTGTTTGTCAAAGTCGGCAGAACGCTCGATGTCGACGTGAAAGTAAACGGACAACCTTTCAACTATCCAATCGATCCGAACGACGAAGTATATCAAAAACTGAAATTTGTCTTTAAAAAATCGTAACGTCGTCTTTGATGAGATGGCGCTTTTACATGTTTAGCAGCGGAGGTATTCACAGTGAATTTGCCTAATAAAATAACAGTGGCACGAATTATGCTCATACCGTTATTTTTAATAGTTATGTTGGTCCCATTTGGGTGGGGTAGCGTGAAAATTGGAACAGAAACGCTGCCAATCGCCCACCTGATCGGCGCGCTTATTTTTATCATCGCTTCGACAACCGATTGGATTGACGGATATTATGCCCGGAAATATCAGCTTGTGACTAATTTAGGAAAATTTTTGGATCCGCTCGCTGATAAGCTGCTTGTCTCAGCGGCGCTCATTGTGCTTGTCGAACTTCATTATGCGCCTTCATGGATGGTGATTGTCATCATCAGCCGTGAGTTTGCCGTTACGGGGCTTCGGCTTGTGCTTGCTGGAGAAGGGGAAGTGATGGCCGCCAACATGCTTGGTAAAATTAAAACATGGACGCAAATTGTCGCGATTTCCGCCCTTCTCTTGCATAATTTTCCTTTTTCTCTTATTTCCTTTCCGTTTGCTGATTTAGCGCTTTGGGTGGCAGTCATTTTTACGATTTGGTCTGGTTGGGATTATTTTGTGAAAAATAAACATGTTTTCTTGCATTCAAAATAACGGAAATATGCGCACAGTCAAAACAAAAGATCGTATTAAACCCAAGCTTGTTGGATTCAATCATTTGAGACTGGCTTGACCCAAACAAAGGGGGGCGCTTTCATTGAACGCGGAAATTATCGCTGTTGGTTCCGAATTATTGCTTGGGCAGATCGCCAACACGAATGCGCAGTTTTTATCTGCCCAGCTCGCTGAACTTGGCATTAACGTATATTTTCATACTGTTGTAGGCGACAATGCCGCTCGTCTGGAAAAAGCGGTAAAAGTGGCGCAAACGCGGGCGAATTTAATTATTTTCACAGGCGGGCTTGGCCCGACGAAAGATGATTTAACGAAGGAAACGATCGCTCGCCTATTGCGGCGGGAGCTTGTCATCGACAAGGAGGCGCTTCATTCCATTGAAGCGTATTTTGCCCGCACAGGCCGAACGATGACAGAAAACAATAAAAAACAGGCGCTTGTATTGCAAGGATCCACCGTGTTGAAAAACGAGCACGGAATGGCGCCTGGAATGGCACTAACGATCGATGCGATTACGTACATGCTTCTTCCTGGCCCTCCAAAGGAAATGCAGCTGATGTTCAGCAAATACGGGCGCCCGTTCTTAATGGAGAAGCTCGACCGTCATGAGCGCATCGAATCTCGCGTGCTGCGCTTTTTCGGAATCGGTGAATCGCAGCTTGAGACGGAAATTGAAGATCTTATTGATAAGCAGTCAAACCCGACGATTGCCCCCCTTGCCGGCGATGGGGAAGTAACGCTGCGTTTGACAGCGAAACACCATTCCGAAATGGAAGCGAAAAAGCTTCTTGATAAAACTGAACAAGCGATTTTAGCGCGCGTCGGTCGTTATTTTTATGGTTACAACGATGAAACGCTGTTTCAAAAGACCGTAAAGATGTTGAAAGAAAAAAAGAAAACGATCGCGGCTGCCGAAAGCCTCACGGGCGGGCTTTTCTTAACGGAATTAACCGCCGTTCCCGGCGCTTCCCAAGTGGTTCGCGGCGGGGTCGTCTGCTATGCCAATGAAGTAAAGGAGAAAGTTCTTCACGTTCCCGCTTCTGTGTTAGCAACCGACGGTGCGGTAAGCGAACGCTGCGCGAAGCTGTTGGCGGAAAATGTCCGCACGCTTTGCCATGCGGATATTGGCATAAGTTTTACAGGCGTAGCAGGGCCTGATCCGCTTGAAGGGAAACCGGTCGGTACCGTATATATTGGCATTTCCACCTCTGAAAATGAAACGGACGTCTACGCCCTCTCATTATCTGGCCAGCGTGATGCGATTCGCACTCGCACTGCGAAATACGGCTGCTCCATTATATTAAAAAAATTGGCAGCTACATGTTTGTAGCTGTCTTCCTTCTCTCGCTGTCCTCACTGCTTTTTTTCACTGCAAAAGGAGAATTTTTCTATTCCCGCCATCCAAAAAACGAATGAACGTTCGATTTTTTTCTTGGCAACCGCCTTAAAAAAAGGTATAGTATAAGTAGTCAAGAAAAAGGAGGAGTTTGTTGGTGAATCAAGATCGTCAAGCTGCCTTGGAACAGGCGTTAAAACAGATCGAAAGGCAATTTGGAAAAGGATCGATCATGAGGCTTGGAGAACAAACGGATCGCAAAATATCCACCGTGTCAAGCGGATCGCTTGCGCTCGATATCGCTTTAGGTGTTGGCGGATATCCGCGCGGCCGCATTATTGAAATATATGGACCTGAGTCTTCCGGGAAAACGACGGTTGCGTTGCACGCGATCGCCGAAGTGCAGAAACAAGGAGGGCAAGCGGCGTTTATCGACGCAGAGCATGCGCTTGATCCAATTTATGCGCAAAAATTAGGCGTGAACATCGATGAGTTGCTGCTTTCCCAGCCGGATACAGGCGAGCAGGCGCTGGAAATTGCCGAAGCGCTCGTAAGAAGCGGTGCGGTTGATATTATCGTCATTGACTCTGTCGCAGCGCTTGTGCCGAAAGCGGAAATTGAAGGAGAAATGGGCGACGCTCACGTTGGCTTGCAGGCTCGCCTCATGTCGCAAGCGTTGCGTAAATTATCAGGAGCGATTAATAAATCAAAGGCGATTGCGATTTTCATTAACCAAATTCGCGAAAAAGTCGGTGTGATGTTCGGAAATCCGGAGACGACTCCAGGCGGTCGCGCGTTAAAATTTTACGCTTCGGTTCGTCTTGAAGTCCGTCGCGCTGAACAAATCAAGCAAGGCAACGATATGGTCGGAAATAAAACGAAAATCAAAGTCGTGAAAAATAAAGTCGCCCCACCATTTAAAACGGCTGATGTAGATATTATGTACGGGGAAGGAATTTCCCGAGAAGGCGAAATTATTGATATGGCGTCAGAGTTAGATATCGTGCAAAAAAGCGGCTCTTGGTATTCGTATAAAGACGAGCGCTTAGGTCAAGGCCGCGAAAATGCAAAACAATTTTTAAAAGAAAATCCGCATATCGCGGAAGAAATTGCTCAAGAAATTCGTAAACATTACGGGATTGAGTCGCCTTCAAATTCAAATGATGCAAACGAGCCACAACAGGAGGAGTTTGGACTTTTGCAAGAATAAACGAGGGAGGAAACGATTGTTTCCTTCCTTTTTTTACTTTTGCTTTAATATATCTTTGTTTGTTATAGGGAGAAACTTGCTATATCTTGACAATAAAATTTGCCACCTTTAAAATTAACATGTATATTTTACAATAATCAACCTTATAAACGCCCGTGACTCCGGCTAGCTAAAAATGGCTCACATACAAAGGTTACGCGCTATAGAAGAAAAATTTTGGATTGAGCCAACTGGACGTTAAACGCCAATTATGGTGTTTATTGTATGGGACATTCGGCAAAATGGGAACGCGTTTGCGCAAAATGAAGAAATTCTCGCTTTATCGGCTTCAGCCGTACACCAGTTCCATTCATGGGCGGATTGTATGTGTTGCTGATTTTGATGCCAATAAGAAATACTGTACGTTGTATGCTGACAGTCATTTCGTAACAATTAGTTTGTAGCAAGAGGAGGTGAAAGAAATGAGTTCCATCATCATCTCCGCTTTGCTTGTCTTGCTTGCCTTAGTTGTCGGTGCCGTTGTTGGCTTTTTTGTTCGGAAATCCATTGCGGAAGCGAAAATTGGCGGCGCACAAGCAGCAGCAAATCAAATCATTGAAGAAGCGAAACGAGAAGCCGATGCGCTGAAAAAGGAAGCGCTTCTTGAAGCAAAGGATGAAATTCACAAACTTCGCA
The DNA here is from genome assembly GCF_900111865.1 of Parageobacillus thermantarcticus. Taxonomy (GTDB): domain Bacteria; phylum Bacillota; class Bacilli; order Bacillales; family Anoxybacillaceae; genus Parageobacillus; species Parageobacillus thermantarcticus. The sequence goes on along the minus strand of NZ_FOJS01000003.1, from coordinate 44,467 downwards.
CAGAAGTCGAACGCGAAATTCGCGATCGTAGAAGCGAATTGCAAAAGCAAGAAAATCGATTGCTGCAAAAAGAGGAAAATCTGGAGCGGAAGGATGAAGCGCTAAACAAACGCGAGGAGCTTTTAGAAAAGAAAGAAGATGCGCTTAATCAAAGACAACAACATATTGAACAAATGGAAAGCAAAGTGGAAGAACTTGTTCAAAAAGAACAAATGGAATTAGAACGAATTTCCGGTTTAACGCGCGAAGAAGCGCGGCAAATCGTTTTAGAACGTGTCGAAAAAGAACTGTCTCATGAAATTGCGGTGATGGTGAAAGAAGCGGAAACACGCGCGAAAGAAGAGGCGGATAAAAAGGCAAAAGCAATTTTATCGCTGGCAATTCAGCGCTGTGCGGCTGATCATGTTGCCGAAACGACTGTATCTGTCGTTAATCTGCCAAATGACGAAATGAAAGGACGAATCATTGGCCGCGAAGGCCGGAATATTCGTACGCTTGAAACGCTTACCGGCATCGATTTAATTATTGATGATACGCCGGAAGCGGTTATTTTATCGGGATTTGACCCAATCCGTAGAGAGACGGCGAGAATCGCCTTGGACAAATTGGTTCAAGATGGGCGCATTCATCCGGCGAGAATTGAGGAAATGGTGGAAAAAGCAAGACGGGAAGTGGATGAGCATATTCGTGAAGTCGGCGAACAGACGACGTTCGAAGTTGGCGTTCACGGACTGCATCCGGATTTGATCAAAATTTTAGGTCGGCTTAAATTCCGGACAAGCTACGGGCAAAACGTTTTGAAGCATTCGGTGGAAGTGGCGTTTTTAGCTGGTTTGATGGCGGCGGAACTTGGCGAAGATGAAATGTTGGCAAGACGTGCCGGCCTTCTTCATGATATTGGCAAAGCGATTGACCATGAAGTGGAAGGTAGCCATGTGGAAATCGGGGTGGAATTAGCGACAAAATATAAAGAACACCCAGTTGTCATTAACAGCATTGCTTCCCATCACGGTGATACGGAGCCAACTTCCGTCATTGCGGTGCTTGTCGCAGCGGCGGATGCCCTTTCGGCGGCAAGACCGGGAGCGCGCAGCGAAACGTTGGAAAACTATATTCGCCGTCTTGAAAAATTGGAGGAAATCGCGGAATCATATGAAGGTGTCGAAAAATCATACGCGATCCAAGCGGGACGGGAAGTGCGCATTATGGTGAAACCAGACGCGATCGATGATTTAGAAGCGCATCGATTGGCGCGGGAAATCCGCAAACGGATCGAGGAAGAGCTCGATTATCCAGGCCATATTAAAATTACCGTTATTCGTGAAACGAGAGCGGTTGAATACGCAAAATAAAGTGGCGGCATCGCCACTTTATTTTTTTTATATTTTATGACAAACTTGAACTAGTTATATTTCAGCTTAGAAAGGGATATATAATGAAATTATTATTTATCGGCGATGTTGTCGGTTCGCCAGGAAGAAAAATGGTAGAACAATATTTGCCAAAATTAAAAGAAAAGCATAAACCGAACGTGATCATCATGAATGGAGAAAATGCGGCAGGAGGAAAAGGTATTACGGAAAAAATTTATCGTGCGTTTCTCGAACAAGGCGTCCATGTCGTGACACTTGGCAATCACGCATGGGATCAACGCGATATTTTTGAATTTATCGATGATGCCAAGGCGCTGATACGACCAGCCAATTTGCCCGAAGGAGCGCCGGGGAAAGGGATCGTATATGTGCAAGTAGAGAATATGGAAGTAGCGATTATTAACTTGCAAGGAAGAATCTTTTTGCCGGCCATTGACTGTCCGTTTAAAAAAGCGGACGAACTGATTGAGGAAGCGTCTCGGCGAACACCGATGATTTTTGTTGATTTTCATGCGGAGGCGACAAGCGAAAAGCAAGCGATGGGATGGTATTTGGACGGGCGGGTGTCCGCGGTTGTCGGCACGCATACGCACGTGCAAACAGCAGATGCCCGCATTTTGCCAAAAGGGACGGCATACATTACGGATGTTGGGATGACTGGCCCGTATGACGGAATTTTAGGAGTAGATCGTGAGGCGGTGTTGCGGAAATTTTTAACATCGTTGCCTGTCCGCTTTGAAGTGAAAGAAGGGAGAAGCCAATTAAACGCCGTGCTCATTGATATTGACGCGAAAACGGGACGAGCCAACAAAATTGAACGAATTTTCATCAATGATGATTATCCTTATTTTGAATAATCGTTGTTTTAGGAATTTTTAAAAATATTTGCGAACATAGCAGGAATACTTGGCAAAACAGTGAATATAGTAACAATAGAACTATTTTTGTAAAGAATTTTTGAGGAAATGAGGGAGGAACTAGAAATGGAAATATTAAAAGTTTCAGCAAAGTCGAATCCTAACTCTGTAGCTGGTGCACTTGCCGGGGTATTGCGCGAACGCGGAGCAGCCGAAATTCAAGCGATCGGTGCAGGTGCATTAAACCAAGCCGTTAAGGCAGTAGCCATCGCACGAGGGTTTGTGGCACCGAGCGGCATGGACCTTATTTGCATTCCTGCGTTTACCGATATTATCATTGATGGGGAAGAGCGGACGGCGATTAAATTAATCGTAGAGCCACGTTAACTGCTAACATTTATGATTAGGAATATAACCTGCTTGAGCCTAAATGGGAGGCAAGCAGGTTATTTTTAGTTTTATTGCGGAGGGAGTTTTATGATTTTCGATGCCCATTGTGATGCTTTAATGAAATTATGGATGGATCGATCTTTATCGTTTCACGACGGACAACATCTTCACGTTACGTTTTCAGCGCTTGCAGAGGCGAAAGTAAAAGTTCAATGTTTCGCCATTTATATTCCGGAAAACGTTCCGGAAGAAGCACGTTTTACGGTTGCGCTGGAAATGATCGATCTCTTTTTTGAACGAATCATTGACCGGTTTCCGTTAATGAAATTCATCCGTTCCAAACGGGATATTGACGCATTGGAAGAAAATGAAATTGGTGCGATGCTAACGCTCGAAGGGTGTGACGCGATTGGGACAAGCCTTGTGAAGCTAAAAACGTTGCTTCGCCTTGGCGTTTCGTCCGTCGGACTTACATGGAATTGGGCGAACGCCGTAGCGGACGGAGCATGGGAACAGCGCGGCGCTGGATTAACAGAATTCGGAAAACAAGTCGTGCAGCATCTGAATGAAGCGAAACGTTGGGTCGATGTCTCCCATTTATCAGAAAAAGCGTTTTGGGACGCATTAGAAATCGCGCAATTCCCGATTGCTTCCCACTCTAATACATATCGTTTCTGCCCGCATCCTCGCAATTTGCGCGACGAACAAATTCGCGCATTAATGGAGAAAAACGGGATGATCGGAATTACATTTGTTCCATATTTTTTGACGAAAGAGAGTGAAAGAGCGGCGATTTCTGACGTTCTCCGCCATCTAGAGCATGTTTGTTCGCTCGGAGGCGCGAGACACGTTGGATTTGGCTCCGATTTTGACGGGATGGAAGAAACGGCAAAAGGACTTGAAAATGCAAGATGCTATGTAAATCTGGTGAACGAGCTGCAAAAACATTATTCGGAAGAAGAAGTGGAACGGTTTTTATTCCGCAATTTTTACGATCATTTGCCGCAGTAATGGAAAAAGCAAAAGTATTCGCGGCGGCTGCGATAAGCGCAGCTGCTTTTTTTGCTAAAACGAAATAGTTGGATATAAGATTTTTATATGCTAAAATTTTTGCAAAAATCATTGTCTTAAAGTCTAGTGATTTTATCGGGAAAGTGCTACACTTATAATTGTAATTTTTGACCGAACTTAAAGGGGTGTAAGCAATGATTCATCAGCTTTCATGGAAAGTTGGGGGGCAGCAAGGAGAAGGGATCGAAAGTACCGGTGAAATCTTCTCCATTGCGCTAAACCGTCTAGGTTATTATTTATATGGGTATCGCCATTTTTCTTCGCGGATTAAAGGGGGGCATACAAACAACAAGATTCGCGTAAGCACGACGCCAGTCCGTTCCATTGCCGATGATCTTGATATATTAGTAGCGTTTGACCAAGAATCGATTGATTTTAACTTTCATGAATTGCGCGATGGCGGGATCGTGATCGCTGACGCGAAATTTAATCCAACGATTCCGGAAGATCGAAATGTAACGTTGTATGCCGTTCCATTTACGGATATCGCGACAAATTTAGGAACATCGCTTATGAAAAACATGGTCGCTGTCGGCGCTTCCAGCGCAGTTCTTGACATTGATATTAGCGCATATCAAGAAGTGGTGCAAGAAATTTTTGGAAGAAAAGGCCAGCAAGTAGTAGAAAAAAATATGGAAGCGATTCGCGCCGGCGCACAATATATGAAAGAGCAGCTCGGCGATCGCATGCAAACGATGAAGCTAGCCAAAGCAGATGGGAAAAAGCGGATGTTTATGATCGGCAACGACGCGATTGCCTTAGGGGCGCTAGCCGGCGGAGCGCGTTTTATGGCAGCATATCCGATTACTCCTGCTTCGGAAATTATGGAATATTTAATTAAAAAACTTCCGGAACTAGGAGGCGCCGTCATTCAAACGGAAGACGAAATCGCCGCATGCACGATGGCGATTGGCGCTAACTACGCTGGAGTGCGGGCGTTCACGGCATCCGCAGGTCCAGGTCTTTCCCTTATGGTGGAATCAATCGGGCTTGCCGGAATGACAGAAACGCCGCTTGTCATCGTGGATACACAGCGCGGCGGTCCAAGCACAGGCTTGCCGACAAAACAAGAGCAATCGGACTTGATGGCGATGATTTACGGCACGCATGGCGAGATTCCGAAAATCGTGATGGCGCCAAGCACGGTGCAAGAGGCGTTTTACGATACGGCGGAAGCGTTCAACCTTGCGGAAGAATATCAATGCCCGGTCATCGTGCTGTCTGATTTGCAGCTTTCTCTTGGTAAGCAGACGGTTGAGCCGTTGGAGTACGATAAAATCGAAATCCGTCGCGGCAAACTAGTAACAGGTGAACTTCCGCCGCTAGAGAAAAAAGGCAATTTTAAACGTTACGAAGTGACAGAAGATGGCATTTCTCCGCGCGTGCTTCCAGGAACGCCAAACGGCATTCACCATGTGACGGGAGTGGAGCACGCAGAGACGGGAACGCCGTCTGAAGCCGCGGCAAACCGGAAAGCGCAGATGGATAAACGTTTGCGCAAATTAAAAAATATTCAATTCAACACGCCAGTTCATAAAAATGTTAAACACGATGAAGCTGATTTGCTCATTGTCGGTTTTCTTTCCACGCGCGGCGCGATCGAAGAAGCGATCGAGCGCCTCGAACAAGATGGCGTGAAAGTCAACCACGCGCACATTCGCCTTCTTCATCCGTTCCCAACGGAAGAAGTGCTACCGCTTGTCGAAGCGGCGAAAAAAGTCGTTGTCGTTGAGCAAAATGCAACTGGGCAACTTGCAAACATTCTTAAAATGAATGTTGGACATGCTGAAAAAATCGTTAATGTCTTGAAATATGACGGCAACCCATTTTTGCCGAATGAAGTTTATACAAAATGCAAGGAGTTGTTATAAACATGGCGACGTTTAAAGACTTTCGCAACGATGTAAAACCAAACTGGTGTCCGGGTTGCGGCGATTTCTCCGTTCAGGCTGCCATTCAGCGCGCTGCGGCAAACCTTGGACTTGAGCCGCACCAATTAGCAGTTATTTCTGGTATCGGCTGCTCGGGCCGTATTTCTGGATACATTCATTCGTACGGATTTCACGGCACTCACGGCCGCGCGCTGCCGCTTGCGCAAGGCGTGAAAATGGCGAACCGCAATTTAACGGTCATTGCCGCCGGCGGCGACGGTGACGGATTTGCGATCGGAATGGGGCATACGATTCATGCGATCCGCCGCAACATCGATATTACGTACATTGTGATGGACAACCAAATTTACGGTTTGACTAAGGGGCAAACATCGCCGCGAAGCGATGTCGGTTTTAAAACGAAAAGCACCCCGCAAGGATCTGTCGAACCGGCTCTTTCGATTATGGAAATCGCCTTAAGTGCCGGCGCAACGTTTGTCGCGCAAAGCTTTTCGAGCGACTTAAAAGAATTGACGAGTTTAATTGAAGAAGGGATTAAGCATAAAGGATTCTCGCTTATTAACGTATTCAGTCCGTGTGTTACATATAATAAAGTGAACACATATGATTGGTTTAAAGAAAATCTTGTGAAAGTCAGCGACATCGAAGGATATGATCCGTCTGACCGCGCCATGGCAATGCAAACGGTGATGAAATATAAAGGACTAGTGACGGGGCTTATTTACCAAAACAAAGAACAAAAATCTTACCAAGAGTTGCTTCACGGTTACAGCGAAACACCGCTTACGGAAGCAGACCTTCGCTTAAGCAAAGAAAAATTCGAAGAATTAGTTGCTGAATTTATGTAATTTGGAAATGATTCACTCCCAATTAGGTATTGCCTAGTTGGGAGTGATTTTGTTATGATGGCATGTTCCGTATAAATCGGAACAAGAAAAGTATTGTTTAATTTTGTTCTGAATTATATACTATGATAATGTGTATGATGTGAGAAAAACATTGTTCTTGCAGTTTTCTTATAGAAAGGAGATTATTATGAACGAAAAACAACGTTTAGCACAAACAGGGCAAATTCAAACAGCTGATCATCCAACGGACAAAAAATCCGCTTTGGATGCGTTAAAGAAAAAAACGAGCAAAGATTACGAAAAATATTTTACGAGCGTATTTATTCCGCCAAACTTAAAAGAAGCGAAAAAACGCGGAAAAGAAGAAGTGAAATATTTCAAAGATTTCACGATCCCGGACCAATTCCGCGGCATGGGCAAAGGCCGCAAGTTTTATATTCGCACGTATGGCTGCCAAATGAACGAACATGACACGGAAGTGATGGCGGGAATTTTTATGGAGCTCGGATATGAGCCGACCGACCGCCCGGAAGATGCGAATGTTATTTTATTGAATACGTGTGCGATTCGCGAAAACGCGGAAAACAAAGTATTTGGCGAGATCGGCCACTTAAAGCCGCTTAAGCAAAACAACCCGGATTTGCTCCTTGGGGTATGCGGCTGCATGTCGCAAGAAGAATCGGTCGTCAACAAAATTTTGAAACAATATCAATATGTTGATATGATTTTCGGTACGCATAACATCCACCGCTTGCCGTACATTTTGCATGAAGCATATATGTCAAAAGAAATGGTTGTCGAAGTATGGTCAAAAGAAGGCGATGTCATCGAAAATCTTCCGAAAGCGCGCAAAGGCAACATTAAAGCATGGGTAAACATTATGTACGGCTGCGACAAATTCTGTACGTACTGCATCGTCCCGTATACGCGCGGGAAAGAACGAAGCCGCCGTCCGGAAGACATCATCCAAGAAGTGCGCCATCTTGCCGCCCAAGGATATAAAGAAGTTACGCTTCTCGGGCAAAACGTCAACGCCTATGGAAAAGATTTCACTGATATGAAATATGGTCTTGGCGATTTGATGGATGAACTCCGCAAAATCGATATTGCGCGCATCCGCTTTACGACCAGCCATCCGCGCGATTTTGACGACCGTTTAATCGAAGTGCTCGCCAAACGCGGCAATTTAGTGGAGCATATCCATTTGCCGGTGCAATCGGGCAGCACGGAAATATTGAAATTAATGGGCCGAAAATATACGCGCGAGGAATATTTAGAACTTGTCCGCAAAATTAAAGCGGCGATTCCGGACGTTGCATTAACGACCGACATTATTGTCGGCTTCCCGAACGAAACGGAAGAACAATTTGAAGAGACGCTGTCATTATACCGTGAAGTCGAATTTGATTCTGCGTATACGTTCATTTACTCGCCGCGCGAAGGCACGCCGGCAGCGAAAATGGCCGACAATGTACCGATGGAAGTGAAAAAAGAACGCTTGCACCGGTTGAACGCGCTTGTCAATGAAATTTCTGCGCGAAAAATGAAGGAATATGAAGGGAAAGTTGTCGAAGTATTAGTAGAAGGAGAAAGCAAAAACAACCCGGATGTCCTTGCCGGATACACGCGGAAAAACAAATTGGTCAACTTCACCGGGCCAAAATCGGCGATTGGCAAACTGGTGAAAGTGCGGATTACTGAGGCGAAAACATGGACATTGAACGGGGAAATGGTAGAAGAAGCGATCGAGGTGAAATAAGATGGCAAAATATACGCGTGATGAAGTTTTAGCGCAGGCGAAAGAACTGGCAAAAATGATTGCGGAAACGGAAGAAGTCGATTTTTTTAAACGCGCGGAAGAAAAAATACACCAGAATGAAAAAGTGCGCACGATGATCGAGCAAATTAAGTCGCTGCAAAAACAGGCGGTCAATTTAAAACATTACGGCAAATACGAAGCGCTGAAAAAAGTAGAAGCACAAATTGATGAGATTTATGAAGAACTTTCGCAAATTCCAATCGTCAGTGAATTTCAGCAGTCACAAATGGAAGTGAACGATCTTCTCCAACTTGTTGCTTCTACCATTTCCAATACAGTGACTGATGAGATTATCGCATCAACAGGCGGCGACGTATTGCGCGGCGAAACGGGCGCGCAAATACGCTATAGCAAAAACGGCGGCTGCGGCTGTCATTAATCTTCGTTAAAGAAAGGAAAAGGAGACGCCCTTTGTGAGGAAGGGCGTCTTTTTTTATGGCCAAAAAGTAGGCACATCATACGAAACCGATGCATACAATGAACTATAAGGGAATGATTCATCAACTTATGTGCACATTAGGCGAAATCATGCATAGGATGAAATGAAGATTCATTTGAGGAGGGTTTTTCGGATGTCGGAATACAGAGAAATTATTACAAAAGCGGTTGTCGGGAAAGGCCGTAAATTTACGCAATCGACGCATACCGTTACGTCTCCAAATCGGCCATCAAGCATTTTAGGGTGCTGGATTATTAACCATCGCTATGACGCGAAAAAATGTGATAAAAACGTAGAAATTCATGGAAACTATGACATTAACGTTTGGTATTCGTACAACAACAACACAAAGACAGAAGTCGTCACGGAAACCGTCTCTTATACGGATGTCGTGAAATTAAAATACCGCGACAATGATGACATTATTAACGATGATACAGATATTATCGTCCGTGTCATCCAACAGCCGAACTGCTTGGAGTGCACCATTTCGCCAAACGGAAATAAAATCGTCGTCGATGTAGAACGGGAATTTGTCGCCGAGGTCATTGGAGAAACGAAAGTATGTGTCGCCATTCACCCAGATGGCTGCAGCAGTGACAGTGATTTCGAATACGACGAACTTGATGAAGAATTGGAAGATTTAAGCCCAGATTTGCTTCTTGACGATGAAGAGTAAAAAACTAGGAATCATCTTTCCTAGTTTTTTCTTTTGTCCCTTGTTATAATAAATAAAGTGTAAAGTGTTCGTTGAAATAAGCAAAGAGGGCTAAAATTGTCGTTGAAAAAGCAAGGAAAGAAAAGGTTGGAGGAGAACGATGGCAAAATATACGCCAATGATTCAGCAATATTTGGACATTAAGGCACAATATCCGGATGCCTTTTTATTTTTTCGTCTTGGCGATTTTTACGAAATGTTTTTTGATGATGCAATCAAAGCGGCGCAGGAATTGGAAATTACGTTGACAAGCCGCGATGGCGGCGGCGAAGAACGGGTGCCGATGTGCGGCGTTCCGTATCATTCGGCGCAAGGGTATATTGAACAGTTGATTTCAAAAGGATATAAAGTGGCGATTTGCGAGCAAGTCGAAGATCCAAAGACAGCAAAAGGCGTTGTCCGCCGCGAAGTCGTTCAGCTTATTACCCCCGGAACGGTGATGGAGGGGAAAGGGCTGCTTGAAAAAGAAAACAACTATTTGGCGACGGTAACGATGTTCGCTGACGGCACGTACGGTTTTGCCTATACGGATTTATCAACAGGAGAAAATCGCATCACGCTTCTTGCCTCCTTTGAAGACGTGATGAACGAACTGTATGCGATTGGGACTAAAGAAATCGTTCTTTCCAGTGATTTTCCAAACGGCGAGCAACAGCTGTTGAAAGAACGATATGGAGTGACGATCTCGTACGAAGACGGGACGGAAATGCCGGAAGGGTTTGCGGCGATTGCCGGCGGGCTTGCGCAGGACAAGCTGCAAATCACGTTCGCCCGTCTTCTTCATTACATTATTCGCACGCAAAAGCGTCGCCTTGATCATATGCAGCCTGTTCAAGTGTATCAAGTCGACCACTATATGAAAATCGATTTGTATTCGAAGCGAAATTTAGAGTTAACTGAGACAATCCGTTCCAAAGGGCGGAAAGGCTCGCTTTTATGGCTGCTTGATGAAACGGTGACGGCGATGGGCGGACGGTTGCTGAAACAATGGCTCGACCGTCCGCTTTTGGACCGCGGACAAATCGAACGGCGCTTGCATATGGTGGAAACATTGATTCACCACTATTTTGAGCGCCAAGAGCTGCGCGAACGCCTCCGTGAAGTGTACGACGTCGAGCGCCTCGCCGGCCGCGTCGCCTACGGAAACGTCAACGCGCGCGATTTAATTCAGCTAAAAAAATCGCTTCAGCAAATCCCGGCGTTAAAAGATATTGTCGCAAATCTTTCCGATGGTGAAGCGCAGCAGCTTGCCGACAAGCTCGATCCATGTTCGGAGCTTGTCGATCTGTTAGAGCGATCCATTCAAGAAAATCCGCCGTTGTCCGTAAAAGAAGGTAATATCATTAAGGACGGGTATAATGAGACGCTCGACCGTTTCCGCGATGCAAGCCGCAACGGAAAATCATGGATTGCCCAGTTGGAAAGCAAAGAACGGGAACTAACCGGGATCAAATCGTTGAAAATCGGCTATAATCGCGTGTTCGGCTATTACATTGAGGTGACAAAGCCGAATCTTCATTTATTGCCAAAAGGGCGCTATGAGCGGAAACAGACGCTTGCCAACGCTGAACGTTTTATTACCCAGGAATTAAAAGAAAAAGAAGCGCTCATTTTAGAAGCGGAAGAAAAAAGCATTGAACTAGAATACGAATTATTTGTCGACATCCGAGAACAAGTCAAACAATATATTCCGCGGCTGCAATCGTTGGCGAAAGCAATCAGCGAGCTTGATGTTTTGCAGTCGTTTGCGACCGTCAGTGAAGAGCGACATTATGTGAAACCGCAGTTTTCCGATCATCGGGAACTTGTCATTCAAGCTGGCCGTCATCCTGTAGTAGAAAAAGTGCTTGGAGCGCAAACATATGTACCGAACGATTGCTATATGAATAAAGAACGGGAATTGTTGTTGATTACAGGGCCGAATATGTCGGGGAAAAGCACGTACATGCGGCAAATTGCCCTTACCGCCATCATGGCGCAAATCGGCTGTTTCGTGCCAGCAGAGAAAGCAGTGCTCCCGATTTTTGATCAAGTGTTTACAAGAATCGGCGCGGCTGATGATTTAGTGTCGGGACAAAGCACGTTTATGGTCGAAATGCTCGAAGCGCGCAACGCGATCGTTCACGCAACGCAAAACAGCCTCATTTTGTTCGATGAAATTGGGCGCGGCACATCGACGTATGACGGAATGGCGCTGGCGCAAGCGATCATCGAATACATTCATGACCATATTGGCGCGAAAACGTTGTTTAGCACGCATTATCACGAATTAACGGATCTAGAGCAATCGCTTCCGAAACTGAAAAACGTCCATGTGAGCGCCGTCGAGGAAAACGGAAAAGTCGTGTTTCTTCACAAAATTGCAGAAGGTCCGGCCGACCAAAGCTATGGCATTCATGTCGCCGAACTTGCTGGCCTTCCTTCCTCCCTCATCGAGCGCGCTAAAGAAATTTTGACAGAGCTTGAGCAGCAAGAGCAACGAAAAGAAGAAAAAGAAGAGGCGAGCGGCAAGAACGAAGCGGTCTTTGAACAACTCAGCATGTTCGCCGACGAGAAACCTTCCAAGGAAGAATCGCGTTTATCGAAAAAAGAAAAAAAGGCGCTTGAGGCGCTAAGGTCCGTCAATTTACTGGAAACGACGCCGCTTGAAGCGTTAAATAAATTGTACGAAATTCAAAAACTATTAAAGTAAAGGGGGCATAGCGATGGGAAAAATTCATAAGCTCGACGATCAGCTGTCCAATAAAATTGCCGCGGGAGAAGTCGTCGAGCGCCCTGCCTCCGTCGTCAAAGAGCTTGTGGAAAACGCGATTGACGCCAATAGCACCATCATTGAAATTGAATTAGAAGAAGCGGGACTGATGAAAATTCGCGTCATCGATAACGGGGATGGAATGGAAGAAGATGATTGTCTCGTCGCGTTTGAACGGCATGCGACAAGCAAAATTAAGGACGAGCACGATTTGTTCCGCATCCGCACGCTTGGCTTTCGCGGCGAGGCGCTGCCGAGCATCGCCTCCGTCTCGGAAGTCGAAATGAAAACAGGCACCGGAGACGGTCCGGGAACGCGGGTTGTCTTAAAAGGAGGCAAACTCGTCAAACGCGAACGGACAACAAGCCGCAAAGGGACGGATATTACTGTATCCAACTTGTTTTTTAACACACCGGCTCGCTTAAAATATATGAAAACGATTCATACAGAACTTGGGCATATCACCGATGTCGTCAACCGCCTTGCTATGGCGCATCCTGATGTTTCGTTTCGCTTGCGCCATCACGGGAAACAGTTGCTTTATACAAGCGGAAACGGCGATGTGCGCCATGTGCTTGCCGCGATTTATGGCATGGATGTCGCAAAAAAAATGGTTCCGATTCAAGCAGAATCACTCGATTTCACCGTTCACGGCTTCATCTCGCTTCCGGAAGTGACGCGCGCGTCGCGAAATTACATTTCCACGATCGTCAACGGGCGATATGTGCGCAACATTCCGCTTATGAAAGCGATCGAAGCGGGATATCATACGCTTTTGCCGATCGGCCGCTATCCGATTGTATTTTTATCGGTGATGATGGATCCGATTTTAGTCGATGTCAACGTCCATCCAGCGAAATTGGAAGTGCGTTTCAGCAAAGAAGCCGAATTAAATGAGCTTGTCACCCAAGCCATCCGCCGGGCGCTTCAAGCGCGGACGCTTATTCCCGAGGTGACCGCCAAGCAAAAAGAAACGCCAAAACAAAAAGCGGAACAGGCAGCTTGGACGTTGGAACATGTCGTGAAAGAGCCAGTTGTTTCTTCACTCATTCATGTCGGGGAACCGCAACAGCCGAGTCCGGCGGAAGAACAGAAGGAAGAGCCGAAGGAAAAACAACGCACGCTGTTGCCGCAAGCGGAAGCGACACAACATAGCGCGGATAACGATGAATGGGTCGGGATGAGCGAGCAAACGGAATCAGACAAACAAGAACAAGCGCGCGTGAACGACCGGCTTCCGCCGCTTTATCCAATCGGACAAATGCATGGAACGTACATTTTGGCGCAAAACGAAAGAGGGCTTTACATCATTGACCAGCATGCCGCCCAAGAGCGCATTAAGTACGAATATTTTCGCGAAAAAGTTGGGGAAGTAACAAACGAAGTGCAAGAATTGCTCGTTCCGCTTACGTTTCATTATCCGGCAGACGAATATGTGCTGATTGACGCGCATCGTGAGGAATTGGCGAAATGCGGCGTTTTTTTGGAACCGTTCGGCCACAATACGTTCATCGTCCGCTCCCATCCATCGTGGTTTCCGAAAGGAGAAGAAGCGGAGATTATTGAAGAGATGATCCAGCAAGTTCTCGAGATGAAAAAAGTCGATATTAGGCAACTCCGTGAAAAAGCGGCGATGTTAATGAGCTGCAAACGCTCGATTAAAGCGAACGAATACTTGCGCGATGACGAAATTTTCGCCCTGTTGGAATCATTGCGCAAAACGACCGATCCGTTTACGTGCCCGCACGGCCGCCCGATCATCATCCACTTTTCCACATATGAGCTCGAAAAAATGTTTAAGCGGGTGATGTAAACACAAAAGCGCAACACCCTTGTTTTATCAAGGGATTGCGCTCTATTTTTTAGCATTTGACCACATTTTGACTTGATTTTTTGCTCTTCCTTTCAATGATGAATAGACGTGCGAATCATTTAGCTTAAACCAATAAGGCGATGGGCGGAATGAAAACAACTTAATGGCAAAACCCCAGAAACTTCATACAATAATACAAATGTTAAATTGTTTTGTCTGGAGATGGTCTGATGGCACGCTGGATCGATGTATCAACAAACAAACATCAATTAAAACTTTATGATGACAATAGGCTAATCAAAGTGTATCCCATTGCGGTTGGTAAAATGTTAACCCCGACACCTTCAGGAATATATACAATTATCAATAAACAACGCAACCCCGGAGGTGCTTTCGGGGCATTGTGGATGGGTTTATCAAAGCCTCATTATGGAATACATGGAACAAACAATCCCTATTCTATCGGAAAAAATGTGTCACATGGATGTATTAGAATGCATAACCGTGATGTGATAGAATTATCATCGATGGTCCCTATTGGAACACGTGTCTATATTCACAAATGAGGTTCTAAAGCAGACCGATATTTTCTTTTATGAAAATTCAACGCTATCTAAAAAAATGGAAAAGATTATAACGTATTCCCCTTTTTGTTGAAAAAGCATCTGCTTTCCTAGGCAGATGCTCTTTTTTGGCGTTTTTGTCTACAATCTGAAAAGACCGAAATAAATCTCGCCTTTTTTGTGTGTCTTGGCCATTGGCACTCGTAGTTCAACATAAGCATTTCAACAAAATTCCCAAATCGTCATTAAGATGAAAAAGAAAAGTTAGTACCAGAATCCAAATCCTGGTCCGTAACCACCATAGCCATATCTTCTTCTGTAACCACCAAAGCAACCACAACCGACAAGGATTAATAAGATGAACAGGATGACGATTAATGCAAAGCCAGCGCCTGCATATCCTCCAGCACTCATTGAATGACACCTCCATTTCATTTCCCTTCAGTTTATAATACAGGATTTTTTATCAGTTTGATTGGGCTTCAATAATTTTCCGCGAATGCGGATTTAACAGAGCGCATCAATGGGTAATTTTCTATTAAATTTTTACATAATTCGACAATATGTTTGGGTTAGTTATGATATGGTGTAGGCGAGAAGGGGAGGTGCATTATGGATAATATTGCTCTTATTGTTGCTTTGCTTGCATTTGTTGACTTTCTTTTTTATTTCTTTACGGGTGGGGTTGCGGCCGCTAAAAAGCAAGATGACAAAAAAGACGGGTCATTTAAACGGGCGTTTATCGCCTTGGTGGTATTTTTGGCAGGATTAATTACATTTGGAATAACAACAGAACCAGTAAAACAACCTGTCGATGAGCCAAGGCAAGAGCAGCAAAAATAGAAAAAATCTGAAAAGACGATGGAACAATCAGAGAAAACGGCAGTGGAAAAAGAAACAGAACAGCCACGGGAAGATGTAAACCAAAATTTTGCTTCAGATCAACAAAAGAAAGTGGCTGAATGCGAACTGGTAAGTATGATTTGGCTCGCAGGTTTGTGGCTTTGGGCAAAGTTGCGCCAGCGTTCTAATTGCTTGATGATGTCAATGTATTGGAGAATCGATTTCTAAAAAACCATCTATAATATACGCGCGATATGTAATAAGTTATCCATAATGTAATAAAACTCCAATACCACGTCCATTTTTTGTATCGAATCAGCTTCGTGTACTTGACTGCGATGATTTCCAAAAATGTAATAATCGAAGTATGGAAAAAATAGTAAAGCACTTTTATCAAAGCGTTCCTTCTTTCTGGATAATAAAGATTAAACAACGTGCATAATGCTGGATAAACAAAATACTCAAACGTAAAGCTCGATTTATTAGCTTTCTTAAAGAAAAGTCGATAAGGATATTCAATGAAACCTTTTTCCACTACAACTAATCCAAAAAGCCAAGTGATCACTTGTTTAAAAAGAAACGGTATTTGTGCTTCACGGATTTTATCCCTTGGCACAAATAAAATTAATAATAAAGACGTAATGACCCAAGAAGAAATTATAATGTTTTTTTCGACTTTGTGCGCCAATTCCAAATCCTCCCTTTATAAATAATGTTGGTAAATCAACGTTGTAGCCGTCTCATGGATGTCAAAAAAATTTTTTGACGCGGTTCTTCTTTTTGAAATATTGTCACCTAAATAAAATGTTATATGCGAACATGTATGGATGTTGAACAAGGAAACAGATGGCAGTTAGTTGAACATAAGGGTACTCATTCGTTTCTAAATATCACCATCCCGCAAATGATCGGAATGATGATTAGCATTGCAACTGTTAAAGTAGGTACCGGCAATCGATTCCCAAATATTGCGCCGACCGCTCCAAGGAATCCCCCAATGATAAAAGGAATCGGAGTTTTTTCTTTATCAGCATCGGGTTTTGCGTAATACCATGCGTCCCATACGCAATAGGCGTAAAATCCGGGGTAGAATAAGACATATTCAAAATTTGCCGCTTCCAAAGCTTGTTGGTGTAATCCGTTAAAATCAAGGTGGATCGCCTTGTTGATTTGCCCTAGCGCATTATCGAAATGTTCGATTAATACAAAGAAGACGCCTTTCATGAACTGGCCATTATATATTTGTCCGAATCCCGGCATCAACATGGAAAATAAGGCGGCGATATTCCTCATGATATCTCCTTCCGTACTTTTTTCAGCAAAATCGTTATTTTGGTGGATGTCGCTTTGTTGTTTAGGTTTTGTATTTCCTTTATTTTTATGTATTTGCTGTGTTTCAAGAAGAACGAAGAATGTGGGCAAGTCTAAAAAAAGTAATCCGAGTTTTTACTGGGTGGGGAATTTTGCCTTCCTCACGAAGGAGAAAAACATTGAAAATTTTGTTTTTCTTGTATAATTTTGTTTAACCCCATCCATATTATCTAAAGAAAAGGTAACATCCAAACGTCTAATTTTTTAGGAGGGATATGATGGGTATTTTAAGTGGCAATCCAAAAGAAGAGCCGATGCACTACGGAGAAATATTTGGCGTATGGTCGCATTTGCAAACGACAAAAGGGTTAGTATCCGGATATCAAACATTGCTCAACCACACGGGTGATGAAGATTTAAAACGGTTTATTGAGGATAGTATCGAAAACCTTTTAAAACCGGAGATGCAGGAAACGGAAAACTTGCTAAAAGAAAATGGAGTAGCGCTTCCGCCATCACCGCCGGAACGGCCAAAAGCATGTTTGGAAGACATCCCGGCCGGCGCGAGGTTTACTGATCCGGAAATTGCTGCCATGCTTAGCAAAGATATTGCTGCCGGTTTAGTGGCGTGCAGCACGATAATGGGGCAGTGCATCAGGGAAGATATCGCCGCGATGTATGGCCAATTTCATATGAAAAAAGCGCAATATGGCGCCAGATTGTTGAAAATGAACAAGGAAAAAGGATGGATCGTTCCGCCGCCGCTTCATGTGAAAGGTTCGGATTGTTAGTTCGTCGAAAAGCTTGCGCTGCCGCAAGCTTTTGCTTTTTTGCGCCGCTAGTGGAGTTTTATTGCAAATTGCTGCAGCTTGCGTCAAACAAAACAAGCGCGATTGCATCAATTGTTTTATTTTGGATAGTTTTATTATGCAAAAAAGGAGGTTGTCCCAAAAATAAACGTTTTTGGAACAACCTCGGCTTTTATATTTTTTATGGAAAAAGATCGATGGTTTCTAATCTTTTCTGTCATTTCTTCTTAACCCGAGAAGTCCTGCCAAACCCAATAAACCAATCCATCCCCAATCTGTGTCATTATCATCATCGTTATTATCAGCAACGTCTCCATTTTGAGCCATGTTAGTTATTTTGTTTGTGTTATTATTGACATCCATGTTGTTATTTTGCGCGTAAGCAGCTATCCCAAAAAGCATTGCTGTAACCAATAAAGCGCAAAATGAATGGAGAATTTTTTGCAGCACGGCTTTCACCTCCTTTTCCTTAATAATGTGTCCAATTCATCAGGAATATTTACGTTTTCTTTTTTCTATTCGTCTTTTTCATGACAAGAGATCGGCTCGCATCGATGCATGAGGCACAGCGCGGCAAGGTGCAGGTCGGGAAGGAATAAGCTTTTCGCAATAAAATAAAAAAGCGAATGCCAACAATACACGGCATCCGCTTTTTTGCTTTATATTCGTTTTTTGGCAATCGGCTCTTTTTGAAACGAACGAATTAATGAGATGACGATCAAAATCATAATGATCGCAAACGGAAACGCTGCGATGATCGATGCGGTTTGCAATGCTTCTAAACCGCCTGTCCAAAGTAAGATAGCGGCGGTTGTCGCTTGAACGATCCCCCAAATAAATTTTACGGAATTCGGTGGGTTCAACATCCCATTTGTTGTTTGCATACTGAGAACGAACGTAGCCGAATCGGCCGATGTGACGAAAAATGTGCAAATGAGTAAAATCGCCAATCCGGACAAAATCGCGCTGAGCGGAAACTGGTGTAGCATGAAAAAAAGAGCCGTTTCCATTCCGTTTTCATTCATGACATCCATCATTCCGATATGTCGAAATTGTTCTAAATATAGCGCTGAACCGCCGAAAATGGAAAACCATAAGGCGCTGAATACTGTTGGTACAGCTAACACTCCGATCATAAATTCGCGAATTGTGCGCCCTTTGGAAATGCGGGCGATAAACGTTCCAACAAACGGCGCCCACGCGATCCACCATGCCCAATAAAAAATTGTCCACGATTTTGGCCAGTCGCTTTGTTCAAACGGCGCCAACTGAAAACTCATGGACGGCAAGTTTTGCAAATAAGAACCAATTGTTGTTGTAAATACGTCCATAATAAAGTTCGTCGGGCCAGCAAAAAGCAAAAAAAACATCAGCAGAACGGCAAGAATGATGTTCATATCGCTCAATATTTTAATTCCTTTATTCAATCCTGTTTGTGCGGAAAGCATAAATAAAAATGTAACAATGATAATAATCATCAATTGAGTTGTAAAGTTGTTTGGTATTGATGGAAATAAATGTGACAATCCTCCGCCAATTTGAATTGCTCCAAGCCCTAACGAAGTTGCAACACCAAAGGTCGTTGCGTATACAGAGAGCGTATCAATCGCGACACCGACAGCGCCATTTATTTTGTCGCCAAATATTGGCCGCAATGCGCGGCTAATGACACCTGGTTCTTTTTTGCGAAATTGGAAATACGCAAGCGCCAGCGCAATTACGCCATAAATCGCCCACGGATGCAGCCCCCAATGGAAAAAGGCGTACCGCATCGCCGTGCGCGCCGCTTCCGGCGTTCCTCCTTTTCCGGCAGGTGGCTCGTAATAATGGGAAATTGGTTCAGCCACCCCCCAAAACACTAACCCGATTCCCATACCGGCACTAAATAACATTGCAAACCATGTCAAGTTGCTATATTCTGGCTTTTCATTGTCTCCGCCAAGACGAATATTGCCGTACTTGGAAAAAATTAAGAACAAACAAAAGACAAGAAATGTTGTCGCCGCCAATAAATAAAACCAGCCGAATTTATCAATTAAAAAGGAATGCACCGCTGTACTGACAGCACCTAAGTTATAATCGGGCAGCTTGTTGGCAGGAATCATTCCCCAAAAAATAAATAAAGCAGCAATCGCTATTGAGAAATAAAATACGCTTGTTGTTTTTTTCATCCAATTCCTCCTTTAGTTTAGTATAGTATGTGCCGTTGAGGATCGTGTTAGCGTTTTCGGGCGCCGGAGAAGGAAATATAAAACTCTCCAATTTTATGGTAACGAAAAAACGTGGAAAGATCAATTGATTTGCTTCGCTATAAAAAAAGCATTTTCTTTGTAAAAAAACGATGATGTCGTGTAAAATAAAATATTCATGACAGATAAAAAAGGGGGATAGACACAGTGAATAGCAGAATATCCGTAATGATCAGCATTGTGTTGGCAATGCTTGTAGCATCGATGGATACGACGATTATGAACACGACGATGCCGATTATCGCTAAAGAACTCGGAGGATTTTCCCTTTATGCTTGGTCATTCGCTTCCTACATGATTACAACGACCGTTCTTTCGCCAATTGCCGGAAGACTTTCCGATATTTTCGGGAGAAAGAAAGTGTTTAGCTTCGGCATTATTTTATTTCTAATCGGTTCTCTTCTTTGCGGAATGTCGCAAAATATGGTTCAGCTTGTTGTCTTCCGCGCGTTACAAGGAATCGGCGCCGGTTTTATGATGCCGTTTCCCGCGATTATTGCCGGAGATTTATTTCCAATTGAAAAGCGCGGCAAAATTCAAGCGTTTTTTACGGCAATGTGGGGGATTTCCGCCGTTCTTGCGCCGCTGTTAGGAACTTTGTTTGTTGAATACGCATCATGGCGCTGGATTTTTTATGTCAATATTCCAATTTGCTTACTTTCGTTACTTACGTTACTGCCATATAAAGAAGTGTACGAACCGAAGCGGGCGGCGATTGACTATATTGGGGCGGTATTGTTTTCTGCTGCGATCAGCCTCCTTTTATTGATGACGGTGGTCGAAAGCAACCAGTGGGTGTACGGCGTCGTTGGCGCTGCGTTATTAATGGTTTTTTACTTATACGAAAAAAAGCAAACGTCTCCGCTTGTTCCATTGACGCTCGTCCAGCATAAAACGTTAAAATGGATGAACATAAACGGCTTTGTCGGCTGTGTCGCTTTATTCGGCACATCAAGCTATATTCCGTTATTTTTGCAAAATGTTGTACATACATCGGTGTTTATGAGCGGTATCGCTCTTTTAGGCACGTCAATTGGTTGGATGATTGCTGCCGTGCCGGCAGGAAAATGGATTATACGTTACGGCTATCGGGTTTTGTTGATTATCGGAAACGTCCTTCTCGTGCTTTCTGGGGTGTTGCTTGCTCTGTTAAACGAAAGCCACGGATTTTTATACGTCTTTTTTGTTATGTTCATTCAAGGGTTATCGTTTGGCTTGACTTCTACTGTCGGCATCATCGGCTCGCAGCAGCTTGCCGACGCGCACGAAAAAGGAATCGCCACTTCCTTTTTCATGTTTTGCCGCAACATCGGCACCGCAATCGGCGTAACGATTATGGGCGCCTTTTTAACAAAAGCGGCCGATTTTATGACAGGCATCCATCATTTGTTTTTGTTCGGGTTTGTCGGCAGCTTTGTCGCTTTAGTCACATCGCTGTTTATCCGCGATGAGTCGGAACATGAAGAAAATAATTTGCTTCGTTCTGGAGAGATAAACTAAATATTTGAGTTAATATATCGATAATAAAGAGAGGGAAAGTAATTTTCTATATAATTAGGGAATTATATGGTGCAATGAATGGAGGATTATGACAATGAATATGACGGTGAGAAAAAAGCTGATCGCAGGATTTGGCGCGATATATTTATTGTTAGTTATACTTATTGGCTTTGCATATTATGAAATTTCTGCGATTGATGCTAATTACACGCGCCTTTTTAACGATAAAGTTTCAAATGTTGTTAATGTTAAACAACTGGAAATTATTATTCGGCGTGAGCAAGGAAGTATGCGCGGCTATTTGCTTATTGGCGATGAAACATCATTAATCAACTTTACGGCAGCGCACAATGAGTATAAAAAATTAAGTAAAGAATTAGAGAAAACGTTGACAAGAACGGATACAAAAAAATTGTTGGAACAGTTGAATGAGCTAGAACAGCAGTTTTATGAACTAGGGCAAAGAACGTTTCAATTGAAGAAAGAAAATAATGTGGCGGCATATACACAGCTAATCACTACGACAGGAAGAGACATTACATCGCAATTTGACACATTGGCTCGACAGCTGACGGAAATTCAACAAAAGGATATGAATCAGGCAAATAAAGAGACAACCGCAGGAGCTGCGGCCATTAAATCATGGATGATCATCATTGGAGTGGTGGCGCTTATCATCGGCAGCATCGTTACCTTTTATATCAGCCGCATCATTTCCCGTCCGCTTCTTACTCTTTCTGAAGCAGCAAAACGAATTGCTAACGGCGATTTAACTGTAAAGAAAATTGTCGTTCATAATCGTGACGAAATCGGGGAGTTGGCCGCATCGTTTAACCAAATGGAAATAAATTTGCGTGATGTGTTGGAGAAAGTGACGATGAGCGCTGAACAAGTCGCGGCGTCTTCCGAACAATTGACGGCAAGTGCCGAACAAACAAGCAAAGCGACGGAACAAATTGCGTTAACGATTCAAGATGTTGCCGCAGGTGTGGAAAAACAGGTGCAAAGCGTAGAAGAAACATCAGAAAAGATCGATCAAATGTCCGAAGGAATTCAGCAAATTTCTGAACGCGCGCAAAACGTGTCGGCAATTGCGATGCAAACGTCGGAAAAAGCGTCGGAAGGCGTTAAAACGGTCCAAACAGCCGTTGCGCAAATGAAGACAGTCAATGATACCGTTGAGCGCCTTGCAGGGATCGTAAAAGGATTAGGAAATCGTTCTGAACAAATCGGAAAAATTACCGAAGTGATCAGCGGAATTGCGGCGCAGACGAATCTTTTGGCGCTGAACGCGGCGATTGAGGCCGCGCGGGCAGGCGAGCATGGGCGAGGTTTTGCCGTTGTGGCCGATGAAGTGCGGAAGTTGGCGGAACAATCGGCGCAGTCGGCGCAACAAATCGCTTCGTTAATTGAGATGATTCAAGAGGAAACGAATGAGGCCGTTCAATCGATGGAAACGGTGCAAAAAGAAGTGGCGACTGGGGCCAATGCCATCAGTACATCTGGAGAAGCTTTTCGACAAATTCAGGCTGCTGTTCATGAAGTTGCCGCGCAAATTCAAGACGTTTCTGATTCCGTACAGCAAATGTCGGCTGCTGCGGAACAAGTAGTGAAATCGGTGCATCTAGTGACGCAAATTGCCGAATCTGCCGCGGCGGGAACGCAAGAAGTATCGGCGGCAACGGAAGAACAGCTTGCATCAATGGAAGAAATTTCTGCTTCCTCCGCTTCTTTGGCAAAAATGGCGGAAGACTTGCAGTCACTTGTAAAACGATTCAACGTGTAACGAACGTCCATTGCGGCGTTCGTTTCTTTTTGTCATTTTGTCATGAAAAATACATGCAAAATTTTTGCTGATTTGGATATAATAAATAAATGTACATAATTGTTGAAAGAAAGTAGTGAAGTTATTGATGGGAGAGAAGCTTGTCGTCATCATCGGGCCGACTGCCGTAGGAAAAACAAAATTAAGCATCGCTTTAGCGAAGCGGTTACATGGGGAAATTATCAGCGGCGATTCGATGCAAATTTATAAAGGAATGGACATCGGCACGGCGAAAATTAAACCGGAGGAGATGGAAGGGATTCCGCATCATTTGCTTGACATTAAAGAACCGTGGGAATCGTTTTCCGTTGTCGAATTTCAACATCTTGCTCGTTCGCTAATCCATGAAATTTCCGAGCGCGGGCGCTTGCCGATGATCGTTGGCGGAACAGGGCTTTACATTCAATCCGTCATTTACGACTACCGTTTTTCGGCGGCTCCTTCCGATGAAGCGTATCGCCGGCAGCTGCGGCAGATCGCCGAGGATAAAGGGGAAATGGCTCTTTACGACATGCTGAAAGCGGTTGATCCGGAAAGCGCGGCGCGGATTCATCCGCGCAACGTTCGCCGCGTCATCCGCGCACTAGAAATATATCATTGCACGGGTAAGACGATGACAGAATGGCAGCAGGGACAAACAAAAAAGCTTCTTTACGATGCAGCGATTATTGGACTGACGATGAAACGTGAACAGTTGTATCGCCGTATTAATGAACGGGTAGACGAAATGCTCGCCGAAGGGTTGCTCGAAGAAGCGAAAGCATTATACGATCGCGGCATTCGCGATTGCCAATCCGTCCAAGCGATTGGTTATAAGGAGTTGTATGCCTATTTTGAGGGGCGCGTCTCTTTGGAAGAAGCGATTGAACAGCTAAAACAAAATTCACGCCGCTATGCGAAGCGCCAGCTTACATGGTTTCGCAATCAAATGCCTGTGCAATGGTTCGATATGACCGATGTGGCAATGTTTGATGAAAAAGTGGAGGAAATTTTTCAATACGTAGCAGGAAAGCTTCAATTAGAAGCGAATATATAAAATTAGGTAGAGAGAAAAAGAGGAGGACGTCTCATGAAAAATTCGATTAACATTCAAGACCAATTTTTAAATCAATTGCGAAAAGAAGGAACACAAGTCACCGTATTTTTATTGAATGGTTTTCAGCTTCGCGGTTATATTAAAGGATTTGACAACTTTACGGTTCTGTTGGAAGTGCAAGGAAAGCAACAGCTTATTTATAAGCACGCGATTTCTACATTCGCGCCGGAAAAAAATGTTCAATTTGAAACAGAGTAATCGTCGTGTCCAAGTTGGATAGCGACGAAAACAGCAAAAGTGCCCGTCAAAGAAGACGGGCGCTTTTTTACGCGTAAAAACAGATCGTGCTGAATAAAATATACAAAACTTTATTTTTTAAAGTTCGTGGAATCATGTTCCGGGTTAAGTTCCTTGAAATGGATAAAAAGAAGACGGCAAAAAAGCGATTTTGCTTTCTTGAGTTCATTGAGCGAAGTGGGGAACGTTGCACAATAATGAGGGATGGCGTTTTTTCAAGCACGCTATTGGAGAACAGCGATTTGCCGTTTGACCGCCGAAGCGAAATTTCCCGCTTGCTCCTTTCGTTTGGGCGATTGTCACGAATTGACGATGAAAACCGTATACTGATAAAGAATGAAGCAAACGGGAAAGTGAGGTGACACCCCATTGTCGGAATTGACAATGAACAAAGCAAAAGGGCAAATTAATGTTGTCCTCAATTCGAAAAATATTAACCATCTTGTCAAAGACGATCGGAATGAAGTGATTAATTACGAAGAGCATCGTGTGTTAAAAGATATCCAAAAAGAATTGAACCAACTGGTCGGGCTTGATCACGTCAAAAAAATCATTAAAGAAATTTATGCATGGCTATATATTAACAAAGTTCGCAAAGAAAATGGGTTAAAATCGAATAAGCAGGCGCTTCATATGATTTTTAAAGGAAATCCAGGCACGGGGAAAACGACGGTGGCGCGTTTGTTAGGGAAACTGTTTTTTGAAATGAACGTTCTTTCGAAAGGACATTTTATCGAGGCGGAGCGGGCTGATTTAGTCGGGGAATATATCGGGCATACGGCAAACAAGACGAGAGACTTGATTAAAAAGGCGCGCGGCGGCATTTTGTTTATCGATGAAGCGTATTCCCTTGCGCGCGGCGGGGAAAAAGACTTTGGCAAAGAGGCAATCGACACGCTTGTAAAAGGAATGGAAGATTATTGCGATGATTTAGTCGTCATTTTAGCCGGTTATCCAAAAGAGATGGACTATTTCTTATCGTTAAATCCAGGGTTGCCTTCCCGTTTTCCATTGACGATCGAGTTCCCTGATTATACGGTCGACGAACTGGTGAAAATCGCTAAACAAATGTTGCGTGAACGAGAATACGAATTCACGCCGGAAGCGGAGCGAAAGCTATATTATCATATGGAAGAAATGATTGAGGCGAAGCAATGCGGAAAATTCAGCAACGGGCGCTATGTGCGCAACTTGATTGAAAAAGCGATTCGCAAACAAGCGGTGCGCTTGTTGCACGAAGGAAAATATGATAAAAAGGAATTAACGCTAATCCGCAGCCGGGATCTTATAGTAGGTACGTAAGCGAGAAAGGGGAAACAGCCCTTTCTTTTTTTATGCAAATAGAGGAGTTTTGAATAATGTGTAGAATAGTTTACACATAAAGAAATCGGGTGATTAATATTCAGAATAGTATTTATATTTTATATTTTATTTATATTAACACAATAAGATAATAGTGATGTTTGAAAATGACAAGGAGGGTGTGGAGCATGTATATGACGATTGGCGAAGTATTTTCCCAGACGGTGCGGAAATTTCCGAAAAAAGAAGCGCTTGTCGATATAGCGAAAGGGCGCCGCTATACGTACGAACAGTGGGAAAAGGAGGTAAACCGTCTTGCGAACGCGCTGTTAGAAGCCGGTGTTCAAAAAGGAGATCGCGTGTCGACTGTTTTGTTCAATACATTGGAACTTGGCACGGCGTTTTTTGCCTGCGCAAAAATTGGAGCGATTTTCAATCCGATTAATTTTCGTTTGAAACGGGAAAATTCAAAAATTTTTGCTCCGCGAACAAATGAAAAACGCGACAAAAAACTGAAAGAAAGGATGAAGCCCAGAAATTTGTGTAAAAAAAGAAGCGGGCATAAATCGGTTTTATTTTCCGGAGACATGTGTTCACTAGACTGGGAATCGGATTTTACACAAACATTAAGACTTGGCCGAAAGCGAGGGGATGGGATGACAGCCGCATATTTACGCGAAGAGCATCACATTTTCCGAGATGCCTTTCGCAAGTTTTTAGAAAAAGAGGCATATCCATACTATGACGAATGGGAAAAGAAAGGAATCATTCCCCGTTCGTTTTGGGCGAAAATGGGGGAAAACGGCTTTCTCTGTCCGTGGGTTGATGAAAAGTACGGCGGTTTCAACGCTGATTTTGCGTATTCGGTTGTAATTAACGAAGAATTAGAAAAAGTTGGTTCGAGCATGATCGGCATCGGCCTGCATAACGACATTGTCGTTCCGTATCTCGCCTCTTACGGTACGGAAGAACAAAAGAGAAAGTGGCTTCCGAAATGCATATCCGGTGAAATCATTACCGCGATTGCGATGACCGAGCCAGGAACCGGATCGGATTTGGCGGGGATTTCAACAACGGCGATTAAAGACGGCGATTACTATATCGTCAACGGACAAAAAACGTTTATTACAAACGGCATTCACGCGGATTTAGTCGTCGTTGCTTGCAAAACGAATCCAAAGGCCCAACCGCCGCATAAAGGCATCAGCCTTCTTGTTGTTGAGCGCGATACCCCAGGATTTACGCGCGGAAGAAAGCTTGATAAAGTCGGATTGCGCGCGCAAGATACGGCCGAATTGTTTTTTCACGACGCGAAAGTGCCGAAAGAAAACTTGCTTGGCGAAGAAGGAAAAGGATTTTATTATTTGATGGAAAAGCTCCAGCAAGAGCGGCTTGTAGTGGCGATTGCTGCGCAGACGGCAGCGGAAGTTATGTTTGAGTTGACGAAGAAATATGTAAAGCAACGGTCGGCGTTTGGAAAGCGAATTAGCGAGTTTCAAACCGTCCAATTCCGCCTTGCCGAAATGGCAACGGAAATCGCCATCGGTCGGACGTTTGTCGACCGCGTTATTGAAGAGCATATGCAAGGAAAGAACGTGGTAGCGCACGTTTCGATGGCAAAATGGTGGATTACGGAAATGGCGAAACGAATTGCCGCGGAAAGCATGCAGCTTCATGGCGGCTACGGGTATATGGAAGAATACGAGATTGCTAGACGTTACCGTGATATCCCTGTCAGCGCGATTTACGCCGGAACGAATGAAATGATGAAAACGATTATTGCGAGGAACCTTGAATTATAGAAAGAAGGTGACGCCGTGTTAGACGGAGTAACGGTTATCGATTTTTCCCACTACCTTCCCGGTCCATTCGCCAGCCTGCGTTTGGCTGATTTAGGAGCAGAAGTCATCAAAATTGAACCAAAAACGGGAGATATGATGCGTTCGCTTGCGGAGGAATGCGTGTTTCGCGCAAACAATGCAGGCAAAAAAAGCATTGCCCTTGACTTAAAAAACAAACAAGATTTACAGACGGCAAAACAGCTGATCCAAAAGGCCGATGTCATCATTGAAAGCTTTCGTCCGGGAGTGATGAAACGGCTCGGTTTAAGCTACGAAGATATCCGTGCGATGAATGAAACGGTCGTTTACTGTTCGATCAGCGGCTTCGGGCAACAGAGCAAGTATTCTTTATTTGGAAGCCACGATTTAAATTACATGGCGATGACCGGTGTGCTGGCGCAGTTGAAAGATCAAGAAGGACGCCCTATTCATCCGACGATTACGCTTGCCGATTTGATTGGGAGCATCCATGCTGTAGAGCAAATCGTCGCTGCGCTATATTACCGTGAGCGGACAGGAAAAGGAACGTACATTGACCTTTCGTTAGTCGATGGATTGCTATCGATGATGATGAACCATTTTGTTATCGAGCATGATACAGGAAGAAAAAACGGCATCGCCGAACTTGCCGACACGGTCGTCTCCTACCGCTTGTACGAAACGAAAGACGGGCGGTATGTCAGCTTAGCGGCGCTTGAGAAAAAATTTTGGGAAAACTTTTGCCATGCTGTTGAAAAGCCGGAGTGGATTTTGCATCATGATTCGCCCGCAAGCGAAGAAAATCCAATTTTTCATGAGATTGTTCATCTATTTCAAACAAAAACGCTTCAAGAATGGATCGAATTTAGCCAAACGGTCGATTGCTGCCTTGCTCCTGTGCTGGAAACAGATGAAGCGAAAGCGCTGTTTGCCGCGGACAGCTATCGCAAAATGATTCATATTGCCGGACGGCGCATAGAAGTAGCGACCCGGTATGACGAAACATTATTACAAAAACGAAAACCGGCGCCGTCACTAGATGAACATGGCGATCTATTGCGAAAGAAGGAGTGGTGAACGATGATGTGTTAGCGTGGCAAAAAGAAATCGGCGCCCCGCTTTCCAAAGTGAACGTAAACGGAGGCGCCATTGCGTTAGGCCATCCGTTGGGGGCGACCGGTGTGAAATTAATGACATCGCTCGTTTACGAACTTAAACGGCGAAACGGCAAATACGGGTTGCTCACGATTTGCATCGGCCACGGAATGGCTACCGCAACGATTATCGAACGGCTGTGATGAGAATTGGCGCAATGAATGCGCCGTTTTTTTTAGAACGATCATCGCTTGATTTTGCGATAAACGGTGCGAAAGTTTCCAATGCACGTAGCATAGCCAGAAGGCTTTATGCTCATTATATAGCGATTTGCGATAAGATTTGTTATGATGGATGCAGGTTAAGTTACGTCAGTGGAAAGAAGGTGCAGCATTGGAAGAACGAGAAAAAGTGATTTTAGTCGGATGCCAGCTTCCCCATATGGATGACGAACGGTTTTTTTATTCGATGGAAGAATTAGCATCGCTAGTGCGCACGGCAAACGGCGAAGTCATCATGACCGTTGCGCAAAAGCGGGAAGCGGTTCATTCGGCAACATATATCGGAAAGGGGAAAGTCGAGGAGCTTGCCCGCCTTGTCGAACAATTAGAGCCGGATGTTGTTATCTTTAATGATGAATTATCGCCGAGCCAAAACCGCAATTTGTCAAGGCGGCTATCCGTCCGCATTATTGACCGGACGCAGCTGATTTTAGATATATTCGCGCAACGCGCACAATCGAAAGAAGGGAAATTGCAAGTAGAACTCGCGCAATTGCAATATTTATTGCCGCGTTTAAGCGGACAAGGAACGGAATTATCTCGCCTTGGCGGCGGAATCGGAACAAGAGGACCGGGGGAAACGAAGCTGGAAACGGACCGCCGCCATATTTATCGGCGCATCGATGAAATTAAAACACAATTGAAATTGGTTGCCGAACACCGCGAGCGATACCGGGAGCGCCGCAAAAAAAATCGCGCTTTTCAAATTTCGCTTGTCGGATATACGAACGCGGGAAAATCGACGCTATTTAATCGTCTGACTGACGCGGATTCGTTAGAAGAAAATTTATTGTTCGCCACCCTTGACCCGCTCACGCGAAAAATAACGCTTCCAAGCGGCTATACGGCGCTTTTAACGGATACGGTCGGCTTTATTCAAGATTTGCCGACAACGTTAGTGGCGGCGTTTCGTTCCACGCTCGAAGAAGTCAAAGAAGCGGATTTAATTTTGCACGTTGTCGATTCATCGAATCCGGATTATTATCATCATGAACAGACGGTTTACGAATTGCTCGATGAACTGGGTGTCTCCACTGTTCCGATCGTTACTGTGTATAACAAACGCGATATCGCTCATCACAGCTTTGTTCCAAGCACGAAGACGGAAGCAATCATCATCAGCGCTTTTAATGTACATGATTTGCGGAGACTGCGGCAATTTATTGAAGAAGCGATGATGAAGCAAATGATTCATTATCGCGTATCGATTCCGAGCTATGAAGGGAAATTGCTTGCTCAGTTAAAAGCGGAAACCATTTTACGAGAGTTGCATTATAATGAAAAATGCGGCATGTATGAATGTAGTGGCTATATGATGCCAAAACATCCCCTATCCGGACAATTGCGACAATATCAAAAATAGAAAGGGTCATTATATGTTTACACAGTTGCAACATGGAGAAAAAATCGCTGCACTTGTGAAAGAAATCGAAGCGCAAATCGCGCCAATTCACAAAGAGATTGATGAACGGATCGATATCAATCAATATCGGGTGTTGGATAGCTTTCGGCGCCATAAAGTGAGCGACAGCCATTTCATCCCATCGACAGGGTATGGGTATGACGATATCGGCAGAGATACGCTCGAACAAATATATGCGGACGTATTCGGCGGCGAAGCGGGAATTGTCCGCCCGCAAATTATTTCCGGCACACATGCGATTTCGATCGCGCTATTTGGCATTCTTCGCCCGGGCGATGAGCTGCTTTACATCACGGGAAACCCGTATGATACGTTAGAAGAAATCGTTGGCATTCGCGGCAGCGGCGTCGGTTCCTTAAAAGAATTTCATATTCATTATCAAAGCGTGCCGCTAACGCCGGAAGGACGCGTCGACTTTGCCGCTGTCAAAAACGCGATCAACGAGCGGACAAAAATGATCGGCATTCAGCGCTCGAGAGGATATGCGACGCGACCATCGTTTACGATTGAGGAAATAAGGGAAATGATTTCGTTTGTCAAAGCGATTAAGCCGGACGTTGTTGTTTTTGTCGACAATTGTTATGGCGAATTTGTCGAAGAAAAAGAACCGTGCCACGTCGGTGCCGACTTAATGGCAGGATCGCTGATTAAAAATCCCGGCGGGGGGCTCGCAAAAACGGGAGGGTATATCGTTGGAAAAAAACAATATGTGCAAGCATGCGCATATCGTATGACATCCCCGGGCATCGGCGCTGAAGCGGGTCCGACGTTATACAGCTTGCATGAAATGTATCAAGGGTTTTTCCTCGCTCCCCATATCGTCGGCCAAGCGTTGAAAGGAGCGGTTTTTACGGCAGCGATGCTTGAACGGATCGGTTTAAATACGCAGCCGTCTTGGAATGCGAAGCGGACGGATCTAGTTCAATCAGTGCAATTTAATGATCCGGAGCAAATGATCGCGTTTTGCCAAGCGATTCAATTTTCCTCTCCGGTAAACGCGCATTTTACCCCGTATCCAAGCTATATGCCCGGCTATGAAGACGACGTCATTATGGCGGCAGGAACGTTTATTCAAGGAGCGAGCATTGAATTAACTGCGGATGGTCCGATCCGCCCCCCATATGTCGCTTACGTGCAAGGAGGACTGACGTATTCGCACGTAAAAATCGCGATTTGTACGGCAGTTGATCAGTTGCTCGAAAAACGATTAATTTCTTTGTGATAAAATCTAACATAATATTGACATATATTTTAACATGATATAAAATAAATTCATCATAAGCGAGGAGGAATTGGCATGAATAGTAATATTCGTCGTTCCATGCCATTGTTTCCGATTGGGATAGTGATGCAATTAACAGAATTGTCTGCCCGCCAAATCCGTTATTACGAGGAGCATGGCCTTGTTTCTCCTGCGCGCACAGAAGGAAATCGCCGCTTGTTTTCGCTAAACGACATCGATCGCCTTCTGGAGATTAAGGATTTGATCGATCAAGGAGTCAACTTGGCCGGCATTAAGCAAATTTTTGCGGCGCGACAATCGGATAAGCATGAAAAACAAGGGGAAAAGGTCGAAAAAGTTGTAAAACAAAGCTTGTCCGATGAGGAATTGCGCGAAATTTTGCGAACGGAGCTAATGCAGGCGGGTCGTTTCCATCGTGCATCACTTCGCCAAGGAGATCTCGCTCGCTTCTTTCACTAATAAATAATTAAAATTGGGAGCCGGGGAGGAATTAACAAATGGCAAAGTACACGAGAGAAGACATTATGCGCATCGTCAAAGAAGAAAACGTCAAGTATATCCGTCTGCAATTTACCGATATTCTTGGCACCATTAAAAACGTGGAAATCCCAATCAGCCAGCTGGAAAAAGCGTTAAACAACAAAATTATGTTTGACGGTTCTTCGATTGAAGGATTTGTTCGCATTGAAGAATCAGATATGTATTTATACCCTGATTTAGATACGTTCGTTATTTTCCCGTGGACGGCAGAAAAAGGAAAAGTAGCCCGCTTTATTTGCGACATTTACAATGCCGATGGCACTCCGTTTGAAGGGTGTCCTCGCTATAACTTAAAACGGATGTTAAAAGAAATGGAAGCGCTCGGATTCACCGCTTTCAATCTAGGCGCGGAACCGGAATTCTTCTTGTTCAAACTCGATGAAAATGGGCGCCCTACGCTTGAATTGAACGACCAAGGCGGTTATTTTGACTTGGCGCCAACCGATTTAGGAGAAAACTGCCGCCGCGACATCGTTCTTGAATTAGAAGAAATGGGATTTGAAATTGAAGCTTCGCACCATGAAGTAGCGCCTGGCCAGCACGAAATCGACTTTAAATACGCAGATGCGGTCAAAGCGTGCGACGACATTCAAACGTTTAAGCTTGTTGTCAAAACGATCGCGCGTAAACACGGCCTACACGCAACATTTATGCCAAAACCGATCTTTGGCATTAACGGGTCTGGAATGCACTGCAACTTATCGTTATTTAGAAATAATGAAAACGCGTTTTTCGATCCAAACGCCGATTTGCAATTAAGCGATACAGCGCGCCAATTTATCGCCGGTGTGCTGAAACACGCGCCGAACTTTACGGCAGTGACAAACCCGACGGTGAACTCATACAAACGTCTTGTGCCTGGCTATGAAGCGCCATGCTATGTGGCATGGTCTGCCCGCAACCGCAGTCCGCTGATTCGTATTCCAGCTTCGCGCGGAATGAGCACGCGCATTGAAGTGCGCAGCGTCGATCCATCGGCGAATCCGTATTTAGCAATGGCGGTATTGTTAGCAGCTGGACTAGATGGAATTAAAAACAAATTAACTCCTCCGGCTCCGGTGGATCGTAATATTTATGTGATGACAAAAGAAGAGCGATTGGAAGAAGGAATCGTTGACTTGCCGGCGACGTTGGCAGAAGCGCTCGAAAACTTGAAATCGGACGAAGTCATCGTTCAAGCGCTCGGAAAACACTTGTTCGAACACTTCGTTGAAGCGAAAGAAATCGAATGGGATATGTTCCGCACGGCCGTGCATCAATGGGAGCGCGACCAATATATGGAACTTTATTAAAAGCAAAAGGCTATCTCGCACGAAACGAGATAGCCTTTGTTTGTTTGCAGATGTTTAATGAATGACGCGATAGACGCCGATGACTTTGCCGAGAATTGTACAATCGCGAACGATAATTGGTTCTAAATTAGAATTTTCCGGCTGCAGGCGAATATGATCTTTCTCTTTAAAAAACCGCTTTACCGTTGCTTCGTTTTCCTCTGTCATCGCGACAACGATGTCTCCATTATCGGCGGATTGCTGTTGCCGCACAATCACGTAGTCCCCGTCTAAAATCCCCGCTTCGATCATGCTGTCGCCCATTACTTCCAGCATAAAAACGTGGTCTTCCGATGAAACGAGCCGCTTCGGCAAAGGGAAATAGTCTTCAACGTTTTCGATGGCCGTGATCGGTTGACCGGCTGTCACTTTGCCAATGATCGGCACCGAGATGACGTCGTCCGTTTCGTTTCGCATGGAGAAATCAGCATCCAATATTTCAATGGCGCGCGGTTTTGTCGGATCGCGGCGAATATATCCTTTGCTTTCAAGCCGCGCAAGATGCCCATGTACGGTGGAGCTGGAGGCGAGTCCGACCGCCTCGCCGATTTCGCGGACAGAAGGTGGGTAACCTTTTGTTTTTACCTCTTTTTTAATAAAATCCAAAATTTGCTGTTGCCGCTTTGATAATTTCGTCATCGTATACACCTCTTACCACATCATTTGCCTACATTATAGCATGCGGAATTTGAAAAAACAAACATAAGTTCGAAAATTATATTGACACAAACAAATGTTCTTCATTATAATGTGGGTAAACCGAACAAACATTCTTAAGAGGTGGGCGATATGAAACGTATGTTTGCTCATTACATGATTTTTTCAGCGCTTTTGTTTATGGTGATCGGGGCGTTTTTATACGCGAACAAGCCGATTGAAAAAGATAAATATATGGAAATTACGGTTGCGTCGGGAGATACGCTTTGGAAGCTGGCGAAGGAATATGAAGAACAACATCGGCTTTCGACAGCGGAATTTATCGAGTGGGTCGTCGATGTCAATCATTTACCGAGTCAGCAAATTGTCGCCGGTGAAAAAATTGTTATTCCTGTGCTAAAATCAAAGGAAAATGAATCGCTCGTCGTCAGAAAATAAAATCGTGAGGATGGTATTACATGAAGGCGGTTATTTATTGTCGTGTCAGCACAAATAAAGAAGAACAAGAAACATCGCTGGAACGCCAGCGGGAAGAGCTGGAACGCCTTGCTGAACAGCACGGTTTTGAGGTGGTCAAAATCATTATGGAGCAGGCCAGCGGCTACGAAGTGGACAGAGACGGCGTGTTTGATCTGCTTTCCACATTAAAAGAGGAGCAGATTGATGCGCTTCTCGTTCAAGATGAGACAAGGTTGGGACGCGGGCACGCAAGAATCGCGCTTCTTCACTGCATCCAAAAAGAAGGAGTGAAAATATATACGATCACCCATAACGGCGAAATGCAGCTATCAGAGGCGGATTCGATGGTATTAAACATTCTCAGCATTGTCGAAGAATATCAGCGGAAAATACATAATTTAAAAATCAAGCGCGGAATGCAGCGGGCGATTGCCCAAGGGTATCGTCCTGAGCGAAATTTAAAGAGCGTCGGAAAAAATGCGGGAAGAGAGAAAATGGACCTTCCCATTGAAGAAATCGTCCGCCTGCGCCACAATGGTTTGACGTTTGCGGAAATCGCCGCGACATTGCGCGGATTTGGCTACGATGTTTCAAAAGCGACCGTTCACCGCCGCTACCGGGAATATATCGATGCTGATTAAGGATCACGCCGTTTTTTATTATGCAGAAGGCACCGGGCAAATCATTTTGCGGCCGGAACGTTTTATCGCGAATGCTTGGCGCGCGGAAAAGCAAGATAGTTGCGCTTTCCGTTGCTGTCGTATAAGATGGGGGAGTAGCAATACAATGATAAGGTGGAGGCAGCTATGTTATCAAAACAAAAAATGGCGCGAATTAACGAACTGGCCAGAAAGGCAAAATCATCTGGTTTAACGGAGGAAGAAACGCTTGAGCAGCAGCAGCTTCGCCGCGAATATATTCAAGCGTTTCGCGAAGCGATGGAGGATATGTTGCATTCCGTAACGGTTATCGATCCCAATGGCAATGATGTGACTCCAAAAAAATTAAAAGAAAGTCAAAAGAAGCGGTTTCATTAAAATAAACACATCTTAATTTGTTGTATGTTTAACTAATAAATGGTTAGAAAACGGAACAATAGAAACTGATCCAAAGGGAGTTAAGACGAACCTAATAATTGTAATGTTTCGGTTGTAAAACAAGCGGCAGTTGATGACAGTGGATGTGTTTACAAAAGAATTTTTAAAGCGGTTTGCTCTATAATTAGATACAGAGAAAAGTAGCTGTGTAAGTTCAGCTCTTTTCTCTGTTTTACATGCCTGATCATTTTAGTAAACGAGGTGTATATTTTTTTGTTTTAATTCTTTTATGAATTCTTCAGTAGGGGGGCGATCTGTAATTATAGTATCAATTTTTTCAATATCGCAAAATGTTGCTATAGAATTTTTTCCAAACTTACTATGATCCAATAAGGCAACTACACGATTCGAAGACTCAACCATAGCTTTTTTTAGCTCTACCTCATATATGTTAAAATCCATTAATCCATTTTCAAAGGTAAAACCATGAGCGGAAGTAAACATTATATCAACGTTAATATTATTTAAAATGTTAGCCCCTAAGGTTCCTTCTATAGAGCTCGACCCCATCCGGACAATTCCCCCCAGCATGATTACTGTTATTTCGGGATTGTCACGTAACTCTAGAGCAGTATATATTCCATTAGTTAATACGGTTAGACGCATTGGTTTATGTTTTAAAATTTTTGCTAATTCAAGTACAGTTGAACTAGCATCGAGCAGAATACATTGATCTCCCTCGATTAATTTTTCAGCTAGCTGACCGATAATGACTTTTTCACTATGATTTTGTTTTTCCCTTGTAGAGAAATTTAACTCGGGTTTAATGTAGTCATGAAGAACTGCTCCCCCATGTGTTCTTACTAAAAGTCCTTCTTTTTCCATATCATTTAAATCAGAACGTAAGGTAGCCTCAGAAACACTCAGCTTTTCCGAAAGTTCTTTTACAGTCGCTCTTTTTTTGATGCTTAAATATTCAAGAATTTTATTCCTTCTTTCTGTAACAAACATCTTAGCCATAAAAATCACCTTTTTCTTTTATATTTATTTTTTATAATCCCCGTGTTACAAGCTAAATTTTATCCAAAGCATTATTGAGCAATACCTATTGTTTTCCAATACATAAATACCCGATTAGTTAGAACAAAAGGCATTTTTCAATAACAATTATTTCATCATGGCACTGATCTGTTGTTTTGTATATTTTTTTGTTTTCATATTCTTAGTAAATATAAAGATATGAGAGAGGGCTACCATAAGTAATAGTGTTAAGAACAAACAGGTATTATTAATGTGTATAAATCTATAATATTTTAAAATAAATTTATATTCAACAAAAATAACAAAAAAATAAACGATAGTAAACAAAAATAAATGAAAATAATCAAAAGAAAATGGATTGACAAAAAATCTATATGGTGTAGAATGTTAGTAAATATGATTTTCATTTTTTGAAATATTTAATATTGAATTAATTTTAAGAATAAGGAGGAGTGGGGAAGTGGCGATTAAAGTCGCGCTTGGTTGTGAT
The DNA here is from genome assembly GCF_900111865.1 of Parageobacillus thermantarcticus. Lineage (GTDB taxonomy): Bacteria > Bacillota > Bacilli > Bacillales > Anoxybacillaceae > Parageobacillus > Parageobacillus thermantarcticus. The sequence continues at coordinate 7,343 of NZ_FOJS01000003.1, read as the reverse complement.
CATAACGCTTTCAATATGAAAGAGATTATTAAAGAGTTTCTTAAAGAGCGAGGATACGATGTTGTGGATTATGGATGCTACTCATGCGAGGCAGTAGACTATCCTGATGTTGCATTTCAAGTCGCGAAAGATATTGCCGCTAATAAGATGGATAGAGGAATCTTAATATGTGGTACAGGTATTGGGGTGGCGATTGCTGCTGGGAAAGTACCAGGTATCAGAGCTGCGTTATGCCATGATACGTATTCTGCGGAAAGAGCACGAAAAAGTAACAATGCACAAATTTTGACGATGGGTGCACAAATAATTGGGCCGGAGTTGGCAAAAAAGATAGTAGAGGTATGGATGAATTCTGAGTTTGATGGTGGAAATTCAGCGAGAAAGGTTCAAAAAATCATTGATCAAGAAAAAGAGTTGTTGAAATCCTGGGGCAATACAATAATGTAGAAGACAGGATTAAAAATCATTCTATGTACTGCTTCTAAAAAAGCGGCTAATAAGACATGTTGACTATAAAAGGAGGTAAATTATGAAAAAACTTATAAACAATCCAGAACTAGTTGTTGATGAAATGTTAGAGGGATTTGTAAAAGCCCATTCTCAATATGTTAGACAGTTGCCGGAAAATAAACGATCTATTGTAATTAATCGGGAAACTAGACCGGGGAAAGTTGGAGTTGTCATCGGTGGGGGGTCTGGGCATAAGCCAGCTTTTATTGGTTATATAGGAGAAGGATTAGCAGATGGCGTTCCGGTTGGTAATATTTTCGCATCACCGCCGCCGGATCCAATCCTAGAGGTTACAAAAGCTGTAGATAAAGGTACAGGAGTTATTTACTTATATGGAAATTATGCAGGTGACTGTATGAATTTTGATATGGCTGCTGAATTGGCAGAGTTAGAAAATATTCGTGTTGAAACAGTACGTGTTACTGATGATGTAGCATCTGCACCTAATTCAGAAATTGAGAAGCGTCGGGGGATTGCAGGTGGGTTTTTTGTGTATAAAGCTGCAGGGGCTGCGGCGGCTATGGGACATAGTTTGGATGAAGTTGTACGTTTAGCAAAGAAAGCAAACGATAACACTCGCACAATGGGGGTTGCATTGACCCCATGTTCAATTCCACAAACTAGAAAGCCTAGCTTTGAGTTAGGAGAAAATGAAATGGAAATAGGCTTAGGGGTACACGGTGAACCTGGGGTAGAACGTGGAGAATTAAAACCAGCTGATGAAGTAGCGGATAGACTGCTTAATACTATTTTGGCTGATATGCCACTTGAAAAGGGGGATAGAGTTGCGGTTCTTGTTAATGGGTTAGGATCTACTCCTTATTTAGAACTATATATTATGTTTAGAAGAGTATCTCAAGTACTTGCCGAAAAAGGAATCGAGATTTATCGTTCTTATGTAGGGGAATATGTTACATCTCTTGAAATGGGCGGTTGTTCAATAACTCTCATGAAATTAGATGAGGAATTAGCACAATTAGTAGACTATCCTGCTGATTGCCCGATGTTTGTGCAAAAATAGTACTCTAAAGTAATAAGTTTGACGTACTAGAAGTTTTTGTTAAGTGTATGTTGTAATCGTTTTAATAGGTTATTTAGTTCACAAATACGATAAATAAATTTTCTGATTAATAGTGGTACGAAACTTTCTAAGATGTTTTTAAAATTGTCCTATGGTAATAAGATGACCATTATTGCAAAGACTATATAGGGGATAGAATATACTATGAGAGCCCTTCCCTCTCTAATGAAATTGCAAAAGGAAGAAAAATTGTATGTTAACTGAATATACAAGGAGAAAATCAATGTTTATATGAGGGAGGATATAGTAATGTTAATAAAGGCAGATTCATTTAAACAGGCCTTAAAGGATATTGCTAACAAAATAGAAGTAGAAAAAGAATATTTATCTGAACTGGATCGTGCCATAGGAGATGGCGACCATGGGGTGACAATGTCAATAGGATGGAAAGCAGTCGTTGAAAAGCTAAATACAGATTTAAAAGAGGAAGAGGATTGTGGGGAAATTTGCAAAGTAGTTGCAAAAACGTTTTTGAACGCAGTGGGTTCATCGGTAGGTCCTTTATATGCAACTGCATTTTTAAGAGGCAGTAAGGTATTACAAGGAAAAACAGAGCTGAATGATGAGGATCTTTATAAGTTTTGGATTAGTGCTGGGAAAGGAATTCAGGAGAGAGGAAAAGCTGAAGTCGGGGATAAAACAATGTGGGATACCATCTCACCGGCAGTACAAGCTCTTGAGCAATCGTATGAACAAGGAGAAGATTTTTTAACCGGATTTAGGAAAGCGGTTGCTTCGGGAGAAGAAGGAATGAAGTCAACAAAAGATATGATATCTAAAAAGGGTCGGTCTAGCCGTTTAGGTGAGCGGTCTTTAGGAAATCAGGATCCAGGTGCTACGTCTGCTTATTTTATTCTTTCTGCTTTTTTACAATACTTGGAAAATACCCAATTAAAACATAATGTTTAGTTCATACTTATCATCAATAAAATATTTCTATAAGTTCGGAAGGTAGGGGATTCTCCAATGTAATGTAAAATCTAAAATAAAAGAATCCCCTACTTTATGCTTAGAAAATCAGGAATATGTAATGAGAGTTAATGTATATAAATTGAATATTGATTTTTCGACATATATTGTATAAAGTATTTCAACCGTTCTTTTGTCTAACTTAAACCTCTTACTCATGTTGGTTGTTAATATAACTAGTTTGGGTTATTAAGTATGTGAATAGAGAGGTTACTTATCTCTCATAAGCGGTATGGCTATTTTCATAGAAAACTAGCTAATCCTTTTCTTGAAAGTAGGTGAAGATAGGAAGTGAAACACTTACTAATGGAATTTGTGAAAGTAACAGAAAAAGCAGCTATAGCTTCATTAGAATGGATAGGTCGAGGAGATAAAATAAAAGCTGATGGTGCTTGTACCGCAGCTATGAGAAGTCAATTAAATCAAATAAAAATGAACGGTGTCATCGTAATAGGAGAAGGAGAAATGGACGAAGCTCCTATGCTGTATATAGGGGAGAGAGTAGGAACTGGAGAAGGACCTGATATTGATATTGCGGTGGATCCGTTAGACGGTACAAATTTAGTTGCAAAAGGTCAGGGGAATTCTATTGCTGTTATTGCAGCGGCGCCTAGAGGAAAGCTTCTCTGTGCACCAGATATATATATGGAAAAAATTTCAGTTGGTCCGGAAGCGGTAGGATGTATAGACCTCGATGTTCCAGTATATGAAAACTTAAAAAATGTAGCGAAGGCAAAGAATAAACGTGTATCTGACTTAAGGGTTATGGTACAGGAGAGAGAAAGGCACGAGTACATTATTGATGAAATTCAAAGAACAGGAGCGAGTGTAATTCTTTTTTCCGATGTAGATGTAACAGCAGCTATTGCTCCTGCTATTAGTGAATTAAATGTTGATATGTTTATTGGCATCGGGGGTGCACCTGAAGGTGTAGTTGCAGCTGTTGCATTAAAAGGAATTGGGGGAGAACTGCAAGGAAGGCTTTTACCCCAAGATGAAAAACAATATGGTCGTTGTTTACAAATGGGGCTAGAAAATCCTCATAAAAAGTTGTTGATGAATGATCTTATAAAAACAGACGACTGTATTTTTGTTGCGACAGGGATTACTGATGGAATACTCTTAAAAGGGGTTCACAGTACCTATTCAGGCAAAAAGGTTACACATTCATTTTTGACTTACGGCGGCTCTAAAGGATATCAATTTATTCAGTCGTTCCATCATTCCCCGTGTTATGTGTTTTAAAAGTGCTATCTTTGTATCGCTTTTTGTTTTTTCTTGATTATTAAAGTCGTTAAAAAAAGTAAATTTTATAAAGTAATTTATGATGTGGAGCAGGGAGGTTTTTCGTATGCCTTTAGTTTCTATGACAGAAATGCTTCATAAAGCACTTCAGGAAAAATATGCCGTTGGTCAGTTTAACATTAATAACTTGGAGTGGACGCAGGCGATTTTAGCAGCAGCTGAGGAAGAAAGATCACCAGTCATTCTAGGCGTATCTGAGGGGGCTGCTCGTTATATGGGGGGATTCAAAACTGTAGTAAATATAGTACAAGGATTAATGTGGGACATGAACATTACCGTTCCTGTGGCCATTCATCTTGACCATGGTTCCAGTTTTGAAAAATGTAAAGCAGCTATTGATGCAGGATTTACTTCTGTGATGATTGATGCATCCCATTACCCATTTGACGAAAATGTCAAAATTACATCTGAAGTGGTTGAATACGCTCATGCACGTGGCGTATCGGTGGAAGCTGAATTGGGTATTGTAGGTGGTCAAGAAGATGATACTATGGGGGAAGGAATTATTTATGCTGATCCAAAAGAATGTGAAGAATTGGTCAAACGGACAGGTATTGACTGCTTAGCTCCAGCGTTAGGCTCTGTTCATGGACCGTACAAAGGAGAGCCAAAGCTAGGATTTGCCGAAATGGAAATGATTCGTGACTTAACAGGTGTTCCCCTTGTGCTTCATGGTGGCACAGGTATTCCAACCGAACAAATTCAGCTTGCCATTTCTCTTGGTACGTCCAAAATCAACGTTAATACGGAAAACCAAATAGCATTTACAAAAGCTGTCCGCGAGCTATTAGCAAAAGACGAAAAAGTATATGATCCGCGCAAAATTATTGGTCCTGGACGTGAAGCTGTTAAAGAAACAGTAATTCGTAAAATGCGTGAATTTGGTTCCTCGGGAAAGGCATTATCGTAACATCGATAACTAGTTAATATTAGGTTAGGATTATTGAACGTGTTGCAAAACGCATAATCGATGTATAAAGGATGCAAAAAATCCACCACCTCGGAAATCATATACATTGACCAAAAACAACTGCCAAGGGGTGGACACTATCATGATTTCCAATTGGAACAGCGAACATGCACAGTACTATGAAATCGCCCCACTTTTTAGAAGCCTTATTTTGATATATTGATTCTCTATCGTTACCCCGAGTTCGACAGTTTGAAGCACAATTTAGGTAAATAAAATTTCCTAAATCCTTTTGTATAAAGGGTTTTGAAGCCGCTGTGCTAGAAAAAATCGCCGAATTTCATAGACACACGTTTTGTAAATTTATCCTTTTAATATAAAGGTTTATGGTTTATAATGCAAGTTTATATATTCGATGAGTAACAAACAAAAACAAAATGGAACCACAACGGCTTATCTCCGGTTTGCTCATAACAAATGGGATCCGAAGGCTAAATATGCGAAAGCGAAGGTGAGCTATTCTTTCGTACGTGAAGGCAAAGTCGACCGTGCTATACTGGAACGTCTGGTCAAAAGCATCTCGCGATTCCTTTCTCCCGAGAAGGCATGGGAAGCATGTGAAGCGATTGGAGAAGCGTCTGATTTTTTATTCCAATCCTGCAAACGTCTTGACGGCGTTTGGCTGTGGATCAATTGGGATTCGATAAGATTCTCGAGAAGCTATTTGCTTCCCGTCACCATCATATCCCCTTAGAATGGTTTGATTTTCGCTATGGTAGCGAATAGGGCTCTTCATCCTTCCAGCAAATTAGCGATAGAGGACTAGGTTCAAGATGAAGTCTATATTCCGGATCTTCCACAAGTGGCGAGTCACCAGTTGTACCGGGCGATGGATGGATAGATTGCTTGCTGTTCAATCCGAACTAGAACGTCAAGTGTTTTATGCTGTCGCGGATCTGTTGAATTTGGAAGCGGATCTTTTTTACTTCGATACAACATCTTCCTACTTTGAAGTGGATCCGTCCGAAGCATCGGAAGACGAGACCTTCCGAAAACAAGGATTTTCGAAAGATAAACGTTCCGATCTCTTGCAAGTCGTCATTGGACTTGCTGTCACCCACGAAGGAATCCCAATCAGCGTCTGGGGGTGGCAGGGAAATACGATGGACATGACAGTGTCCTCCGGGCAGGTGAAAAAAGACTTGATTGGCTGGAAACTGTGACGGGTCGTCATCGTCATGGATCGTGGGTTTTCCTTCGACGAAAACTTACGAATCTTACAGCGTGGGGTGACATAATATTGTAGGCGAAAAAATGCGGTTGGCAAAGGCCGCCACGGAAGAAGCGATGAGCCGCCGGGATCGATATCACCAAGTTCGAGAAAATTTACATGTCAAAGAGATCATGGTTGAAGATAGCGAGACACGTCAGCGCTATGTGCTGGTGTACAACCTACAACCCGAAAGAAGCTGATCGTCAACGACAAGAGTGCCAGAAATGGTTGGAGGCGCTGCAGGTGGAATTAAAGGGACTTTGGCAGCTGCGAAATGAAGCCCATATAAAGCGCCATGCCGTTTGCGTTCTAATCCTTCCTACGGGAAATATTTACGCCAATTAAAAGATGGAACGCTTCGCATCGATAAATAGGCGATTCGGTACGCGGAGAAGTATGATGGGAAGTATCTCATCCGAACGTCCATGATACATTGTCTGCCGAAGAAGTGGCTCTAAATAACTGGTAGACGTAGAGGATACCTTTCGAACACTCCAATCCATGCTTGAATTGCGACCTATGTATCATCGCTTGGAAGGCCGCATTCGTACACATGTGCTGATTAGCTGGCTGGCCCTTTTATTAGTCCGAATGATCGAAATTCGTACCGGGGAGTCCTGGCGGAAAGTGCGGGACGAGCTACAGCGACTGACTTTAGGCCATTTTTCTTCGAAATATGGTGACTTGTATCAGTGCACAAGAGCCCACTGCCAAACAGCGTCAAATCTTTGCGGTTGTAGGAGTGGAGCGTCCTCCAAGAATCCCAGACATTCAGCCAAACTCATAGATACACGCGTGAAGTATGCCCGATCGCTCATCACCCCTTGATCCATAGGGGCTGATGAACGATTTGTTTACCTAGTAAGTGTCGAACTCGGGGTTACCAGAGATACCGTATGTAACAGGAAGACCGCCGGTATCGAAAAAATCATTGCTGAAGTGTTTCTTTTTAAAACTCACATTTCGCACCCTCCCAACGAAAATCGGGAGGATTTTTTGTGTCCATCGTCGAATGAATCCTTGACATACAAGGAAAGTGAAGGAGTTTTTCTCTCATGAACGTTCAAGTCAAAAAGGTCTATCGCAATTATTATTTGAATATAATAAGTGCCCTATTCAAGAAACTGGGCCTGCCCCAATTGATTGACCATCTCGTTCCCGTTGATCCACAGTGCCAGACTCGAGTCAGCGATGCCGTTCAGGCCATCATCTACAATATGTTTGACGGCCGGCAAGCCCTCGTTCACGTGGAACGATGGGCTCAGGAGATCGATCTAGAGAAACTCATCCGTCCC
>NZ_FOJS01000042.1 GCF_900111865.1 Parageobacillus thermantarcticus | reverse complement strand
CGATCTCCTGAGCCCATCGTTCCACGTGAACGAGGGCTTGCCGGCCGTCAAACATATTGTAGATGATGGCCTGAACGGCATCGCTGACTCGAGTCTGGCACTGTGGATCAACGGGAACGAGATGGTCAATCAATTGGGGCAGGCCCAGTTTCTTGAATAGGGCACTTATTATATTCAAATAATAATTGCGATAGACCTTTTTGACTTGAACGTTCATGAGAGAAAAACTCCTTCACTTTCCTTGTATGTCAAGGATTCATTCGACGATGGACACAAAAAATCCTCCCGATTTTCGTTGGGAGGGTGCGAAATGTGAGTCAAAAACTGGATCTCCCGGATAAACAGTGCCTTTTTTCGTCGTAAACCCCATCGTAAACCCCGCGTCTTTCACGATTCGAATCACCCGTTCGTTATACGCGCCGAACGGATAAGCGATCGCCGTCGCGTTTACTTTGGCGATGCTCGCTTTTAAATCTTCCATGATTTCATTGTACGGTTTAAACAATAAATAAGGCCCGCGTTTTTTATCGGACAAATGAAAATGGCTTGTGTGGCTTTCAAACGTAAACACATCCCGCATTGCCGCCACTTCCTGTTTGCTTAAAAATTGCAAGCCTCTAGGGTCAAACGGCTGCGGAGCTGGACGCATCCGCCCTGTGATCATAAAGATCGTCGCCTTAAAATTCAACCGTTTTAATAACGGATACGCGTACACATAATTCGATTTCAGCCCATCGTCAAATGTTATCAACACCGACTTTGGCGGAAGCAGCTGCTCCTTCTTGACATACGCCAACAGTTGCCGCGGGGTAATCGTCGTATAATTTTGCTTCTTTAAGTAATTCATTTCACTCGTAAACTGGCTTAACGGGACGGTTGTCGTAGCACGGAAAAAGCGCTCATCCTTATCTTGTAAAATATGATGATATAACAAAACAGGAACTCCCGGATCTTTCTTCGTTACACGCTTATAGATATATCCGTCTCTTCCCCCAAGTTCAACGACATAAAAAAGCTTCGTCTCCTGCTTTACTGGATAGCGAACACCGGCGTTAATTTTTCCAATCGACTGTTGATTTCCATTTTGGAAAATATATACTTGTAAATCTTTCGTTCCGATTACGCTTCTTTTCAAACGATTTGCCAGTTTCGTAAACTTTGAGGGTCTCCCAAGCTTTACGTCTTGCTTTTTCACCATCCCTTTGACAAAGCCGTATTGAATGAAATAATGAGTTTTATTTTCTCCAATCACTTGAAAAACTCGCCCACTATATATTTTTCCTACTTCCTTGAGTTCATCCGCCATATACGCATATACGGGCGCCGATGGGCCAACGGTTTGAATAAATATGCTTTGATTCACTTTTGCATGTTTTTCATAAGGCAATAAAAATAGAAACGCAAAAAGCAGCATGCTGCCCAATACTCTGCGTCTCAATCGATTCCCCCCTTAAATTCTTTTTATTCCACATCGTTTATTCTACCATGGTTTGGCAATATTTCCTACTAAACAAAAAAATTATTTTTCAATGATGCATGGAAACATTCACCTCCTTCGCGCAAATAAAAAGGAAATCCGTGTGAGTAAAATAGAGAAATTCTTGGAATTCACCCAATGAGGAGGATAAAAACATAAATTCATAGCCTTCTCGTCAGAGCCACCTCGGGTAATGACAGACTCCATGCCTTTGTATTACAATATGTTTATGCCTATATTGATACATATGGGGGACTTGTTTATGATGTATAAAAGCAATCCGCTAAAGGAAATTTTTCATCCGAAAGCCGCGTTTGCCCAGCTGAAAGAGGCGGAACGGGTGAAAAATGTGGCGATCGTCGTTCTGATTTTATTATTTTCCAGCATTGTTCTTTCATTGCTGCGGGCTTATTTCGGCATCGGCACGGAAGAGCTGACAAAGCATCTCGACCGATACACAAGCGAACAATTCGCTTTCTCGCAGCTTTTATTCGCGTTTGGCCATGCTTTGGGCGGCCTATTCGTTCCGCTATTATTTTTGTTCATCTCTTCTATCATCTATTATTTGCTTTTTGACGTTGATTTTATAAAACTATTAACGATTCAACTGCCAGTTTTGCTCATCTTCTTACTCGAAGATATTGTTCTTTTTCCGTTACAACTATTTTTCGGCGTAAAGGACCTCTTTTCCCCATTTTCCCTTAGCGTGTGGGGGCCTTACATAACGAAACACGCCTTTATATGGTCGCTATTGCGAACCGTTTCCGTCTTTTCGATTTGGGCGATATCGCTGCAAATCATCGCTCTTCGCTCTTTGACGGAAAAACCGGTTCAACGCGTTGCGATGATCGTCATCGCCGTCTATGTCTTTTTCGCTTTACTAATAACGGCGTGCACCGAATTTCCGTTCAGCGGATCTTAATGAAAGGCAGGAATAGCGATGAAACGATGGAAGCGATATATATTCCTCGTCATAATAGTACTATGTATATGCGCGAACTTTTATATGTTGTTCAATGAACATAGCAAAATTCCAAAATCGGTTTATGTGAATGAACGGACAAAACCGGAGAAAACAACGATCAAAGAAACCGTTCGCGCTGACGGCTTGACCGCGCCGGCGGAGCGACAATTCGTTTACTACGATCCGCAGCTCGGCGCCATCGATGAAATTCTTGTCGCAAAAGGACAAGAAGTGCAAGTCGGCACACCGTTGATACGCTACGCAGATGAGGACGTCGATCGGGAAATTCAGCAAATTGCCCTGAAAAAAGAACAATTAAACGCGCAAATCGAACAACTTGCCAAAGATATCGATTATTACACAACTATGTCTTCTTCCGCCAACGAAGACATCATAAAAATGCAATGGGAAGAAAAAGCGAGAGAAGCGGAGCGGGAAAAAACGCTGCTCGAATGGCAAATGAAAGAATATGAAGAACAACAAAATGAGTTAACAGAGAAAAAAGAAGAACAGGTCGTTGAAAGCAAAACAGCAGGCGTTGTCGAAGAAATCAGCTATGACAAGTCCAAACCGTTGATCACCATCGCTTCTTCTTCCGCCATCGTTCGCGGAAAAGCGAAAGAAGGGACAATCGAAAAACTCGCCGTCGGGCAGGCGGCGGTTGTCCGCGTTCCGAACGAAAAAGAATCTTTTGCCGGCACGATCGCCGACATCGGCAAATTTCCGATTAATGAAGCGAGCTTTCAAGCAAAAAGCGAATATCCGTTTACCGTGCAGCTGAACGAACAGCCGAAACAACTTCCTTTCGGATATCACGTAAACATCACGATAGTGACAAAAGAAAAGAGCGGGGCGATCACCGTTCCCGCTAACGCGGTGTGGCGGGAAAAAACGAAATCGTTCGTCTACGTCATTCATAACGGAAAACTCGAAAAACGGAACGTGACGCTAGGAATCGCGCGCGGCAAAAAACAAGAAATCGAGAGAGGTCTTCGCGAGAATGAATACATCGTGTCCCACCCGGAGAAATGGATGAAGCGCGGAATGGACGTCATCGTTCCGCTTGAAATGGAAAAGCCAAAAAAAGAAACGGTCAAGCAATTATCGAAATGGGACATCGTCAAACACTTTCTCGATGGGTTTTTCCGTTCGTTCCATGGTTAAACATCTTCCCATAAAAAATCGGCCTTTTCCGCGCATGCGGAAAAAAGGCCGATTTTTCGTTTATGCTGCCAAAGCATAAGAGAGATGCGCGCTTTTATGGCATTGTTAGCTAACAATCCCGCACCGACTTCGCCAATATAAAAGATTCCGACAACTCCATTTGCGCTCGTCCATATCCGAGGCACGTCAAGCGAATTTGCGGCGCAACGAGGCAGCGATTTATTTTATTTATATGAAAATTTCTTCCCCTAAAATTTCTGGAAGTTGAAGAATTTCGAACACGTTCATGACGTCTTGCTGGACGTTCGATATCGTAACCTTAATCCCTTTTTCTTTCAAGCTTTGGACCATATTCATTAACAAGCCCATTCCCGTTGAATCCACGAACCGGACCCCTTCAAAGTTAATATTGACCGTTTGATACTTTTCCATGTTCGGAATCAGTTCTTCTTCGATGACTTCTGTTCCATCTATATCTAAATCTCCGGCTAATTTTACGTCTAAATATTCACCGTTTTCATGTAAAGAATATTGAATCATATCAACCTCTCCTTCTATTACTCGAAAACAATCCGTTCATCTTTGTCGATACACGCGACCACATAATATCTAGTTTCTTTTAATGCATGTTTGACGTTTCCGATTTTAAGGATGGTGCCTTCCATCGCCTTATTAATTCTAATTTTTTGGTCATGCGGAACAGCGATTACCGTGGGTGTTCCCCGTTCCGACCCCGTCTCGTTAATTTCCACGCCTAATCGTCCATACACTTCTCCGCCGCGTATGACACCATTGATTTTTAGCATCCCACCCGCGTGAATTTTCGTATTAATGCATCCCTGGCCAGTGACAAACACATCGCCGCTGCAATAAATGCGGCTATTGAGGGCACTCGGAAGCGAAACATAGGAATCCGGTTTGACAGGAGACACGCTAATTTCATGAAGTTCTTTCATTTTTCGCGATAATTGGATAATCCAATCAAGGGAGATCACTTCATTCGTTAAAGATAAGAAAACTTTTGTCAAAGAAACCGCTATTTCCCTCCATATGTCATCCTCTAAATAATTCTCTCCCTTTCTTACAATCTCCACGTATTTTTTGACGAGCGGCGGAAGGCTCTGAAACTTTTTCTCAAGCAATATTCGAATTAATGGCTGCAGGCCGCCTCTGGAAAAGTCACTCGATTTAAAAGCAGGAGATTGCGTTAACTGTCGGATGACACCGATCATTTTTTCGATGTTTTGCTGCATGATGCCAAGCAAATGTCCCAATTCCGCCACTAACATATTATTTTTTCCCGCTGAAATTTCCGAACTGACGACATTGCTATGAACAACAATCGCCCCGGAGGCAACAAGCGAAGCCATATTGACCGTTTTATGAACAATGATGTCCCCTTCCGCTTCGACAACCATGTTTTTCTCCACGTCGCCGTATATTTCGACATCTCCCGCAAAGCGGATATTGCCAGACGATAAATCGACATTCCCAGTATGAGTAAATTTTGGCGCAATGGAAACTTTCACAAGTTTTCCCCGTTGTTCCACTTGCGGGCGGCCGGATTCCGTCGCAACGATCTTGTCGCCAACCGTGATGATTCCTCTCCCCGCTTGAAGCACTACTGGATACGTTTGTTTAGCTGGAAGAGGTTCGTTTGTCACCGTTACTCCCGGCAGGCCAGGCACGGGCGGATGAACGGTCGCGATCACTTGTCCTCTCTCAACAGATGGAATTTTTCGGATTTCCCGATAATCGACTTTTCCATCTTCATTGACCGTCGGACCGCTCTGAGACCGTAAATCGATGTTTAGTTCGATCCAGCCATTTTTGCCATCTTTGGCGCTTACGCCAGTCGCAATCTCGTAAGTGCCCGGTTCTTTCGCCTCAAGGGCTTTCACGATTTGTTCTTGACGAATAAATTGATGTGCCACTTGCAGCGATTCTAACTTTTGCATTACGTCAGCATAACTTAGCGTGTTATAAACTTCCTTATATTCTTCAACAACCAGCTCAATGTGCTGGCTTGGTTCGATATCCGGCAGTTTGCGGGTGATTTTATAACCGGGTTCCACATATAAAAACACTTTTAATTTTTTCTCGTCCATCCAAACTTTCCATTTTGTATCCTTTTTTTCGTTTTCTACTTTTATTTCATACACATCATTTTCTGTCACAATCGTCGTTTTTTCTTTCACCAGTTCATGATTGCGGTATAATTTTACTCCTTCGCCAATCGTTACTGTCGGAAAATGAGTCGGGGACGTTTTGCAAAACAACGCTCCATTCTTAACCCACGCTTTGCCGACAAGAGCGTCCGGTTCCTTTGTGCCAATCTGATGTTCGCCTTCGTGTTCCCGCTCCGGCAAAAAGCCAGATAGTACAGCAACTTCTTCCATATTTATTTCCGAAACCGCTTGCTCGATTACATCATTTTTGTCAGGAGCTTGCTGCGCCTCAGCCGCCTCCAGCTTCGTCAGTTTCACAATCGCTGGTTTCGCGCCGATGCCTAAAAAACCTTTCGTTTCAGTCTGAATAATTTCAATACTGACCTTTTCTTTTTCCGTTCCCAATAACTTTAAGCCAAGTTCAATCGCTTCGTTAATATCTTTCCCTTTTGCAACAATACTTTGCATGGGCACCCCTCCCTTTCACTGATCATAGGGAAATTTAAGCGGTTAATATCCATTTTTTTGTCTGCTTACCTTTAAAAGGACCATCGTTATATCATCTTTTTGCGGAACGCCTTGCGTAAATTGGTGGATGGAGTCCATCACGCTTCTTTCAATTTCGCCGACACTTTTTTCATGGTTTTCCAATAATGTTTGTACCAGCCGTTCCAATTTATATTGCTCTCCATCTTTATTTTGTGCTTCCACAATCCCGTCCGTATAAAAAAATATAATATCTTGCTCATCTAATTGTATCGACATCTCTTTATACACTTGGTCAGGAAGCCCGCCCAGCATAATTCCACTGACTTTTGGCAGTTCTTTTATCGTTTTGTCCCGGCCATTAATATAAAGAGGAAGGTGATGTCCCGCACTGGCGTATGTAAAAATGCCCGTTTTCGGGTCGTAATCCGCACAAATCAGTGTCACAAATGATTTCAATGTCCGCAAATCTTCGTACAATGCCTGGTTCATAGATGTTAAGGTTTCTGCCGGACTGTCCGTGATTTCCGCCACTCTCCGGAAAGCGTCGCGAGTTAAAATCATAAGCATCGCCGCTGGGATTCCTTTTCCCATAACATCCCCGACGACAATTCGTATCTTTCCGTTCACTAAAGGATAAAAATCGTAATAATCTCCCCCAATTAATCTTGCGGGAAGGGAGGAACCGATGACCTCTCCTCCCTCAAACTCTGGGGTCTTTCCGTTTAACAGCTGCATTTGTATGTTCCGGGCCAGGTTAATTTCCCGTTGCAAAGTCTTATCCATGTTATCCATGATCTGCTGGTTGTCTATGACCCTCTCTCGCTGGGTAAAAGTCGGGCGGTACTTATACATTAGTTAACCTCTCCTTGCATAGCTTCTAAAATTTGGTACAAACCAACCGTTTCAAAAACATTATCGGTTAATTCGTCCATGCCTTGAAGTTTCAATTTGAAATATGTTTTTCTTGCGATAAATAAATTGCGTTCAGAATCGTGCCAATCCCCGTGGAATCAATCAATTCCAGGTCAGACAAATCAAAAATTAGAGTTTCGATATGATCAATCTCTTTTAAATAAGAAGCTATGACATGCACCGTTGAAATATCTAAAACTCCTTTAACTTTAAGAATCAACGTTTTCCCTTTTACTTTTTTGTTCACTGTCAGCGACATAGGCATCTCCTCTCATGAAAGTTTAAATTTGTCCATACAATCAAGCGACGGGTTGGATATTTCCGATCATTCTTTTGCCTGTCCGTGCGATGCCCACGGCAAATCCGGCAATCTCTGTGGCCGCCGTTGTCTGCTCCTTCGCCATTTTCCCGTTCCTTCTGCTTTTTCGCTGATGTTTCCGCTATTTCATCTCGCTTATATAGCCCGGCGATCATTTCAGCGAAACATGGAACAAATATTCAAAAGCCAGCTCCCAGCAGCAAAATCCCGTTAAACGTTATCCGGCATTCCCCAACTGATCCCGATTCTTTTTATGGATATCAAAACTAAGAATTAAGACAGAGCCTTTTGGCGACGTAAACAATAACACGCGTTTCGCTATTGTCATCATCAGCGTAAAGCCTTGTCCCAAAGATTTTTTTGTTGAATATCCGGCTAAAAGCGTTTTTTTCGGCAAATCTTTTAAAGCAAATCCCGGTCCCTTATCCTCGATGACAAACCGTATTTCATTGTTCTTTTCGTCCTTGAGAATCGTCATCGTTCCTTCTTCTGCATGTTTTATCGCATTTGTAATAGCTTCCGATAACACTAACAGCCATCTCATGATCGTGGGTTGGCTCAATCCTTCTGATTCAAGCTTTTCTTTCGCCAGATTGCGGAAAATTGGTATATCGGAACGATCTTTCACCCTTCCTTCGCATAGCACGATTCCTTCTTTATATTTGCTTACTTCTTCTTCGGTAAGAAGCAAGAACTTCCCCTGTGTCGCAGCAAACATCACATCCCGGTAAACTTCCCATTGCCCTCCGCAACAGCAAGCGTCAATCTCTCGTTCCTCCGCCGCATCGGATGAGGAAAACAGCTCGTCCTTGAACATATCATAGGCCTTTAACATGGCGTTTTGTATATCAGGCCGAACGTCTAAACGTTTAATTTGGTACGGTATATCTTGTTTTTGTTCACTCCACTTTAACATTAGTTCACTCAAATAAAGAATACATTCGCCTTTATTTTCACTATCCGGATTTGTAAAAGATGGTTTCGATAGTGAAAGATAGAATAAAAAATCCCCTTCATCTTTATTGCAGCCGAGATACTGGCTTAACTTCTTCCCGAGAAAACCTCTTTTCGTCATAAAGCTAAGTTCCGAATAAGATAAGTCGGTCGGGAGAGATGGGGCCAAAAAACCAGATTTTTTATCAACATCTTTAAATTTATCGATTAGCCTCCTCAATGGAAGAACCCCCCGCAAGATTCCTGGAGGGGGCATGATGGGAATCTTATCGACAAACGCCCCCGGTGGTTGAGTCATTAAGGAAAGCAAATATTTCCCAATCCCTTTGCCGGAACCTGTTATGGCTACCGCCAGCCGACAATGTTTTTCCATACTTCTGCTCCTTTTCCGGACCGTAGTCTCATATAGCTCTGGCAAAACTTCAGCAGTTTTGGGTTAATCTTTTTTTGAAAATAAGGATTTGCCATCTGTAATCTCTCCAAAAAATCCATCTTATCGAAATGAAAGAAAAATAATATCAGTAAAAAAGCTTAAAAATTTGTATAATATACCATCTTTTTTAATATAAGTAAATTATTAATAGTTTACTGGGTCTTTTTTCATGTTGTTTTTTAATTATTTCCCCCTTATAAAATATGTCTTTCTACTTATTATATCGGCAAATTATAGGATTTTTTTATTATAAGCAGACAATTTTTTAAATAAAAAGACATAGGTCAATGTATCTAGATGTGCCCTGAACAATAATATATAAAATTTTTGTATAAATTATGCATAAAAAATAAAAGTGCCTTTTTATGCAGCAAACAACACCGGAAACGGTGAGACATGTCTTTATCCCGATGGAACAGCATTTAACTGAGGAGGCAAGCGCCAAGAATCCTACCGTTTTTTATGCATGTGGACGCAATCATATACAAAATCGGAAAGGGCTGCGCACCATTTTTTTAACGGAAATTGAAATGCTGCGTGCGCGGAGACAAAGCATTCGGGCCTCCAAAAATGATGGCGTATACACTGTTTCCCAAGAAAAATCGAAAAGCCTTTCCCCGATGAAATTTCGGGAAAAGGCCCTCCATTGTCTGTTCAGCAAGCAAGTGATGGGCGCACTGTGCGTTCTCCTTTCCTATGGATCCAGTCCATCTTCTGGCAAACTTTGGCCGGCAGCAGCACACCAGTTTAATTTATATAGCCAACAAATACTAAGAAACGGTTCAAGATAGCGGCGATATGAGAACGATTCGCAAGTTCACGCGGAGCAAATCGCTCTGTTCCACTTCCTTCCATGATGCCGGCCCGCAGCAATAACTCTACATCATCCCGAGCCCAAACGCCGATCGCATGAAAGTCTTTATAGTTTTTGATCGATTTTCCTGCATCCAGCTTCTGTTTATCATATCCAACATATCGCATCGCACGGGATATCATCGCGGCAGCCTGTTCGCGGGTAACCGATTCATAAGGTGCAAAACGCCCATCCTCTTTTCCGTTAATGATCCCCGCTTCGACCGCAGCCATTAATTCTTTCGCAAACCATTCGTCTCCCTTCACATCGGTGAATCGTCCGTCATATTTTTTCGATGCCGCCAGACCAAGACTGCGAGTGAGCAAAACAGCTAAATGAATTCGCTTCGTATCTTCTAAAGGTCCATACGTACCGTCTTTGCGACCGTGAATAATCCATTTAGATGCCAGTTTTTCCACATCTTCTTTGTTCCAAAGCCCTTTAATATCGGAGAACGTTTGATAATGCTCTATGACGGCATATTTGCTGTTTGTCATACTTCTAAAAACAGCTTCATTTCCATTAAAGTAACTAGGCAAAGCGGTAAAGGTGCCATCTTCATTCAATCTTATGACGGTCGCTCGATTTACATTTACTTTGTTTTCCAACTTAATCGAACGTTTAATTGGTTGCGTAAATCGATTTAGTTCGACCTCTTTGTTGCCAGCTGAAGCAAGCACAGCAAAATCAATAATATTCGATACAGCAGTTAATCGGTGTTTTTGCAACACGCCTTCTCTATCAGAAATGGTATTGATCCGAATCGCAATCTGCATCCGATCGGCAGATGTGTTCAGCTGTTTAGCCAAATTGGAAAGATTCAACTCTTTTATAGGCAAGCTGTATGTGCCATTTCCTGTCTCGACCTGAATGGCAGATTGCTGATTTTTCTTATTTAAAAGTTCAATAATATCGGATGAGAATTTCACTTCTGTAAATTCTTTGCTTTTTTCTGGACGTAATATAATGGTTAATGTATCAAATGCGGTTTCCTTAGAGATGTAATCTTCTATTGCTGTCTTTGCAATCGTTGCGGTAATTTTTTTCCTTCCATCTTGCATGATTTCTTCAGTTATGGACATTGAATTCTCTGGCAAAATCACCTCTCCATCCATTGGCGGTCTTTGCTCGTCTGGATTCTTATCATCGGATGGAGGCGGATTCTCTCCATTATGGTTTCCGTTTCCCGGATAGGTCGTCCCTTTCGCTGTTGTAAAAGTCCAAATAGAAGAACGAGTCTTTCCTTTAAAATCATCCTCAACCATTACATACCATCCGTACTCTTTTTCTTCTACTAGATTTTTCCATTCCGTCTCAGCCGCTTCATTGTCTTTTACTTTCGCTACTTCGCCAATTTTTTGATTTGTAAACACATTGACTTCAAATCTATCCGTTGCGACTACTTTTTCTTGAGGTGTCAAGTTCATATCGATGACAAATTCATCTTTTCCAGGATATTCCGTACTGTCATAAAAATTGTATTTATTCAAATACGGAGAATATGTTTTTACATAAATTTTGTTTTCGACAGGATTCACGTGAAGTAGCCGCATAAATCCTTGCCCACCTTCCGGCCCTCCTTGATAGTCAGCGAGTATTTGATACACTTTGCGGTCTGGTTTGCCATCTTTGTCATCGTCGATTTCGTCGATCAATGTCTCGCTATCATGATAATGCCCGCAAAGCACCGCAATGACATTTTTGTTTGGAACAACCACTTTTTCATAAATTTTATCGCCAATCGGGCTACGATTTCCTGATACAAGCAAATATTCATGGAAGTTTAAAATCGCCATTCGGTCAGGATATTTCGCAAGCACTTCATTGATCCAAGCAATATCTTCATCATTCACTCCCCAACCCATATAAATCATGATGAAATCATTTCCATTTACGCTGACAAGATCGTAATGACCGCGGTTATTTTTATAAGATTCTCCATAATAATCTTTTCCTTTAAAACGATCTTCCCCAAAATATTTGCTGTAGTGGCTATAATCCCCTGTTTTATGGCCGACATCGTGGTTGCCGGCCAGCACGCCGTATGGAACGTTATGCTTATCAAGTATGCTCATCGCATCATTCGCGTTGTTCCATTGCATCTCGTCTTCTGCTTCATCGACTAAATCGCCCGTATGGAAAACATATTGAATGTTTAATTCCTGTTGTTTTTCCGCAATCCATTCTGTCATTCGCTTAAAAATATGCGGATAGCTTTCCGAATAATATTGCGTATCAGACATCCAAACAAACGTGTAATCAAATTGAGTGGTCGACGCAATTTCGTCCTGCACCATCACTTGAACCGTTTGGTTTTTCACATAATCCGTACCTTTCACAGTTCCTTGCAGCGTAAAATTTTCATCGTTTTCAGCTACTTTCCAATACAATGCTTCCCATTTATTAGCAGCGTAATTCCAAACATACATCGTTACTTTTCGGCCTAAAAGAGACTTTCCTTCCCATGTAAATTGAATTTCATCATTTGCACCGATTTCTTTATCTAATTTCACTTGGAAACGCTGATACGGAAATTGGTTGGTTGATTTCGTGACAACATATTGGGAATCTGCTTTTTCTAATTTTTTGAGTTCCTCTCCTGCGACAACCGTTTCCCCTTTTGGAACCATCTCTTTCGGCGGTTCGCGATCAACATGATTTTGATAAATCGATAACTCTTTTTCTCCCGGTTGGTATTGGTACCCCTTGAAGAAAGAAACGCGCAAATCATCTTTCGTAGGATCAGAAACTTTTACCTTTAATTTTGGCGATGTTGATACATTTTTTTCTTGATGTTTCGGCGAAAGGACTTCAGGGCTGAAAGGATGCTCCTCTACAGTCGAAAATGTGACCGTTTTGGATGCAGCGTTTCCGACATGGTCGACCGCTTTCAACATTAACGTATGCTGCCCTTTCGATAATTCCGCGGATGATGTCGCAAATGGCAAAGCAATCGGCTTTCCGTCTAAAGTTGCTTCCACTTTGCTTACTCCCGCAATTTCATCCTGCGTCTCAGCATTAATCGTAAATTCTCCTTTATACTCTTTTCCTTCTTCCACCGAAGGAGTAATGATTGGAGCGCTATTGTCCACTTTCACATTGGCTGTTACCGTGTTTTGCCCGTCAGTAGCTTGGATGACATGCATTCCTTCCGCTTCTTTCGTTGTATCCCACACATACGCTTTGGCATTGTACTTTTCATCTGGAACCGTAAACGTGAAATCCACTGTTTTCTGTGATGACGCCCCATCCCCTACCGAAATTTCTTTTTGCGGATCTGCATAGTCGGGATCGTAAAGAACCGTTCCGTCTTTCAATACTAATCTGGCATTTTTAATATAAAAATCATCGCGGTTTTCTTCTGATTCTTGATCAAATGGAGATACTTTCGTGCCTGAACGAACAGAAATCGTCATTCCTTTCCCTTTCTCAAAGTACTTTGGATCAATCGGGACTGTTAACGTCACATATTGATTAACCGTATCATCAAAGATGAGTAATATGTCATCTCCAATTGTGATTCCGTTTTTAAAATAAAGATTTGTTTTCTTTATCTCGACCGCAAAATAGGCTTGATCTTCAAGGGCCGGCTTCGTTTCGGCGGTGACATCTTGCGAATCAATTCGGATCATTGTGTTTGATATATCATTGGAACTAGCTTTAATGATGGCGGTTTTATTCAAAATCGTTTCATTTGTTACGTTTAGTCTGACTCCCGGTGGCTTCTCTTCATGAATAATAGATATTTGTTGTTTTCTCGTTGTAACGTCATTCGTTCCATCGGAAACGACTAAATAATATTCAATAAATGACTTTCCGATGAGTTCCGGTGAATAAATCGTATAATGATATAAATCATCATTAAAGTTTTGAAGCAAGTCTACCGATTTATATTCTGCCGCTTGATTGTCTTTATAAAAAAGGCGAACGGTTTTGACTTGTTGATTATCTTTTGCGTCAAACAATAGCTGGACATTCTCATATTCCGATACTTGCTTTTGCGTTGTTAAATCTTCCAATGCAGGATTTTCATGATCTTCTGGAATGTTAACAGGTTGATCAGGCACTTGCACCGGCGCCACTTGTCCCGGCGTTGCACGTTCTTTGGCGCTGCTATATTTTTTCATGTGGAGAGAGCCGTCTCTTGGAAACGTGTAGAAAATTCCTTTATCCGCTGCCGTGTCCTTTACATTTAGTTCGTCATTATAATACGCAGCGACAACATCATGGCCTGTATTTGTCGCAATCACAATACCGTTATGGTTCGTATTGGACATGCCATTGGAGTAAATTTTCACAATGCTTTCGTTTTCCACCAATTGAGTTCCATAATGTGAATTAAAATCTGCCACCGTCTTATCTTTATTCCCCTTATTGATAATCCAAAATACCATCGTTTTTCCTGCAGGCAAAATGATATCTTCTTTTTCCGGCCCCCATATTAAATCCGCCTCAGGGCCATCCATCGGGTATCGATAGTGAATCTTATAATCTTTTAAGTTAATATCTTTGGAAGAATTGTTGTAAATCTCGATAAATTCGTAGCCATCCAATCCGTTGACATTCGTGGAATCCGGAACAAGCTCTGTAATTAATAATGGCGGCAATTTTTGAGAATCAAACGATCCGCTGTCGATGGTAATTTTTTGTTCTTTCGTTTCCGCTTTTTGTGTTCCGTCAAATGCTTCAATTTTATAAAATATTTCATTGGTGAGAATTCTTTCTTTTGGAATGACTGCAGAATACGTATTGGTTTCCGCGTTGCTTAGTTCCATCGGAATCGACATATATTCACCATTTTCTTGAAAACGGTAGGATAAGACGACACTAACTACTTTTTCGTTATCTGTCACCTTCGCTTCCATCTTAATATCTTCTTGCCATTTTCCTTTCGTTACCGGCGTATGCACAATAACCGGCGGCTGCGTATCATGACTGATTTGAACAGGTTCACGAGGCACCTGTCCTTCAATCATTTTCCCCGGATTTGCAGGATTGCTTAAACCGATATTTACAAGTTGCTTTTGACCATTTGCTACCTTATACTGAATACCCTTGTTTTCTGCCACATCTTCTTTTCCGTAACGCACAGATGAAATTTCGTTATGGAATTTATCCGCAATGATGATGGTTCTTTCTGCTTCGTTGGCCATGCCAGCTGAGTGAATCGTGGTCATTTGGTCTTTACTGACTTCAGATTTATAATTGTTGTTGAAATCGGCAATGGTTTTATCTTCATTGGATCCATTTTTAATCCATGCGACAAATGAAGTTTGTGCCGGAATCGTTTTATCGTCGTCAAATTTCCAAACGACATCTGCTTTACGATCAGATGCGGGATAGCGGTAAATAATTTGATAGTCTTGCAGGGAGATAGGCTGATTGCTGTTATTGTAAATCTCGATAAACTCGTACCCATCACTTTTTCCTGTGTTTGTTGAGTCAGGGACGATCTCCGTAATAAGTAATCTTGGATTGTTTTGTGGATCATCGTTTCTTTCTGCTTGTACTGTTACTTGTACAGGTTCTTCCTTGTTAGCTGGGTAGTAGGTTGTTTGTTCTCCGTCTTTTGCTTCAATATAATAAGACAGCTTCGTTCCCACATACTCAGCAGCGGAAATGGTGCCTGAATATTCATCATTATTTTCTTTTGTCAAAGGTTTTGCCTTCCACTCCAAATCAGGCGAAGTTTGATAAAAAAGCGTAACAGTCGTATTTTCGCTGCCATTTTCCACTTTCGCACGGATCGCTAAATCTTGCTGATTGCTGATGTTTGTAATAGGAGCATGTATAAGTTGTAAGTTCGTCGTATTGCTTATTGTACTTATTGCAGATTGCGTTTGCTGGGATGGCGTTTCTTTTGGCTCCTTTGGCGGAATTTCTGGAGATTGTACTGCCATAGCGGATAGAGAAGAAGGGGAGAAAACGCTAAAAAAAGCGAAACAAACGATCATCATCCTCATAAAAATGAAGCGAAAAAGGCGCATTTCTATTTACCTCCCATTAAACAGACTATATTTTTACAATTATTTTTCTTTTTCGACAATTAATTATAGAGCCGCAAATTTAAAGAGAGATTGATGGTATGTTAAATTTAGGTAAAAATCGAATTTAATCGTTTCCTATGCTCGTCCGCCCATTGCCATTTTATAAAAAATTACTCCATTCACAACCTTAGCGATCGCGCCCAATCTTGATTCTTTTACCTATTTTTCATCTTTACATTTCAGATGAGACGATGGATGAAAGTATATCCTCATACAAAAAATGACCCGCATCTTTTGAAAAGATGCAGGCCGTTACTTTTTTCTAGTTATTTCACAACAAATTTCATTTTTACGGCTTTTTTCAGACTGAGTCCTTTCATGTCTTTAATTTCTTTGCCGATATAAAGCGTATAAGTTTGCCCAGATTTATATGGCTGAAGCGGTATAACTTTTACTGTTCTTTCCGCATCCTCGTATTGAATGGTAGTTTCCACCACATTTCCGTCTGCGTCGAGCACGACAAAATCTATCTCGGAAAGTGTTTGCTCGTCTAAGCTTTTATTGAATTTGACCGCCCATTCTTTCGTTGCCGGAACGCCCGTTACCGTCTCTTTTTCTTCAGCTTCCTCATCTTTTTCGATTTGTTCCTTTATTTTCTTCCCTATATTATCCATAGAGCTCAATAGTTGTTGAATCTCCGTTCTTAATGCTTCGATACGATCGTATCTTTCTTGAAGCAAAGCTTGATCGCTAATTTTCGACGAAAGGGCATCCAAACGGTTTTTGACAGCATTCAACCGATTTTCTAACGCGTGCAGTTTCCCGATGTAGCTAGGATTTTCTTGCACATCTTCTTCTATTTCCTCTACTTCTTGCTCGATTTCTTCATCTGTCGGGCCTTCCTCTACTCCTTCCGATGTTTCTGTGGAATCATCCGCCAATTCTGTTTTTGTGCCACTTTCTTCTGATGTAGTTTCGCCACCTGTTTCATTCGCTTCGTTTTGAAACGCCGTATTTGCTACCGCTTCATTTGTTGCAGGTGCCTCTGCCGTTTCACCAGCGGCAGGCGTTTCCCCTTGTTCTCCGGACGGACTTGTCCCGTTATCCACCGTGTCGTCTCCCGTCGGTGCTGTTAGCGACGGTTCTTCCTCCGTCGTCGGCTCCGTTACCGGTTCCTCCGAATCCTCTTCTTTCAAATCAGCCAGCTTATTCTTGTAGAATCGTAGTTTTTCTTCGATTTTATCGAGCTGCTTGTCAATGGATTTCAACTGTTGGGTATAGCCTTTTTGCTCTTTTTGTTTTTCCTTTTCCTTTTCTTTTTCCCCATTCTTATTCTCGTCTTGCTTTTTCTCTTCGTGGTTTTTCGAAGGCTCATTGTGGCCTTTTGGCTCCGCAAACGCAGGTGCCGATAAAATCGAACCTGCCGCGAAAATAGCCGCCACCATCATTGATAACTTTTTATACATGCCTTCTCCTCCTTCTCGTATATCTAGCAGCCCCATGAAGCTCTTCTTAGCCTTTATCTCTTTGTAATACAAGTGTACGTTAATTGCTTACCTGTATCATATTATCTTGCAAAAAAACAGAAGCGAAAATCGGATGATAGTCCTAATTTTCTGATGGTTCCAGCGAGAACATAAAGGGATTTTTGTATACTTCTTTTTTCACGGTCACAGTCTTCTTCCTTATAAAATATCTCAAAAACAAGATAAAAGGTTATTGCCTTATAAGATTTTCACACCCCTGAAATTCGTTTAAAGCCGGGATCCACACAAACCAATATAAAGTAAAATCTCTTTAATACCTTTACAGATTGTTGGAGAAAGCAGGAGATTCTGATTCGGATCGCATCGTTTGTTCTTCCGCTCAGAAACAGTACACCGCTTATTGACGCAGCGTTAGTAGACATTGATGTTTTTTCGTTTTTCCGTTGTTTCTCTAACCTTTGTGTGGCCGCAACTATTTCAGCAACATTACTCATATTAACTACGATATATCACAAAGATCAAAACAAAATCGTAAAAAATCTAGTTTCCTATATAATAAATTCGTGATAAAATTAGGAAAATTGTTATAATAGGAGGAATTTCGGTGAAACTGGGGAAAAAAATCTTGATAGGAACATTGATGACAACACTAATGGCTGGGGGAGTCGCTTCCGCGGGAAAAGTAATTGGTCAGTATAAAACACCGAGAGGCAATATTGCGACTGTGGAACAAGAAAAAGTACATAAAAATCGCATCGGCATTAGAGTCAATGGAAAAGCGGTGAAAAAAGATACATGGTACCATGAAAGCGGAGTCACGCTTATTCCTTTGCGGGAAGTATCCGAACTGCTGGGCGCAAAAGTCAGCTACAACACAAAGACGATGAACGCCGATATTACATTGCCAAAAGGAACAACGGCGCAAGATGTAAATAATTTAAAGGCATACAGCCAGTTATATAAAATGCATGATGATGTTGAGTGGCTATCGTCCGAACTTTATCGCATCATGGATCGATTTTTCCTCGCGCTATTCGATTTTACCGATAAAGGAAGCACCGATTTGCTTGAATCATTATTAGAAGATATGAATTCATATATTGACTACTACAATGAGGTTTTGCTTCCTGGCTATTCGCAGCTAGTGGAAAAGGAAAAATCTAGCACGGTCATTAGCGCGGCTGATAAAGAGCAATTGTCAAACGAACTAAGCCTTTCCTCTTCCATTTTGCAAAACTATGCACAAGGCATAGAAAAAGCGATGAATTATATTGCTTACGGCAATGAAAGCGATTTAGAAGCCGCCACCGGCTTTTTAACGAAAGCTTACGAAGATAATGTTAACTTAAATAACGCCATTATCGACGCAAAGGATAACGTATACAGCCGAACCCAAAACTATTCAGGCGGAACTTCCAAAGTTTCCGTTTCAACTGACATACCATCACCGAAAAAATTGAACGGCCATCCGCAGTTCAAAATACCAGCACTTGACGGAAAGAACCCGCAAAACCGAGGAAAAGAGCTGATCAATGCGCTGAAAAATGAACGTTGAACTGCATGCCGTTTTTGCATCATGGTGAATGAGATGCCCGAAACGAAAAAAGCACCTTTTCCGCAAATATAGGGAAGGTGCTTTCTTTACGAAAACTTCATTATAAAGAGTGTTTCCGGGTGATGATGACACACATCCTAAATCATCGATCTACATTATCTGTTAAATGCCAACTCTGTAAAACTCCGAACTCCACTCTCCATTTTTTGCTTTTTCTTCTTTGCGATCTTTATTTCACACTCATCATACACTTTACCGAGTTTAATAAACGCTTCATTTTTATAAAAAAACATCCTTTTTCCTCCCAGTTGATTAATAAAGGCAAGGATCAAAAGCGCAATAACTTTCATATGCTGATTCGGCAGGCTCAATATCCTCTCGTCTCATCGCTCCGTTATACTGCTTGTCGAAATAATGAAGCAGTATGGCTTTTGAATTTTGAACCAGTATTACAGTTGCAAACTTATTCCGCTTGTCCTCCCGAATGGTCGCTTGAACATCTTTCTCTTTAGTTATGATGTCGTTTATTTCTTAATGAAGAAACCTCATTTACCCGTGTTAAAGCCGATGATAAAATGAATCCGACTCTAAAATCCATTTTAAAGATTTCATGATTGACAACAGAATTAAAAGAAAATCTCTATTTTCCCCTCTTCTATCCATTTGGCGAAATTTGCATTTTTAATTTCTGTATGGAATGACTGTCCATCTAACGAATAAATGACCTTCCTTGACTCGTTTCGACCGCTGCTCTGCACGAAAGCATAGATTTCTTCTGAGCTTAATTCCGTATTCTTAATGGATAATTGTAGAATACAGTCATAAGACAGCAGGATGTATTGCTCTTTCAACATCAAAAAATCATCGACACCTAACATTCGAAATAAACTTTCGTTATTGACAAAAGTACTATACATCGTATATACACCTTTGCCGTCATCACTACATATATAGGCAGGACCGTAGTACTGGTGAACAAGCAATAATGCGAAAAAACAAATAAAGCGCTCTCCTGCATTATTTCCGTTATGTAAAATGATTTGCCTGAATTTCGGAAGATCCGAAAAAGAGGATAATTCACATCGTTCCAAATTGTTAATAATATCTCTATTTACTCTGAAAGCTTCCAAAGCTAGTTGTTTCATCGCATCAAATATGTATTGCTTTTTTGTCATCCCTTTTGCTAATAACTGGTAAATAGTTTCCATCGATATAATGTATAGTTGTTTCTTCGCCGATAATTGCTGGAAAAGTTCAAAGTAATAATCGTTATACCGTTCCTTTGTGGGAATATTCCTAAAAGACTCTTCTAACACTACATCAGGAATAAGAAAAACCGGAGACTGATGAAACGCTTGAAGCAAAAGCGGCAAATTGGATATTTGTTTTCTTAATTTTGTTAAAATCATATTATCGAACATATAAAATGCCTGATGTTCGTTTAGTGACTGGTACAATTGCTCCGTATTATCTGAAATAAACGGACGAACCGATTCTAAAACAGGAGAATCGAGGACCTTCATCCTTTAGTCCCCCTTTGATCATGCACTGACGCCAACACTTGTTCATATAGCTTATCATAAGATTTTTTAATCGATTGAAGATCCTCCTCATACATCAATCCTTTCGCTTTTTCATATAATTCATCAAATCCGCTGATGTTTATTGTATAACTAGGCTCGAAAAATGATTTGTCTATATCATAAGGAATACGATTTCTATAATCATAGTCCAATGCGCTTTTCGCTTCATTAATCGTGATCAATTCGTTTTGAGCAAGTTTCACAACTAACGCTTTATACGGGATCTGGAAGATACTGATTAATCGCATAATTTTTTCTGGAAGAGATTGTTTCGTATGAGCAGTTTCTAAAAATTGAAAGCTTCTTTCTAATACAAAGTCATTAATCAAAAATTCAGAAGCGAAGAGATTAGGAAGCCGCTCCTTTTCATCATAAATATGATCAATCATGATAAAATTTTGGTCAGGGTTTTTCAATTTCTCTCTGTCAAAAAAGAAATGATAAAACTCGTGCGCCCACATGAAATTTTCATATATTCTCGGCTGTGCGGTATTAATATGGACATAATAATCACCGTTATAGTAATACACAAGCCCACCATAGTCAGCATTTTGAATCGGAAACTGCAATACATTTGCATGCTCGTAAAGATAGGTTTTTATAAAATCAAGCGGCTTTACATGTGCAAGAGGATCTCCGAGGGAGTAAATACGGTCCATTGCCTTTCTCATTTTCGGCAAATATGTTTTGTTATGCTCTAGAATCATTTCAAGATTATCTTTTGTAATCAATGGACTACCCCCTTGGATTTTCCAAATTTGTGACTGATTTTAAAACATCGATCAGTTCAACAAATTCACTAAAAAGATGCATGCCTTTTTTTAATTCTTCGTCCACTGTACCGTGAAACGAAAGTGCCACATGATTCATAAATGAATCAGATCGGCTGCGTTCAAACGTTTTTTCTTTGAATTCCATATCTGACTTGTAAAAAAAGAACGGATCTTTAATGCGGAATAACTTATTGATCTTTGCAACATACTCCTCCACATTTCCTTCGCCTTTTAAGAAATTATAATAAGCTGTCTTCTTAATACCAGTGCGTTCCATCACCCATGAATGTTTAATACCTTTACTTTCTATATATTTTTTGACATTCTGACCTACAATTTTGTTTGTATTTACCATCAGTTTCACCTCCGTATCTACAATAAATTATAAATAAAAATGTGTTGATTTCCCATATATTTTCCTCAAAAAACGGAATATATGATTATTTTATGCAAAAAAATTAGGAAAAAGTTCTTGATCAAACTTAATTTTTTCCTTAAAAAGAGGAATGTATTGCTATATGTTGCGCCCTTCCCTTATAACTTTTTAGCTAATAAGTAAAATTTCTGCCATTATTTTCACACATAATTTATTTTATATGGCTTCGCCGACGCCGTGCCCACAAACGTTCACTCCTTAGAGGAAGGAGATAGACTAAGAAAAACGCAAACTCCTGCTTTGTTGCTTGCTTTTCTCCGACGGAATAAAAAATCAATGAAGTGCCACAACAGCTGGAAGCTTTATGTCCGGACCATTCAAGAAACTCTCTTATCCGAAAATAAACACACCATCATTTCCATTTCATTCATTTTTTACATGCCAGAAACACTCTTTTTCAATGCTCTCCCAGTAATAATCAGCAAGAAGTATGCTTCCGCAATGGCAAAGGGATTTTTTCGTTTTCATCGAATTTATTACATAATACGATAATTCGGGAAAGGAGCATTCATAAATGGACCATTTAAATTACTTTTTCCCCTATGAACGCAAAGATGCACATCATGAAGACCAGTTAACTAGAGCATTTTTAGTTATTTTGAAGATGGTGCCATTTATCCAGCATATGTTTATTGAGATGATAAGGGAGAAAATGTTTGAAAAAAATGTAAATCCTGAAAATATTGTCCCTTCATTGGTAAATACAGAGCACAGAATCGAGAGAATTGAAACGCAAGTGAAGAAAATAAGCCAAGATAGCGGGAAATTAATATCTATTCTTATATCAGATGATGAATTTATTACAGATCACAAAGTACATAACTCGGAAAGAGATGCCGTTTATGACGGGGTCATTTACTATAAACCTGATTTTATTTTCATCATTGAAAACAAGCCGAATAAGAAGCAATAAAGTTAGACAGTGCCGGGCAGTTAACTGATGCAATAAAGGAAAAAATCCAAGAAGCGGCAAGAACGTGGGAGGATTCCCCGACCTGCTAGAACGAATAAAGAGGGAGTTTCCATCACTTACATGGACTCCCTCTTTCTATTTTCAGACACAAAAGAATAACCGCTCTGCTGCCATTCTAAAGGCTTTATTTTTATCTTTTGGTTCGAGAAACTACTTCCATTCAAATTGCTTTCCGACATTTTCCAGGTGGTGACAGGCACCTTTCTCATGATGTTCAGAGATAACCAATGCCGGCTATCTCTTTTTTTATAAGGCTCTGTTAATGAAAGTCAAGTCCAAATTATTGTGTAAATTCCTCTTAGCAACTTCACAAAAATTTTCAATTTTCAATAAACTTTACATCACAAAAGAATAACCCTTTCTAAAGAGAAAGGATCATGTCAAGTCAGATATGTTTCTATTTTCGCTAGGCATTCATCAATGATTTTATCTATTTCTTCAATTTGTGCATCTTCTGGATTATACTTCTTTAAAATTTTTAGATTACGAGCTTTCCAATCCAATGATTTAATTTGATCAGTTAAAACTACCCCTGTTATTGGATAGCCATCGCCATCAAGGGATATTCCTTCTTTTGGTAAATCCACTTCGAAGGGATAACCCTTCTTTTGATTGGTAATCGGACAAACAGCTATAAATCCTGTTGCTTGATTGAATTCTTTAGGCGATAAAACAATAGCATTCCTTCTCCCAGCCTGCTCATGACCAGCTTGTGGATTGAAGTTTAAAACAACGAAATCGCCTCTCTCTGGTACGTCTGCTGGCATTAAATCAATTCACGCCCTTCTATCCCAAAATCAATTTCCTCGTGTCGATTTTCAGGTGTAATCTGTGATATTAGTTCTTCCAATGTGTATTTCTTCCGTGTTCTTTTTGGCTTTAATGTGATGATACCTTCATTTCCAATCACGTTTAATTCCATTTCGGAACCTTGTTTGATCCCTATTTTATCAGCAACATCTTTTGGGATACGAATGCCCAAACTGTTTCCCCATTTTTGAGCAACAACTGTAGACATGTAGTCCCCTCCTTTACTTTGGTTTATTTTGCTTTCTAAATGTTCCTTTGAGTTCATTATATCACCCCCAACCCAAAATGTATATACATAGTATATACATTATTCCAAAAAATGATACCCCTGATTTTTCAACAAACAAATATTCTCGTCGCAAAGGCGATCATTTGAATCGATTAAGTGACATACTCCCACCACCTACGCTTCGCTTAGAGGTGGGGGCTTCTCGGGTAATCCCATCTCATGATGGGAAGTTGACCGAGCGATCCCCGTGTGCCCCACGGTTCGAGGACAAATTAGACGATCGCCAATCGTTTCATGCCCTCATGTTTGATATTGATGGCCGCATTGACGTCCCTGTCGCTCTCGAATCCACATTCACAGCGGAATGTCCGTTCAGAAAGCGATAGAGACTCCTTGACTCGACCGCAGCACGAACACGTTTTGGACGAGGGGAACCATTTGTCGATTTTGATCAGCTTCTTCCCCTGTTCG
>NZ_FOJS01000018.1 GCF_900111865.1 Parageobacillus thermantarcticus | reverse complement strand
GTCTCGTCGGAAGAACATTTTCCCTCCGGCGCTAGACGCTCGCCTTCGCTTTTCTATGTGGACGCTTCGTTTTGTTCAGTTTTCAAGGAACATTTTCTCCTTTTTGCGGCTTTTTCATACTAACATATTTATTAACACGATGTCAACATTATTTTTTGCTATCATTAGCGACGCAATAAAATTTATCATGATTAAATTTTATTGTCAATACTTTTTATTGACTTTTGTTGTGTAAAATTCCCCTCTACCTTCAGTAAGATTGGAATTGCTTTTTGTCACTTTCTTTTTACACAAATACAAATTCCAAGACTCCATCTGCATTTTTACCATCACCGAAAGATAAAACAGAAAAAATATTTTTCATAACATCCCGCTTGACAAGCATAAGATGGTCACAGAAAAACTTTCGGACAAAGGAGGGAAAAACCGTGAGTTTTTTCTATACATTAAATGGACGCTCGTTGAAAAAAGCGCTTATTGTTATTTTATCGGCATTTTTTACGGCAGTTATTTTATATGCCCAAGAAATGGATAACCCTGCACTTTCTCTTTCCACCGGTCCAAAAGCGATCTATAAAGTGAAAAAAAGCAAAGAAAAGTTATCGTTAACTTTTGACATCAGCTGGGGAGATCAAAACGCTTTGCACATTCTTGACGTATTAAAACAAAACGGCATAAAAAACGCAACATTTTTTTTATCTGCTTCCTGGGCTGAACGCCACCCAAATATTGTGAAACGAATTAAAGAAGACGGGCATGAAATTGGAAGCATGGGGTATAACTTCGTTAATTATACAGAGTTAGAAAGTTCAAAAATACGTCAAGACCTTATGCAAGCAAAGAAAGTGTTTGATACGCTTGGAATCAAAGACATCACATTACTCCGCCCTCCAAGCGGCAACTTTAACAAAAATGTATTAAAGATTGCCGATTCGCTAGGTTATACTGTCGTTCATTGGAGCATCGACTCAAAAGATTGGCTTAATCCTGGGGTAAAGACTATCGTAGAAAATGTCGTCAATGACATGGAAGCAGGTGATATCGTTTTGCTCCACGCGTCAGATTCCGCCAACCAAACAGCAAAAGCGCTTCCAAAAATTATTGAAGCGATGAAAAAAAGCGGCTACCGCAATGTTAGCGTTTCGCAATTGATCGCTAATGGGGAGGCAAATAGCAAAGAAATAAACTAAGACAAATGAATTCTCAATACACAACACAAAATCCCTTTTGTTTCCAAAAAAAGAAGCTATCTTATCTTTTAAGCAAAAAAAGAAAGGGAGGAGCATCCTCCCGATTATGACTTTGCAACACCAGTTAATTTATGCAGTATAAGAAGTTGATAAGCGTTACAAACTAATAATGGAAATAGCATTAAATAAAGCCAATCTTTATCGTTAATGCGCAAGGCTGGAAACCATTCGATCACCGTTACGACGACCATAAAAAACAACGCTGGTATAAACGTTCCTTTATTTGTTTGCACGCTTTTTACATAGGCAACAGCAAGCCCAACAACCAAAATAAATAAAGCGACTAGTATGTAGCCGATAATAGACTCTCCTTTAACGGCAAATACTTGATAGCGGAAATACACTAAATCGAAAAGGACAAACAAAATGAGCACCATTTGCACCGAGTTCCAAAGAGAAGCAGACCGAAACATTCCAAGTCCAAAGCGATGAACTGTTAAATAAGCAAAAAAACCCATTTGGCTAATCACGCTAAAAATAAAGCCGACACCGATGTGCCACATTAACACCGCTGCGATTTCCAATACGTCCAGTCGCGCAAACAATTTCACATATTCGCCCCAGTTAAGTATAACTCCTATAATTGCTGTCGTTATTCCGCCAATAGCTAACGTTGTAAAAAATAAACGCACCCACTTCCGGCTGTTCACAGCTTCATCCTCCATCGTTTTTTCAAAATGATTCGTTTAAAATTTTACCAACCGCTTTAAAAAAAAGCCAGCTTGGAATAAGGTGAATGCATATTTTTTTACCGAAAATTCATATTAAGGGTATAAAGGATTTTGGCAGAAAGGAGCTTATTCACACATGAAAATAAACGCATTGCTCCTCTTATTTGGTTATTTTCTTATCCTTGGCTCTTGTGCTCCTCAAGACATTAGCCCGCCTCCCCCGGATTATGACCAAACGAAAAAAATGGTCGTAGATATTTTGAAAACAGATGAGGGGAAAAAGGCGATTCAGGAAATTATGGCGGATGAAAAGGTGAAACAGCAATTAGTGATCGAGCAAGCTGTTGTCAAAGAAACACTCCAGCAAGTGTTAACATCGGAAAAAGGAATAAAATTTTGGGAAAAAGCGATGCAAGATCCAAAGTTTGCGGAAAGTTTTGCCAAAAGTTTGAAAACAGAGCAAGAAAAAACGATCAAAGCGTTAATGAAAGACCCTGAATATCAAGGGATGATGATAGATATTTTAAAAAATCCAGAAATGGAAAAAACAATGGTGGACGTTCTTAAAAGCAAACAATTTCGCCAGCATCTTCAACAAGTCATCACCGAAACGTTGAATAGCCCTTTATTTCAGGCAAAAATTCAAGATATATTAGTAAAATCTGCTGGAAACATACAACAGGCAACCAAAAAGCAAAATGAAGGCGAAGAACAAGAAGAAATGAGCGGCAATCAGCAAGAGCAATGAGAAAATGAAAAAGGAGCCACCTCCTGCGAGGTGTGCTCCTTCTTCCTTAGCACTTCTCGATAATTTTCCGCGCAATGTCCATATATATTTTGCCAATCGGATGGTCTTCCGCATAAACAGATGGGGCGAAATCGTTATCATCCCAATCCGGCTGTTGAAGCGGCAGCTGTCCTAAAAGCTCTGTTTGCAATTCTTTAGCAAGCTTTTCACCGCCGCCTTTACCGAAAACGTATTCTCTTTCTCCTGTTTTTTTGCTTTCAAAATACGACATATTTTCAATGACGCCAATGATTTCATGCTCCGTACGAAGCGCCATCGCCCCAGCGCGAGCCGCGACAAACGCCGCCGTCGGATGCGGGGTTGTAACAATGATTTCTTTGCACGACGGCAACATTGTATGCACATCGAGCGCAACGTCGCCCGTTCCCGGAGGCAAATCTAATAATAAGTAATCTAAGTCGCCCCATTCAACTTCTTTGAAAAAGTTGTTTAACATTCTCCCTAACATTGGACCGCGCCAAATGACAGGGGCATTATCTTCGACGAAAAAGCCCATCGAAATGACTTTTACGCCAAACCGCTCAACCGGAATAATTTTTTCGCCGCGCACGCTTGGCCGCTCGACAATGCCCATCATATCGGGAACGCTAAATCCATAAATATCGGCATCAATAAGTCCTACTTTTTTTCCAAGCCGGGCGAGAGAAACGGCAAGATTCACGGAAATCGTCGATTTTCCGACGCCGCCTTTTCCGCTGGCAATCGCAATGTACGTCGTTTTTGCCTTTTCTCCTTCATATTTTGCCACTACTTCTTCAGGAAGCTGCGCAAATCGCAAACCGACTGAAGCTGCGCCCGCATCTTTCAATAGTTGAACAACCGTTGTTTGGACGCGAAGCTGCTCGGCCGTTCCCGTTTTCGCCAATGCGATTTTGACGCTAACGTGCTTTTTATCTTCTTTAATTTTAATTTCTTGAATCGCATTCGTTTCTTTGAACGTTTTGTTTAAAAATGGATCTTTCATATTTTCCAGCAATCTTCTAACATCGTTTTCAGTTAGCATTGATCATCACCAATCCTTATGTATGTATATTGCGTTTGATATTTTTACTATATCACATATAATCATGGTATATCTATTATGTAAAAAAAAGGAAATCCACCTTATTCAGGAGGATTTTTTTCATTGGAAAAATATCGCAATACGCCTTTGTATACCGATGCGGCCAGTTTCGTTTGGTAACGATCAGAAGCTAACAGCTTCCTTTCTTCCGGATTAGACAGAAAACCAACTTCGACAAGCGCACCTGGCTTTTTCGCATACTTCAGCAAATAAACTGTATCAATCCTTTTTGCAACACGATTCGTGTTTTCCAAATTGCGTCGCAGTTCCGCTTGAATAAACTTCGCAAGGCGCTCATTTTCTACAAGCGAACCGTAATAAAACGTTTGCGCTCCACGCCAACGTGGGGAAGGAATAGCATTAAGGTGGATGCTAATAAATAAATCTGCCTCTGATTCATTAATTAACGCAACACGTCTTCGTAAATCTTCCACTTTTCGACGGCTATAGCCGCGTGTGTCTTTATCGGCAAGGTCGCTGTCCATTTCCCTCGTCATCAATACGAGCGCACCTTGCTGCTGTAAGTAGTCACGCAGTTTGGCTGCCACTTTCAAGGCAATCTCTTTTTCCAATACGTCACCGCCGACAGCTCCTCCGTCCGGCCCGCCATGACCGGGATCTAAAACGATGATCCTTCCAGAAAGAGGGAGGTTCCACGATTTCGTTGAAGTCATATTTGCAAAAATATATTGGAAAATCACAACGACAATAATGGAACTAATGAGAGCGCCCAACCATTTTGCTTTCATTGCTTCTCCTCCTGCGTTTCCCCTTCTCTATCTTATATGGGACAAGAGGCAAAATTAGAACTTTTTCAATGAAGTTTAAGGCGGCGCCGCTTTTTTCCTTTTTCAAACCCTTCCATCCACCAATAAGCAATATAGTGTTCACACGCCAAATAAAGCGACTCATTTGCCAATCGGTCATCGAAGTTTTCCCAAAAACAAAGAAAATCAAATAATGCGTCAATTAAGTATTTTTCTTCTTGGACGCATCGCCGTTTTACGCTTTCCGCCGGTTCTCCGTAATAGCCAAACCGGCTGTAGTTGGCCCCAAGCAAATATGCTTCGATCGCGATATCAATGCATCCTTCTTCAATGACGGAGGAGAATGCGCGGTATATGCGATAAAGCGGACTAAAATGCTCTATTGCCTGCGTTTTCAGCTTTTCAAAGGACAGCTCACGCAACATTTTTCGTTCATACAACATCTGTTTTTCCCGTTTCTTTTCTTTAAATGAAGTAATGACATTCATGTTCTTTCACGCTCCTTAGGATGTAGTTTTTAACGATTCATCCTAAACATGCGTGAAAGAAAAAGAAAAAATCCCAGCCGATATCGGCTGGGATTTGTGGAAAAATACGATTAACGTTTCGAGAATTGCGGCGCGCGGCGAGCACCTTTGAGACCATATTTTTTGCGCTCTTTCACACGAGCATCGCGCGTTAATAAACCTGCGCGTTTCAATATTGGACGATAATCTGGATCTACTTGCAATAACGCGCGAGCAATCCCGTGGCGAATCGCGCCTGCTTGGCCGGAAAATCCGCCGCCTTTGACGTTCACTAACACATCGTAATTCCCCAACGTTTCCGTTAATACTAACGGTTGTTTTACAATCTCGATCAACGCTTCCGACGGAATATAGTCGCGAATGTCGCGATTGTTAATCACAATGCGTCCGTCACCAGGAACTAAACGTACACGCGCGACAGAGGTTTTACGACGACCTGTGCCATAATATTGTACTTGTGCCAAAATAATGCCCTCCTTCTATCAATTATCCGCGAAGTTCATAAACTTCTGGTTTTTGTGCTTGATGTGGATGTTCGCTTCCACGGTATACGTGCAATTTTTTAAACATTTGGCGACCTAAACGACCTTTTGGAAGCATTCCGCGTATTGCTCTTTCAAGCATTTGTTCCGGATAATTTGTGCGCATTTCTAATGCCGTTCTCACTTTTAATCCGCCTGGATGCAAGCTATGACGGTAATATAGTTTCTTTGTCAGTTTTTTTCCGGTCAGTTCGATTTTCTCAGCGTTGATAATGATGACATGATCGCCGCAATCCACATGTGGCGTGAATGTTGGTTTATGCTTGCCGCGCAAAATGGCCGCTACTTCGCTTGCAAGGCGTCCTAACGTTTTGCCAGCAGCGTCAACAACATACCATTTACGTTCTACTTCATTCGGCTTCGCCATGTAAGTTGTGCGCATAAATGTCCCTCCTATAAATAAAAAATAAACAAAGTGACATACTCATTTATCTCAACACGATGATTTTTCCGGGGCTAATCGTGGAAAAATACATACCATATGATATAATATCTCTTCAACATATTAATGTCAAGAAAATGTTACACCGGGATTAGTTGTCATAATATACTTTCCACAAATACAATCCTTGAGGCGGAGCCGTTTTCCCGGCAAGCCGTCGGTCTTTTGCCGCCAAAGCGCTCGAGATGCTGTCTACGCTCCGCTTCCCTTGTCCGACTTCCAAAATCGTTCCGACGATAATCCTCACCATATTGTATAAAAATCCGTTGCCAATAAAGCGAAATTCCAACAAATCATCACGCACCGCCATATCCGCTGTATAAATCGTACGCACGCGGTCATCGACATTCGTCTTTGCCGAACAAAAACTCGTAAAATCATGTGTCCCTTCGATGAGCCGCAACGCGCGTCGCATCGCCTCCATATCCAGCGGGTGAGGAAAATAATAGCAATAATTGCGCAAAAATACGTCGCGTTCTTGGGCAATGCGCACTTTATAGCGATATTCTTTCGCCTTGGCGCTAAAACGCGCATGAAACGAAGGGGTAGCTTCTTGTGCATCTTTAATGACGATATCGTCAGGCAGCAAGGCGTTTAACGCTTTTTTCCATTGATCCGGGGAAAGCGATAAAGGTGTATCGAAATGAATCACCTGTCCGTATGCATGAACGCCCGCATCCGTTCTTCCCGAAGCGGTAACGCGAATCGCTTCCCCCTTATGGATTTGTTGTAGCGCTCGTTCCAGCTCGCCTTGCACCGTTCGCTTACCGGGCTGAATTTGGTAACCGAAAAAATGGGTACCGTCATAAGAAAGCGTGCATTTAATCCGTTTGCTCATTTTCCCCCTCCCTGTTATGAACGTAGTGCAAACAAAACAACCGCTAATACTAATACCGCCGCTAAAAACGCGGTATCCGTCCATTTCCATACAAGCTGGCGAAATTTCGTTCTTCCTTCGCCGCCGCGATAACCGCGCGCTTCCATCGCTGTCGCCAATTCTTCGGCACGTTTAAACGAACTGATAAACAATGGAACGAGCAAGGAGACGATCGCCTTGATCCGCTCGGAAAACGGTCCCCCTGTAAAGTCGACGCCGCGAGCGGTTTGCGCCTTGATAATTTTTTCCGTCTCTTCCATTAACGTCGGAATAAAACGAAGGGAAATAGACATCATCAATGCCAGTTCGTGAACGGGAACATGGACTTTTTTCAACGGTCCAAGCAAACTTTCCACACCGTCCGTTACTTCAATCGGCGTCGTCGTCAACGTTAATAATGTCGTGATCATAATGAGCAGAAGAAAGCGAAGGGAAATAAAAACTCCTTGTTTGACACCGCCTTCATAAATGGAAAATGAGCCGATCTGGTACAGCACATCTCCTTCTTTTGTCATGAAGACATGCAATAAGAAAGTGATCGCGACAATCCATATAACCGGTTTTAACCCTTTTAACACAAAAGAAAGCGGGATGCGCGATAACACTACAAGACTAAACGTAAATACCGATAAAATGGCATAAGTGGCGCTGTTGTTCGCCAGAAAAACAATAAATACGTATATAAAGATGACAAGTAGCTTCGCACGCGGGTCCATGCGGTGAATGACGGAATCGCCGGGTACATATTTGCCGATAATCATGCTATTCATCATGAGCATTCACCTTGGAAAACAATTTTTGAATAGCGTCTACGGTTTCTTCGATCGTCAAACATGGAGACGGCACGGTAATCCCTAACTTTTTCTCCAATTCTTTTTTTAGACGCACTGTCTCCGGTACATTGAGCCCAATTTCCGCCAAAGCATCGCTATCTTGAAAAATTTGCTGTGGCGTTCCCGTTTTCCATACGGTCCCTTTATGCATGACGATCATATAATCGGCATACGCGGCAGCGTCTTCCATGCTATGGGTCACTAACACGGTCGTCAGCTGTTTTTCTTGATGAAGGCGGTAAAACATTTCCATAATTTCTTTGCGCCCGCGTGGGTCTAAGCCGGCCGTCGGTTCATCTAACACAATCACATCTGGTTCCATCGCAAGCACTCCGGCAATCGCAACGCGGCGCATTTGCCCGCCGCTTAAATCAAACGGCGACTTGGCTAACACATCTTCCGGAAGCCCGACTAGCTTCATCAGCTCCCTCGCCTTCTTTTTTGCTTCTTCCTCAGGAACGCCGAAATTCATTGGCCCGAAACATATATCTTTTTCCACCGTTTCCTCAAACAGTTGGTGTTCCGGAAATTGAAAGACAATGCCAACTTTTTTGCGGAGCGGTTTTAAGTCCCGTTGGCGTTTTTTATTTGTAATCGTTTGATTTCCTACCGTCACGGTTCCGCTCGTCGGCTGAAGCAACCCGTTTAGATGCTGCAGCAACGTTGATTTCCCTGAGCCAGTATGACCAATAACGGCCACATAAGAGCCGCTTTCAATCATGATGTCCACGTCGTATAACGCTCGGCGGGCAAACGGTGAGTTGGCATTATATACATGTTCTACCTTTTCAAATATAATGTCCATAATTCCTCCACCAACTCCTCTATCGTAACGTAGCTTGAAGATAGCGGGATGCCGCGCTGCTTTAGCCGGTCTCTTATTTTTACCGCAAACGGCAAATCTAAACCAATCCGTTCTAGCTTTGTTCCTAGCGCAAAAATTTGTTTCGGCGTTCCTTCTGCCATCATCTCTCCTTTATTCATGACAATAACGCGGTCGGCTTTGGCGACTTCCTCTAAATCATGGGTGATGGATAACACGGTGATCCGTTGTTTTTTGTTTAAATTACGAACCGTATCTAATACTTCCTGCCTTCCTTTTGGATCAAGCATCGATGTTGCCTCATCTAAAATGATGAGATCGGGCCGCAACGCAAGGATTCCTGCAATCGCAACGCGCTGTTTTTGACCTCCGGAAAGGTGATGTGGTTCATGATGCAAAAACTCTTCCATCTGCACTTGACGAAGCGCTTCATGCACTCTTTTTATCATTTCGTCGCGAGGAATTCCGTTGTTTTCGAGAGCAAAAGCGACGTCATCTTCCACCGTCGTTCCGACAAACTGGTTATCGGGATTTTGAAACACCATGCCAACGCGGCGGCGAATCTCCCAAACCGTCCGTTCATCGAGAACCGTGTGAAATAGTTTAATGACGCCGCTTTCCGGCCTTAACAACCCGATAAGCAACTTGGCGATCGTTGACTTTCCCGAACCGTTATGCCCGACAATCGCCAGCCATTCCCCGCGCTTCACTTGAAAGGTAACGTTTTGTACCGCGTAATCCGATTGATTTGGATAACGGAAAGATAGTTTTTCTACTGATAAAATGGTGTCTTCCATCCTTCTTCCCCTTGCCTCTAAACATTCTCATCTCTACTCTACTACAAAAAGGGAAAATAAAAAAAGGGCATAGATCCAGTTCAAAACAAACTGTCTCGCCCTTGTTAGTCAACCGAATCGTTTTACACTAATTCGATAATCACCATTGGCGCCCCATCGCCGCGACGAGGACCAAGTTTCATAATGCGAGTGTAGCCGCCTTGACGGTCTTGATAACGCGGCGCAATATCGCTAAATAACTTTTGCAGCGCGTCTTGACCTGTTTCGCTATTGGCTACTTCTTTGCGGATAAATGCAGCGGCTTGGCGGCGTGCGTGCAAATCACCGCGTTTGCCAAGCGTAATCATTTTTTCGACAACAGAGCGCAATTCTTTCGCGCGCGCCTCTGTTGTTTCAATACGCTCATTAATGATTAAATCTGTTGCTAAATCACGAAGCAATGCCTTGCGCTGAGCGCTTGTACGTCCTAATTTTCTATATGACATGAAAGTGTCCCTCCTTTTTAATATTTTTTCTGTTTTTATTAGAATCAGCAACGTTCATGTATGTGTCTAGTAACATGAAAATACTAGTTAAACAAACGTTAACTAGTCATCTTTGCGCAAACTGAGACCGAGTTCCGCAAGTTTTGCTTTCACTTCTTCAAGAGATTTGCGACCGAGGTTGCGCACTTTCATCATATCTTCTTCCGTTTTTTGCGTAAGTTCTTGAACGGTGTTAATACCAGCACGTTTTAAACAGTTGTAGGAACGGACAGAAAGATCAAGTTCTTCGATTGTCATTTCAAGCACTTTTTCTTTTTGATCTTCCTCTTTTTCTACCATGATTTCTGCATTTTGCGCTTCATCTGTCAGGCTGACGAAAATATTTAAGTGCTCGGTCAAAATCTTTGCGCCGAGAGCAATCGCTTCTTTCGGCCCAATGCTTCCATCTGTCCACACATCTATCGTTAACTTATCATAGTCTGTCACTTGACCGACACGCGTATTTTCCACTTGATAGGCAACGCGTGAAACAGGTGTGTAAATCGAATCGATAGGGATAACGCCTATTGGCTGATCTTCTCGTTTATTGGCCTCAGCTGGAACATACCCACGCCCTCGTTTTGCCGTCATTCGCATGCGTAAACGGCCGCCTTCTGCTAACGTAGCAATATGAAGGTCTGGGTTTAAAATTTCCACATCGCTGTCGTGAGTAATATCAGCAGCTGTCACAACTCCTTCGCCCTGTGCATCAATTTCCAGCGTTTTTTCTTCGTCAGAATAAATTTTCAACGCTAATTTTTTTATATTTAAAATGATCGCTGTCACATCTTCCACGACGCCATCAATTGTTGAGAACTCATGCAGCACGCCATCTATTTGAACCGATGTCACAGCAGCGCCAGGGAGTGAAGATAATAGGATACGACGCAAGGAGTTACCCAAAGTTGTTCCATATCCACGTTCAAGCGGTTCGACGACGAATTTGCCATATTTGGCATCTTCGCTGATTTCAACCGTTTCGATTCTCGGTTTTTCAATTTCAATCATTAGTTATTATACCCTCCTTCAAAACGTCGAAACCCCGACCAAACGATACACGCCTAATCGAAATTCCCCCATGAATAAGTTCCCAAATGTGCGAATGGCTAAGCAATGCTTCCCTGTACCTTAAATGATACTTATCATATTCCATTATTGACAAGAACACAAATTCTATACAGGGTATTACACACGACGACGTTTTGGCGGACGGCATCCATTGTGCGGGATAGGAGTTACGTCTTTAATCGCTGTAATTTCCAATCCAGCTGCTTGCAACGCGCGAATCGCTGCCTCACGACCAGCACCAGGGCCTTTTACGTTTACCTCTACCGTTTTCATTCCATGTTCCATAGACGCTTTCGCGGCCGCTTCTGCTGCCATTTGTGCTGCAAACGGCGTCGATTTACGAGAGCCTTTAAAACCTAATGCTCCAGCACTTGACCAAGCGATCGTGTTACCGTGAACGTCCGTAATCGTTACGATCGTATTGTTGAATGTGGAACGGATATGCGCGATACCAGTCTCAATATTTTTTCTTACACGGCGTTTGCGTGTATTTGTTTTACGTGCCATTCGTGGAATTACCTCCTTTGCTTAATTATTTTTTCTTGTTCGCTACTGTACGGCGTGGGCCTTTGCGTGTACGAGCATTGTTTTTCGTATTTTGACCGCGAACTGGCAAGCCGCGAC
This sequence comes from Parageobacillus thermantarcticus, assembly GCF_900111865.1. GTDB lineage: Bacteria > Bacillota > Bacilli > Bacillales > Anoxybacillaceae > Parageobacillus > Parageobacillus thermantarcticus. The sequence goes on along the minus strand of NZ_FOJS01000018.1, from coordinate 45,016 downwards.
GATGACGAAGACCACGATAGCATCCGATTTCGATTAAGCGTTTAATATTTAGCGATACTTCGCGGCGAAGATCTCCTTCCACTTTTAAGCGGCCGACGATCTCGCGAATTCTTCCTAATTCTTCTTCCGTCAAATCACGAACGCGCGTATCTTCGGAAACGCCAGCCTCCGCTAAGATTTTTTTCGCAGTAGATTTACCGATTCCATAGATATATGTTAGCGAAATGACTACACGTTTGTCACGAGGAATATCCACACCTGCAATACGTGCCATATACTATACACCTCCTTAAAGATTACCCTTGTCTTTGTTTATGTTTTGGATTTTCGCAAATTACCATAACTTTTCCGCGTCTGCGAATAACTTTACATTTTTCGCACATTGGCTTTACAGATGGTCTTACTTTCATGTCCTTTACCTCCTTATGAATGCGGAGTATTCGTTTATTTATAGCGATACGTGATTCGACCGCGAGTTAAATCGTACGGAGATAATTCTACCGTAACTTTATCTCCAGGTAAAATCCGAATGAAATGCATGCGAATTTTACCAGAAACGTGGGCCAATACCGTATGGCCGTTTTCTAATTCTACACGAAACATTGCATTTGGCAAAGTTTCGACAACGGTGCCTTCCACTTCAATTACATCGTCTTTAGCCATCGAGCGGCTCTCCCTCCTTCGAATGAGTAACATAGCGTTGGGCAAGTGACATTGCCAATTGTTACACGACCAGTATTCATCATGATTATATTTAGAGGGTTGTTAAAATTTCATAGCCGTTTTCTGTAATAGCGATCGTATGCTCAAAATGTGCACACATTTTTCCGTCTACCGTAACGACCGTCCAATTATCAGCAAGCGTTTTGACATAACGGCTTCCCGCATTGACCATCGGTTCAACGCATAGCGTCATTCCCGGTTTCAAACGCGGCCCTTTATTTGGCGGACCATAATGCGGTACTTGCGGATCTTCATGTAAGTTTTGACCAATTCCGTGTCCGACATACTCGCGAACGATCGAAAAATGATGGGATTCCACATATGTTTGTATCGCATGAGAAATATTGGTCAAACGGGCGCCTGGTTTTGCTTCCTCTAATCCGATATATAAAGATTTTTCCGTTACTTCAAGAAGTTTTTTCGTTTCTTCCGCAATCTCCCCAACAGGATACGTCCATGCGGAGTCGGCATGATAGCCGTTATATTTGGCGCCGACATCAATGCTAATAATATCGCCTTCCTTTAGCACCCGGTCACCGGGAATCCCGTGAACAAGTTCTTCGTTCACCGAAGTGCAAATGCTTCCAGGAAACCCGTTGTATCCTTTAAACGAAGGAATGGCGCCATGTTCCCGGATGACGGTTTCGGCGATCTGATCCAATTCTTTTGTCGTAATTCCCGGGCGAATATGCTTTTCTAGTTCTTGGCGAGTCAAAGCCACGATTCTTCCTGCCTCGCGCATGATTTCAATTTCACGCGGAGTTTTGCAAATAATCATTATTGTAAGCCTCCAAGAAGTTCGCGAATGTCCGCAAATACTTTGTCAATGTCCTGCTGTCCATTAATGTGGCGCAAATACCCTTTCTTTTCGTAAAATTCAAGCAATGGCTGCATTTGTTTTACGTTCACTTCAAGGCGATTGGCCACTGTTTCCTCGTTGTCATCCGCGCGCTGGTACAGCTCGCCGCCGCATTTGTCGCAAACGCCGGGCTGTGCTGGTGGATTAAACACGAGATGGTACGTCGCGCCACAGTTTTTGCAAATTCGTCTTCCCGTTAGACGTTCCATTAAAATATCTTTATCGACTTGAATATGAATGACATAGTCGATCGAACGGTTTAATTCGGCAAGAATGTTTTCCAGTGCTTCCGCTTGAGCAACCGTCCGCGGAAACCCGTCGAGCAAAAATCCTTTCCGGCAGTCATCTTTGCTTAAACGTTCGCGAACAATGCCGATCGTCACTTCATCCGGAACAAGATCGCCGCGGTCCATATACTCTTTTGCTTGCAAACCTAACGGCGTTCCTTCTTTAATGGCGGCGCGAAACATATCACCAGTCGAAATATGTGGAATCCCATATGTTTCAACGATTTTCTCCGCTTGAGTGCCTTTTCCAGCGCCAGGCAATCCCATTAATACTAAGTTCATCCTCGCTCCCCCTCAGCTCTATAGAGGTAAGGGGCAACTGCTCCTAACCCCTTTATTTAATAAATCCTTTGTAATGACGTTTCACAAGCTGACTTTCAAGCTGTTTCATTGTCTCAAGCGCAACACCGACAACAATGAGCAAACTTGTTCCACCGATTCGAGCGGAAGGCGGCAAATTAGCGAATTTCACAAAGAACACGGGAAGAATCGCAACAGCTGCTAAAAATAACGAACCGACAAACGTAAGCCGGTAAAGAATTTTTGTCACATATTCTTGCGTATTTTTTCCTGGACGTATTCCTGGGATGTAGCCACCTTGTTTTTTCAAATTGTCCGCCATCTGTTCTGGATTGACTTGGACAAAAGCGTAGAAATACGTAAACGCAATAATAAGCGCGACATAAATAACCATGCCAACTGGTTGTGTATAATCAAACGTTTTCCGAATCCACAATGTTACGTCATTCGAACCAAAAAACGATGCAATTGTCGGTGGAGCAATAATAAACGACACAGCAAAAATAACTGGAATCACTCCCGCCGGATTCACTTTTAGCGGCAAGTGAGTGGAGTGCCCGCCAACCGGGCTGCGTCCTTCAAGCCGTTTGGCGTATTGAATCGGAATTTTCCGGAACGCTTGTTGAATATAAATCACGCCAACGATAACGACAACCACCGCTACCGCGACAAGCAAAAGCGTAACAATGCGCAAGAACAAGTCTTCGCCGACGTTTTCAAACTGCTGTGCGTAAACTTGGTTTAACACGGCAGGGATACCGGAAACAATTCCGGCAAAAATAATGATGGAAATGCCGTTTCCGACACCTTTGGCGGTAATTTGCTCACCAAGCCACATTAAAAATGCGGTTCCTGCTGTTAACACCGTCGCAATCAATAAATATGTCGGTATGCCAGGATTTTTAATGAGCGCTCCTGACGCTAAGTTGTTAAAGCCGTATGACATTCCGAGCGCCTGAATAAACCCTAAAACGACCGTAAAATAGCGGGTAAACTGAGCTAATTTACGTCGTCCAACCTCGCCTTGCTTCGACCATTCCGTAAATTTAGGGACAACATCCATCTGCAAAAGCTGCACGATGATGGATGCTGTAATATAAGGCATGACGCCCATCGCAAAAATCGAGAAGTTTTGTAGCGCCCCGCCGCCGAATATGTTCAGAACGCCGAAAGCGTTCATTTGATCTTGCACTTTTAACACATCGGCGTTTACATTCGGCACCGGGATAAACGTACCAATGCGAAACACAATGAGCATAAGAAGAGTAAAGATGATTTTTTTCCTTATATCACCGACGCGCATAAAGTTGGAGATTGTCCGAAACATTAAATCACCTCAGTTTTACCGCCAGCAGCTTCAATTGCCTCTTTCGCCGATGAAGAGAATTTATGGGCTTTTACCGTTAATTTTTTCTCGATTTGGCCTTTCCCTAAAATTTTCACACCTGATTTCAATTTGCTGATTACACCAGTTTCGAGCAACAACTCAGGCGTTACTTCTGTTCCGTCCTCAAAACGGTTTAATTTTTCAAGGTTAACAATCGCATATTCTTTACGATTGATGTTGGTAAAGCCGCGTTTTGGAAGGCGACGGAATAAAGGAGTTTGGCCACCTTCAAAACCGAGGCGTACACCTCCGCCAGAACGAGCATTTTGACCTTTTTGACCTCTACCAGACGTTTTGCCTTTGCCAGAACCGATACCGCGACCGACGCGAGTGCGTTCTTTGCGGGAACCTGGCGCTGGTTGTAGTTCATGAAGTTTCATCGCGAAGCACCTCCTTATATGATTATTGTTCGATTTCTTGTACTTTTACAAGGTGAGCGACTTTGTTAATCATGCCGCGGATCGCAGGATTATCGTTATGAACGACTGTTTGGTGCAACTTGCGCAAACCCAGTGTTTTCACCGTAATTCGTTGGTCTTGCGGGCGACCGATGACGCTGCGAGTGAGGGTAATCGCCAATTTTTTCGCCATTGTATTTCCCTCCTTATCCTAACAGTTCCTCAACTGTTTTACCGCGCAATCTCGCTACATCTTCTGCACGTTTTAATTGTTTTAATCCGTCAACAGTAGCTCTCACCATGTTAATTGGCGTGTTCGAACCGATCGATTTGGAAAGAATATCGCTGATACCTGCTAACTCCAATACGGCGCGCGCCGGACCACCAGCGATAACCCCTGTACCTTCAGATGCAGGTTTTAAAATGATTTTTCCAGCGCCAAAATGGCCGATCACTTCGTGAGGAATCGTTGTGCCGACGATCGGTACTTCAATTAAATTTTTCTTCGCATCTTCAATCGCTTTGCGAATCGCGTCCGGAACTTCTTGCGCTTTTCCTGTTCCAAAACCGACATGACCATTTTTATCTCCGACAACGACTAATGCGGAGAAGCGTAAACGACGTCCACCTTTTACTACTTTCGCAACACGGTTAACAGATACCACGCGCTCTTCAAGCTCAAGTTTATTTGGATCGATACGACGCATCGTTGTCCCTCCTTTATAATTAGAATTCTAAACCAGCTTCACGAGCAGCATCAGCAAGCGCCTTTACACGACCATGATATAAATAGCCGCCGCGGTCAAAAACGACCTTTTTAATGCCTTTTGCTAATGCTCGTTTTGCTACTAGTTCACCGACTTTTTTTGCTGCTTCGATATTTCCCGTCGATTCTAAGTTGAATTCTTTATCTAACGTAGAAGCGCTGACAAGCGTTACTGCTTTCATGTCATCAATAATTTGCGCATAAATGTGTTTGTTGGAACGGAACACATTTAAGCGTGGACGTTCGGCAGTTCCGAATATTTTTTTGCGAACGCGCGCATGTCTTCTTTTGCGAACTGCGTTTCGGTCAATTTTTGTGATCATTTATGTCACTCCTTTCATCTCGCTAAGCTGCATTATTTACCAGTTTTACCTTCTTTAAGACGCACAACTTCACCTTCGTAGCGAATTCCTTTACCTTTATATGGCTCAGGTGGACGTACGGCGCGAATGTTCGCCGCAAGTTCGCCGACACGTTGTTTATCTGCGCCTTTTACGACGATTCTCGTTTGCGAAGGAACTTCAATTTCTAATCCTTGTTCCGGTTCAATTTCTACTGGATGTGAAAAACCGACGTTCAGTACAAGCTTTTTCCCTTGTTTTGCCGCACGGTAACCGACACCGACTAATTCAAGCGCTTTTTCGTATCCTTTCGATACGCCTTCCACCATGTTTGCAAGCAAGCTGCGAGTCGTACCATGAAGCGCTCGATGATGTTTTTCATCGCTTGGACGAGTAACCGTTATTACGTTATTTTCCACTTTGATTGTCATATCTGGATGAAAAGTGCGAGTTAATTCGCCTTTCGGTCCCTTTACTGTAACGGTATTGCCGTTGACCGTTACCGTTACGCCGGACGGAATTTCGATTGGCTTTTTACCAACACGTGACATGCACGAACACCTCCATTCTTAACGAAATGAATTACCAAACATATGCTAATACTTCGCCGCCAGTTCCTTTTTGACGCGCCTCTTTATCTGTTAAAATGCCTTGAGACGTAGAAAGGATCGCAATCCCTAAACCGTTCAATACACGAGGCACTTCATGTGCTTTGACATAAACGCGCAAGCCAGGTTTGCTGATGCGTTTTAAGCCAGTAATTACACGTTCATTGTTTGGACCGTATTTTAAGAAAATACGGAGAATGCCTTGTTTATTATCTTCAATGTATTCAACATCGCGAATGAATCCTTCGCGTTTTAAAATTTCCGCAATTTCCCGTTTAATTTTCGAAGCAGGCACTTCGAGTTTCTCGTGACGCACCATGTTCGCATTGCGGATACGAGTAAGCATATCTGCAATTGGATCTGTCATCACCATATGTTTTACCTCCTTCCCAACTCATGGGTTGATTACCAGCTTGCTTTTTTAATGCCTGGAAGTTGACCTTTATGCGCTAATTCACGGAAACAAATACGGCAAAGTTTAAATTTGCGATAAACCGAATGCGGACGACCGCAGCGTTCGCAACGGGTGTACGCTCTTACTTTAAACTTTGGCGTACGTTTTTGTTTCGCGATCATTGATTTTTTAGCCACGATTTCGCCTCCCTTGTTTTACGGATGGGATTCATTATTTTTGGAACGGCATGCCGAGCAATGCCAATAGTTCACGAGCTTCTTCGTCCGTTTTCGCCGTAGTAACAATCACGATATCCATTCCGCGTACTTTGTTTACTTTATCGTAATCAATTTCAGGGAAAATTAATTGTTCTTTAATGCCTAACGTATAGTTGCCGCGACCATCAAACGATTTTTTCGATACGCCGCGGAAATCGCGAACGCGTGGAAGCGATACAGAAATCAATTTATCTAAAAACTCGTACATGCGCTCACCGCGCAATGTTACTTTTGCGCCGATTGGCATTCCTGCGCGAAGGCGGAAACCAGCGATCGATTTTTTCGCGCGAGTCACAACCGGTTTTTGACCAGCGATTAACGTTAATTCTTCTACCGCGCTGTCAAGCGCTTTTGGATTTTGTACCGCATCACCAACACCCATGTTGATGACGATTTTTTCGATTTTTGGAACTTGCATGATCGATTTATAGTTAAACTTGCTCATTAAAGCAGGTGTCACTTCTTTTAAATACTTCTCTTTCAGGCGGTTCATAAGAGTACCTCCTTTCTGACATCACGATTATTTATCTAAAATCTCACCAGATCTTTTCGCGTAACGCACTTTTTTACCATCTACAAACTTGTATCCAATGCGAGTTGGAAGTCCTGTTTTTGGATCTAAAGGCATTACTTTTGATACGTGAATCGGTGCCTCTTTTGTGATAATGCCGCCTTGCGGATTTGCTTGAGATGGTTTCGCGTGTTTTTTAATGATATTGACACCTTCGACAATCACGCGGTTTTTCTTAGGAAACGCAGCAAGGATCACACCTTGTTTTCCTTTGTCTTTACCGGAGATTACTTGGACTTTATCACCTTTTTTTACATGCATCGCAGTTCGCACCTCCTTGAAAGGCTTTTTCCTTTCGTTAAATTACTTCTGGAGCTAAAGAGATGATTTTCATAAAGTCTTTGTCGCGCAATTCGCGTGCGACCGGTCCAAAAATACGTGTGCCGCGCGGGCTTTTATCGTCACGAATAATGACGCAAGCATTTTCGTCAAAGCGGATATAAGAGCCGTCAGAACGGCGAACGCCACGCTTTGTGCGGACAACGACCGCTTTCACCACTTGACCTTTTTTAACAACGCCACCTGGTGTCGCATCCTTGACCGTCGCAACGACAACATCGCCAATGTTTGCATAGCGGCGTCCAGAACCACCTAACACTTTAATGACAAGCACTTCGCGTGCCCCTGAATTATCAGCCACTTTTAAACGAGATTCTTGTTGAATCATTGACGAAACCTCCTTTCGGAATTATATCACGTCCGAACGTACATAGATTAAACGATCACTGCTTTTTCAACGATTTCGACTAAACGGAAACGCTTCGTTGCCGAAAGCGGACGAGTTTCCATAATTTTTACGATATCGCCGACTTTCGCAATGTTGTTTTCATCATGCGCTTTATATTTTTTCGAATATTTCACGCGTTTGCCGTAAAGCGGATGTTTTTTGTACGTTTCCACAAGAACGGTAATCGTTTTGTCCATTTTATCGGATACAACGCGGCCTACATACACTTTGCGTTGATTGCGCTCACTCATGTCGCAAACCTCCTCTCAAACGGTTATTTTTTTGCGTTCGCAGCGATTTCTCTTTCACGGATGATCGTTTTCATGCGCGCGATATCTTTACGCACTTGGCGGATGCGTGCTGTGTTTTCCAATTGCCCTGTTGCGAGTTGGAAGCGAAGGTTGAATAATTCTTCTTTTAACTCTTTAATTTTTTGTTCGATTTCGGCAGTGGTAAGTTCACGAATTTCTTTAGCTTTCATTTGCTTCACCACCACTTTCTTCGCGTTTTACAAACTTACATTTGATCGGAAGTTTGTGAGAAGCAAGACGCAATGCTTCACGTGCCACTTCCTCTGAAACACCGCCAACTTCAAACATGACTTTGCCTGGTTTGACAACCGCTACCCAACCTTCAGGAGCACCTTTACCGGAACCCATCCGCACTTCCAACGGTTTTGCTGTGTATGGTTTAGAAGGGAAAATTTTAATCCAAACTTTACCGCCACGTTTCATATAACGAGTCATCGCACGGCGGGCAGCCTCGATTTGACGGTTGGTAATCCAAGCGGATTCTAACGCTTGCAGTCCGTATTCACCGAAATGTACTTCCGTACCGCCTTTTGCGCGACCTTTCATGCGTCCGCGATGTTCACGACGATATTTTACGCGTTTTGGCATTAACATGATTATTTTCCTCCTTCCTCAGTTTTCTTTTTTTTCGGAAGGACCTCTCCACGATAAATCCATACTTTCACGCCGATTTTTCCGTATGTTGTATCCGCTTCTGCAGTTGCATAATCGATGTCTGCACGGAGCGTATGGAGTGGAACAGTTCCTTCGCTATAATGTTCAGAACGTGCGATATCGGCACCGCCGAGACGACCGGATACCATTGTTTTAATTCCTTTTGCCCCTGCGCGCATCGCCCGCTGAATCGCTTGTTTTTGCGCACGGCGGAAGGAAACGCGGTTTTCCAATTGGCGCGCAATGTTTTCCGCGACAAGTTTCGCGTCTAAATCCGGCTTTTTAATTTCAACGATATTGATGTGAACACGTTTGCCAGTTAATTGCGTTAACGCTTTGCGAAGCGCTTCTACTTCCGAACCGCCTTTTCCGATCACCATACCTGGTTTCGCCGTATGGATCGTAATGTTAACGCGGTTTGCTGCACGTTCAATTTCAATGCGAGATACTGCAGCATCTTGCAAGCGTTTATTAATGTACTCACGGATTTTTAGATCCTCATGTAAAAGGTCCGCATAATCTTTTTCAGCGTACCATCTAGAGTCCCAGTCACGAATAATGCCGATGCGGAGACCGATCGGATTCACCTTTTGACCCACTGATTATCCCTCCTTCTTTTCTGAAACAACGATGGTGATATGGCTTGTGCGTTTATTAATCGCGCTTGCACGTCCCATTGCGCGCGGGCGGAAACGTTTCAACGTTGGACCTTCGTCCACGTACGCTTTCGTAATCACTAAATTATTGACATCCATATCATAATTATGTTCAGCGTTTGCCACCGCGGATTTCAGCACTTTTTCAATGATTGGGGAAGCCGCTTTTGGCGTATGGCGGAGAATAGCAAACGCCTCACCAACTTCTTTTCCTCGAATTAAGTCAATCACTAAACGTGCTTTACGAGGAGCAATACGGACTGTTCTTGCAACAGCTTTAGCTTCCATGTGTTGAACCTCCTCTCATTAACGTTTTGTTTTCTTATCGTCGCCAGCGTGGCCTCGGAACGTACGCGTCGGTGCGAATTCGCCAAGTTTATGACCCACCATATCTTCCGTAATATAAACCGGCACGTGTTTGCGTCCATCGTATACGGCGATCGTGTGACCAACAAATTGCGGGAAAATTGTCGAACGACGAGACCATGTTTTAATCACTTGTTTTTGACCTGTTTCATTTAATTTTTCGATTTTTTTCATTAAATGTTCGTCACAGAACGGACCTTTTTTTAAGCTGCGACCCATAAATGAACCTCCCTTCGTGATTGTTCTACGGTTCTTAAGAACCGTAGTTCAACCCCGTTATTTTTTACGACGGCGGATAATGAATTTATCCGATTTGTTATTCTTTTTGCGTGTTTTAAAGCCAAGCGTCGGTTTACCCCAAGGAGTCATTGGCGATTTGCGTCCGATTGGTGCTTTACCTTCACCACCACCGTGCGGGTGATCGACAGGGTTCATAACCGAACCGCGAACTGTTGGACGAATACCTAGCCAACGAGCGCGACCTGCTTTACCGATGTTCACAAGTTCGTGCTGTTCATTGCCTACTTCGCCAACCGTTGCCCGGCAAGCACCTAAAATCATGCGCACTTCGCCGGATGCGAGGCGAACGATGACATATTTTCCTTCTTTCCCAAGCACTTGTGCAGATGTACCAGCAGCGCGAACTAATTGTCCGCCTTTTCCTGGTTTTAATTCAATATTATGCACAAGCGTACCGACTGGGATATTTTCAAGCGGCAACGCGTTGCCGACTTTAATGTCTGCATCTGGTCCAGACATGATTTCCATGCCTACTTTAAGGTTTTTCGGCGCAATAATATAACGTTTTTCACCGTCTGCATAGTGAATTAACGCAATGTTTGCAGAACGGTTTGGATCATACTCGATTGTAGCAACGCGACCTGGAATTCCATCTTTATCACGTTTAAAATCAATGATGCGATATAGGCGTTTATGACCGCCACCTTGGTGACGCACTGTAATTTTTCCTTGGTTGTTGCGGCCAGCTTTTTTCTTTAACGGCGCAAGCAATGATTTTTCTGGCTTATCCGTTGTAATTTCGGAGAAGTCAAGAACTGTCATACCACGGCGACCGTTTGAGGTCGGTTTGTATTTTTTAATTGCCATGTTGGTTTCCCTCCTTCGCTTTTAAACTTATACTTCGAACAGTTTGATTTCTTTGCTGTCTGGCGTTAACGTTACAATCGCTTTGCGGCGACGGTTCGTATAACCGCTGTAACGGCCAACGCGCTTGAATTTACCTTTATAGTTCATAATGTTGACTTTCGCTACTTTCACGCCAAAAATTTTCTCTACAGCATCTTTCACTTCTGTTTTATTCGCATTTACGTCGACTTCAAATGTATATTTTTTTTGTGAAATTAAGTTCATCGTGTTTTCCGTGATAATGGGCCGTTTAATAATATCGCGAGGATCTTTCATTATGCAAGCACCTCCTCTACTTTCTCCACGGCCGCTTTCGTGATTACAAGCTTGTCATGGTTTAACACATCAAGAACGTTAATGCCGTTCGCCGTAACCACGGTAACGCCAGGAATATTGCGTGCAGATAGCGCGACATTTTCGTTCGCAACATCCGTTACAATTAGCGCTTTGCGATCAACGGAAAGATTATTTAAGATTTTCACCATTTCTTTTGTTTTTGGTGCTTCTAATGTTAAATTGTCTAAAACAACAATGTTGTTTTCAAGAACTTTGGAAGATAACGCTGACTTAATGGCTAAACGGCGGACCTTTTTCGGCAATTTATAGCTGTAGCTGCGCGGAACCGGACCGAACACCGTACCACCGCCACGCCATTGTGGAGCGCGAATTGAACCTTGACGAGCGCGTCCTGTACCTTTTTGGCGCCATGGTTTGCGGCCGCCGCCACTTACTTCAGCACGATTTTTTGTTTTATGCGTTCCTTGACGCAAAGAAGCGCGTTGCATAATAACCGCTTCGAATAACACATATTTGTTTGGCTCAATACCAAAAACGGAATCGTTCAGTTCGATTTCTCCGATAGTTTCTCCGTTCTGGTTGTACAATGCTACTTTTGGCATTGGATAGTTCCTCCTTTCCTAGCAAAATGTTATTTTGCCTTCGCTTTCACTGCGCTTTTTACGATCACTAAACCTTTTCTTGGACCTGGCACGTTTCCTTTAATAAGAAGCAAGTTGCGTTCTGGGTCCACTTTCACAATTTTTAAGTTTTGAATCGTGACACGTTGGCCACCCATGCGACCTGGCAATTCTTTCGATTTAAACACGCGGTTTGGAGCAATCGCACCCATCGAACCAGGACGGCGATGATAGCGAGAACCGTGCGCCATTGGTCCACGTGATTGGCCATGACGTTTGATCGCGCCTTGGAATCCTTTCCCTTTTGAAATTCCAGTTACATCGACAATATCGCCTTCAGAAAAAATATCTACTTTGACTTCCTGACCAACTTCATATTCATCAATATTTGCGCCGCGAATTTCGCGGATGAAGCGCTTAGGTGCCGTATTCGCTTTAGCGGCGTGACCGATTTGCGGCTTGTTAGCGCGTTTTTCGCTTAAATCCTCAAAACCTAATTGAATCGCTTCGTAGCCGTCTTTTTCGATCGTTTTCTTTTGCAATACGACGTTTGGAGTTGCTTCAATGACGGTTACAGGAATTAAATCGCCGTTTTCCGCGAATACTTGCGTCATACCAATTTTTCTCCCTAAGATTCCTTTGGTCATTCGTCACACCTCCTGCTAAATTAAAGTTTAATTTCAATATCAACACCGGACGGTAAGTCAAGGCGCATTAATGAATCTACCGTTTGCGGAGTAGGATTCACGATATCGATCAAGCGTTTATGTGTGCGCATTTCGAATTGTTCACGAGAGTCTTTATACTTGTGAACAGCGCGCAAAATCGTATAAACAGTTCTTTCCGTCGGCAATGGGATCGGACCAGATACTTTTGCGCCGGAACGTTTCGCTGTTTCTACGATTTTTTCCGCAGATTGATCAAGAATTCGATGATCATAAGCTTTTAAACGAATACGAATTTTTTCTTTTGCCATTGTTTTCCCTCCTTCTTCGCCTATTTTGAAAATAGACATTCTCCATGGAAATTTCCTGCACACTCGCCATGGCAAAGCAACCGGGTGTGTCAGCAACCTTCCACTTCATCGCAGTCAAAGACCAACATTTGATATTATACAGATACACAAACGAGATTGCAAGCTATTTCTTCGCTTTTCTACGCACTTTCTAATTATACATAGCTAACTTTCGATTTTCAACTTGTCAAAAAAGGATACAAAAAAAGCAGGTTTGCAAACGCAAACCTGCTTGTCGCGCTGCCATCATTATTCAATGATTTCAGATACAGAACCAGCGCCAACTGTACGTCCGCCTTCACGGATCGAGAATTTTGTACCTTCTTCGATCGCGATCGGCGCGATTAATTCTACTGTCATTTCGACGTTGTCGCCAGGCATAACCATTTCAACGCCTTCAGGAAGCGTGATGATGCCTGTTACGTCTGTTGTACGGAAATAGAATTGTGGACGATAGTTAGAGAAGAATGGAGTATGACGTCCACCTTCTTCTTTCGTTAAAACGTAAACTTGCGCTCTAAATTTTGTGTGTGGTGTAATAGTTCCTGGTTTTGCAAGCACTTGACCGCGCTCTACTTCATCACGGGATACACCGCGAAGAAGCGCACCGATATTGTCACCAGCTTCTGCTTGGTCAAGAAGTTTGCGGAACATTTCTACACCAGTAACAGTTGTCGATTTTGGTTCGTCAGAAAGACCAACGATTTCTACAGCGTCGCCAACTTTTAGCGTACCGCGTTCTACACGGCCAGTTGCTACTGTACCGCGACCAGTGATCGAGAATACGTCTTCGATTGGCATCATGAACGGTTTGTCAATTTCGCGTTGCGGAGTTGGAATGTATTCGTCAACCGCATTCATCAATTCAATGATTTTTGCTTCCCATTCAGGATCGCCTTCAAGCGCTTTTAATGCAGAACCTTTGATAACAGGCACTTCATCGCCAGGGAAGTCATATTCAGATAGTAGATCGCGAACTTCCATTTCAACAAGTTCTAACAATTCTTCATCGTCAACCATGTCGCATTTATTCAAGAATACAACGATGTATGGCACACCTACTTGGCGAGAAAGAAGAATGTGCTCACGAGTTTGTGGCATTGGACCGTCAGCCGCAGACACAACAAGGATCGCGCCGTCCATTTGTGCTGCGCCTGTGATCATGTTTTTCACGTAGTCCGCGTGGCCAGGGCAGTCAACGTGAGCGTAGTGGCGTTTGTCCGTTTCATACTCAACGTGCGCAGTAGAGATTGTAATACCGCGTTCACGTTCTTCTGGAGCTGCGTCGATTTGGTCGTATGCTTTAGCTTGTGCTTTACCTTGTTTTGCAAGAACCGTTGTAATTGCAGCAGTTAACGTAGTTTTACCATGGTCAACGTGGCCGATAGTACCAATATTGACGTGTGGTTTCGTACGTTCGAATTTCTCTTTAGCCATTATAGTATCCTCCTTAAAATTAGAATATTAATTTTTAAATTAAATTTATGATTATAGAATGCCTGGGAGCAAATAGTGAGCATATTTGCTCCCAAGTCTTACATAAGTAATTTATAGCGGAACTATGCGCAAAAATCAATTATTCACCTTTATTTTTTTTGATGATTTCATCTGCAATGTTTTTCGGAACTTCTTCATAATGGTCAAATACCATCGTAAACGTTCCGCGACCTTGTGTGTTAGAACGTAGCGAAGTAGCGTATCCAAACATTTCCGCCAGCGGAACCATCGCGCGAACGACTTGCGCGTTACCGCGAGCTTCCATACCTTCTACGCGTCCTCGACGAGAAGTGATATCACCCATAATATCGCCAAGATATTCTTCAGGGATCACTACTTCGACTTTCATGATTGGCTCAAGCAACACAGGATCACATTTTGCAGCAGCATTTTTCAACGCTAAAGAAGCTGCGATTTTGAACGCCATTTCGCTGGAGTCGACATCATGGTATGAACCATCAAATAGTTTTGCTTTAATGTCGACAACTGGGTATCCAGCAAGAACGCCATTTTGCATCGCTTCTTCAAGACCCGCTTGGACTGCTGGAACATATTCTTTCGGAACGACTCCACCGACAATCGCGTTTTCGAATTCGAATCCTTTTCCGCGTTCGTTTGGCGAGAATTCGATCCAAACGTGACCGTATTGACCGCGACCACCAGATTGGCGGATAAATTTCCCTTCGACTTGCGCCGATTTACGGAATGTTTCGCGGTAAGCAACTTGTGGCGCGCCGACGTTTGCTTCCACTTTGAATTCACGGCGCATACGGTCAACGATGATGTCTAGGTGAAGCTCACCCATACCAGAAATGATCGTTTGGCCAGTTTCCGGATCTGTATGTGCGCGGAATGTCGGGTCTTCTTCTTGTAATTTTTGCAATGCTTGACCCATTTTATCTTGGTCCGCTTTTGATTTTGGCTCGATCGCCACCGAAATAACTGGTTCTGGGAACTGCATTGATTCTAGTATAACAAGGTTCTTTTCATCACATAGAGTATCGCCTGTTGTTGTATCTTTTAAACCTACAGCTGCCGCGATGTCACCAGCATATACTTTTGAAATTTCTTGACGGTGATTCGCATGCATTTGTAGGAGACGACCGATACGTTCGCGTTTACGTTTTGTCGAGTTCATGACATAAGAACCAGAATCAAGCGTACCAGAGTACACGCGGAAGAATGTTAATTTACCGACATAAGGGTCTGTCATAATCTTAAACGCTAATGCCGCGAATGGAGCGTCATCGCTTGATTCACGAACAACTTCTTCTTCCGTATCTGGAACGACCCCTTTAATTGGCGGGATATCCACAGGAGAAGGCAGATAGTCAACAACCCCGTCAAGCAACAATTGAACCCCTTTATTTTTAAACGCAGAACCGCAGAATACAGGGAAGAATTCCACGCTGATCGTCGCTCTGCGAATCGCCGCTTTCAACTCTTCTACTGTAATTTCTTCCCCTTCTAAATATTTCATCATCAGCTCTTCATCTAATTCTGCAACCGCTTCGATGAGTTTGTTATGATATTCTTCCGCCATGTCGCGGTAATCTTCCGGAATTTCAATACGTTCAATATTTTTACCAAGTTCATCGTGATAATGGTACGCGCACATTTCTACGAGATCAATAATGCCGGAGAATTGGTCTTCCGCACCAATCGGCAATTGCACAGGGTGCGCGTTTGCTTGCAGACGGTCATGAAGCGTTTTTACCGAATATAGAAAATCCGCGCCGATTTTATCCATTTTGTTGACGAATACGATACGTGGAACACCGTATGTAGTCGCTTGGCGCCAAACTGTTTCCGTTTGCGGTTCTACGCCGGATTGCGCATCAAGAACGGTAATCGCACCGTCAAGCACGCGGAGAGAACGTTCTACTTCCACCGTGAAGTCTACGTGCCCTGGCGTGTCAATGATGTTAATGCGATGACCTTTCCATTGTGCTGTTGTCGCCGCAGATGTAATCGTAATTCCGCGCTCTTGTTCTTGTTCCATCCAGTCCATTTGGGAAGCACCTTCATGAGTTTCCCCAATTTTATGAATACGACCAGTATAGAACAAGATGCGCTCGGTTGTCGTTGTCTTACCGGCGTCAATATGCGCCATAATACCAATGTTTCGAGTCTTTTCCAAGGAGAACTCTCTTGCCATGGTGGTTATTTTCTCCTTCCTTCAAATAAGTATCATGTGATAGTCGCTATACAAACGATAATACAGGAATATAGGTGAATTGGCGGCAAATTTCTCGACCGCCATCACCTATTTTCCACTGCTTATTGATATAAATCCGATGATTACCAGCGATAATGCGCAAACGCTTTGTTTGCTTCCGCCATTTTGTGTGTATCTTCGCGTTTTTTCACAGCCGCTCCAGTGTTATTGGCAGCATCCATAATTTCATTTGCAAGACGCTCTTCCATCGTTTTTTCGCCGCGGAGACGAGCATATTGCACTAACCAACGAAGGCCTAATGTCACGCGACGATCTGGGCGAACCTCAACAGGAACTTGGTAGTTCGCACCACCAACGCGGCGCGCGCGAACTTCAAGAACAGGCATCACGTTTTTCAACGCTTGTTCAAACACTTCCATTGGATCTTTACCCGTACGTTCGCGAATAATATCAAATGCCGTATAAAGAATTTTTTGCGCTTTTCCTTTTTTGCCGTCAATCATAATTTTATTGATAAGGCGAGTTACTAGTTTGGAATTGTAAATCGGATCTGGTAGTACGTCTCGTTTTGGAACTGGACCTCTACGTGGCATAGTTTTTCCTCCTTTCGGTAAAAAATCCTATTTCAATTATTTTTTCGATTCTTTCGGTTTTTTCGCGCCGTATTTCGAACGACCTTGCATGCGGTTCGCCACCCCTGCTGTATCTAGGGCACCACGAATAATGTGATAGCGTACCCCTGGCAAGTCTTTTACACGTCCACCGCGAATCAGCACAACGCTGTGTTCTTGCAAGTTATGGCCGATACCAGGAATATAAGCCGTCACTTCAATACCGTTCGTCAAACGAACACGCGCATATTTACGAAGCGCAGAGTTTGGCTTTTTCGGTGTCATCGTACCAACACGTGTACAAACACCGCGTTTTTGTGGAGAAGGAACGTTTGTTTGTACTTTTTTAAAGCTGTTGTACCCTTTATTCAATGCAGGAGATTTAGATTTTACCACTTTTTTCTCGCGACCTTTGCGAACTAATTGGTTGATTGTAGGCATTGTTAAATTTCCTCCTTTCACATACAAACTCAAGCCCACATATCCAGGCGGTTCATTATTTATGCAAAACAAAGTTTTTGCAGTAAAAACTACAAAAACACTTTTAACGAATGATCGCTACGGCAGCTGCTCCTACTTGGATTTTGCATGCTTTTCCAAGCTTTTTCATCGAATCTACTTTCGTAACTGGAACGTTTGCGCTTTTCGCCGCTTCCATCACCTTTTCAATGATCGCAGAGTCAGCATCTTCCGCGACAATGACTTCGAGCGCTTTTCCTTCCTTCAGTGCTCTTATCGTTTGTTTTGTTCCTACAACAATTTTTCCAGCCTGTAATACTTTTTCATAAGACATGTAACATATCCTCCAAAGTACCAGGTTTTCGGAACACCTTTTTTAGACTATCATTTTCATGAAATGTTGTCAACTTATTTTTAAAACAATTTGTTACCAGCAAAGGACGGATTCCCTTTGCTGGTAACAACGGATTACTTAGAAGTAACCGCGTCCTCATTTTCTTCTTTTTTCATTACTGGCTTTACTTTGCGGTAGCGAGCCATTCCAGTTCCCGCAGGAACAAGCTTACCGATAATGACGTTTTCTTTTAAGCCAAGCAATTCATCCCGTTTTCCTTTGATCGCCGCATCGGTTAAAACGCGCGTCGTTTCTTGGAAAGATGCAGCTGATAAGAACGAATCTGTCTCAAGCGATGCTTTTGTAATACCAAGCAATACCGGACGAGCCGTCGCCGGGCGTTTTCCTTCAAGAAGCGCTTTTTCGTTCACATCTGTAAACTGATGCACATCTAATAACGTGCCAGGCAAGACGTCTGTATCTCCCGCATCAATGATGCGTACTTTGCGAAGCATTTGTCGAACCATTACTTCAATATGTTTGTCGCTAATTTCTACCCCTTGCATTCTATACACTTTTTGTACTTCGCGCAATAAGTATTCTTGAACGGATGTAATATCCCTTACTTTTAATAATTGTTTCGGGTCAACTGACCCTTCTGTCAGTTCTTGACCACGCTCGACTTGCTGCCCTTCTTCTACTTTTAATCTTGCGTTGTAAGGGGCGATATAAGAACGTGTTTCCACTTCGCCTTTTACGACGATTTCGTATTGGTGATCGCGCGTTTCGCTAATCGAAGTGACGATTCCGTCAATTTCCGAAATCACCGCCTGCCCTTTCGGATTGCGCGCTTCAAACAGCTCTTGAACGCGCGGCAAACCTTGGGTAATGTCATCGCCGGCAACACCGCCTGTGTGGAACGTGCGCATCGTTAGCTGCGTACCCGGCTCGCCGATCGATTGCGCAGCAATAATGCCGACTGCTTCGCCGACTTCCACTTCCGCACCGGTTGCCAAATTGCGACCGTAACATTTTTTACATACGCCGTGTCGCGTATTGCATGTAAAGGCAGAGCGGATCCATACTTCTTTAATGCCTGCTTTAATGATCGCATTGGCAATGTCTTCTGTGATCATCTCGTCTTTGCGAACGAGTATTTCACCTGTTTCTGGGTGTCTCACTGTTTTTTGCGCGTAACGGCCGACAAGACGTTCTTCTAGTTTAACGATGACTTCCGTACCGTCCGTCAACTCTCTTGCAAGAATACCGCGGTCTGTGCCGCAATCTTCTTCGCGAACAATCACATCTTGTGCGACATCAACAAGACGTCTTGTGAGATAACCAGAGTCCGCTGTTTTCAACGCAGTATCGGCAAGCCCTTTGCGCGCCCCGTGTGTCGAAATAAAGTACTCCAATACAGTTAATCCTTCACGGAACGAGGATTTGATTGGCAATTCGATGATGCGTCCTGCCGGGTTCGCCATAAGACCGCGCATTCCGGCAAGCTGCGTAAAGTTCGAGGCGTTACCGCGGGCTCCAGAATCGCTCATCATAAAGATTGGGTTGCGTTTATCCAACGATTTCATCAATCTGTCTTGAATTTTGTCTTTCGCCGCGCTCCAAATCGAGATAACCCGTTCATAGCGCTCTTCGTCGGTAATTAAACCGCGGCGGAATTGTTTTAAAACTGTGTCGACTTTCGCTTGCGCTTCTTCAAGAATTTCTTGTTTTTCCGGAAGCACGACAATGTCGGCGACGCCAATCGTAATGCCGGCTTTCGTCGAATATTGGAATCCTAAATCTTTCATGCGGTCAAGCATCTTCGACGTTTCCGTAATTTTGAACCGCTTAAATACTTCAGCGATAATTTGTCCAAGCACTTTTTTCTTAAATGGCGGAACGAGTTCGCGCTTGCGAATTTCTTCTTTGACATTCGCGCCTTTATCAAGGAAATATTTATCTGGTGTCCGCCCTTCGATATTTTCCGTTGTCGGTTCGTTAATATACGGGAACGAGTTTGGCAAAATTTCATTGAAAATAAGTTTTCCAACTGTTGTAAGAAGCAGTTTATTATTCTGCTCTTCTGTAAACGTTTCATTTTTCAATGAGCCAGCATGAACAGCAATCCGCGAATGCAAATGGACATAACCGTTATGGTACGCGAGCAACGCTTCATCCGTATCTTTAAATACCATTCCTTCACCGATCGCACCTTCGCGTTCCATCGTTAAATAGTAGTTACCTAAAACCATGTCTTGCGAAGGAGTAACAACCGGTTTTCCGTCTTTCGGGTTCAAAATGTTTTGTGCTGCAAGCATGAGCAAGCGCGCTTCCGCCTGAGCTTCCGCCGAAAGCGGAACGTGCACCGCCATTTGGTCTCCGTCAAAGTCAGCGTTATATGCCGTACATACAAGCGGATGCAAACGAATGGCGCGACCTTCGACAAGCGTTGGCTCAAACGCTTGAATGCCCAATCGGTGAAGAGTTGGCGCGCGGTTGAGCAAGACAGGATGTTCTTTAATGACATCCTCTAATACGTCCCACACTTCCGGATGGACGCGTTCAATTTTTCGTTTCGCGCTTTTAATGTTGTGAGCTAGGCCACGTTCAACAAGTTCTTTCATCACAAATGGTTTAAAGAGCTCAAGCGCCATTTCTTTCGGCAAACCGCATTGATACATTTTCAAGTTCGGACCGACGACAATAACCGACCGGCCTGAATAATCCACACGCTTACCAAGCAAGTTCTGCCGGAAACGTCCTTGTTTTCCTTTTAACATATGAGACAGCGATTTTAACGGACGGTTTCCAGGACCCGTTACCGGACGACCGCGGCGACCGTTGTCAATGAGCGCATCGACCGCTTCTTGGAGCATCCGTTTTTCGTTTTGCACAATAATGCTTGGCGCACCGAGATCTAACAGCCGTTTTAACCGATTATTTCGGTTAATAACGCGGCGATATAAGTCGTTGAGGTCGGATGTCGCAAAACGTCCACCGTCTAATTGCACCATCGGCCGCAATTCAGGCGGGATGACTGGCAGCACGTCAAGCACCATCCAAGCAGGATCGTTCCCCGAATTGCGGAACGCTTCTAACACTTCCAACCGTTTAATAATGCGGGCACGCCGTTGCCCTTGCGCCGTTTTTAATTCTTCTTTTAGCGTTGCCACTTCTTTTTCTAAATCAATATCTTGCAGAAGCTTTTTAATGGCTTCAGCACCCATGGAAGCTTGGAATGATTGCCCGTATTTTTCGCGATACGCGCGATATTCTTTTTCGGAAAGCAGTTGTTTTTTCTCAAGCGGTGTATCGCCTGGGTCAGTCACAACATATGAAGCGAAATAAATGACTTCTTCCAACGCTCGCGGCGACATATCCAAAACAAGTCCCATGCGGCTTGGAATCCCTTTAAAATACCAAATATGTGAAACAGGAGCTGCTAGTTCAATATGTCCCATCCGTTCGCGACGGACTTTTGAGCGAGTCACTTCGACACCGCAACGATCACAGACAACACCTTTATAACGTACGCGCTTATATTTTCCACAATGACATTCCCAGTCTTTTGTTGGTCCGAAAATACGCTCGCAAAACAATCCGTCTTTTTCCGGTTTCAACGTACGATAGTTAATCGTTTCCGGTTTTTTTACTTCACCATATGACCAAGAACGAATTTTTTCCGGCGAAGCGAGTCCGATTTTCATGTATTCAAATTTATTTACATCTAGCAAGGGGTATACCTCCCTCTTTATCACTCGGTTTTGCCTCGATTGCTTTTGTAACAAAATTAGCCGTCCGTTATCATCGTTAAAACATCTTGAAAGTGATGGAGGATCAACTATCCCCCATCACTACAAGCAGCTTATTCTTTTGTCGCAACACCTTTTTTCCCGGCTTTTTCATTTTCTGCCGACTTCACTTCCGGGACGATCGAATCCGCGGAATGAACATCATCCTCTTCATCAAAGTTTTCCATATTAATTTCTTTTTCATCGCTAGTCAAAATGGTGACATCCATACCTAAGCTTTGTAACTCTTTAATCAACACTTTAAACGATTCCGGCACACCTGGTTCTGGAATGTTTTCCCCTTTCACAATCGCTTCGTACGTTTTGACACGACCGACGACATCGTCCGACTTGACCGTAAGTATCTCCTGCAACGTATACGCAGCGCCATAAGCTTCAAGCGCCCACACTTCCATTTCGCCAAAGCGTTGTCCGCCAAATTGCACTTTACCGCCAAGCGGTTGCTGCGTAACGAGCGAGTACGGCCCTGTTGAACGGGCGTGTAGCTTATCGTCGACCATGTGCGCAAGCTTAATCATGTACATAATGCCGACAGATACGCGGTTATCAAACGGCTCTCCCGTTCTGCCGTCATATAGCACCGTTTTTGCGTCACGCGGCATTCCGGCTTCTTCTAAAATGTTCCACACATCTTCTTCTGTAGCTCCATCGAATACCGGGGACGCAATATGAAGACCGAGTTTTTTCGCCGCCATACCAAGATGCAGTTCGAACACTTGCCCGATATTCATCCGCGATGGAACGCCTAAAGGGTTCAACATAATATCAATCGGCGTGCCATCTGGCAAGAACGGCATATCTTCTTCCGGCAAAATCCGCGAAATAACCCCTTTGTTTCCATGGCGCCCTGCCATTTTATCGCCTTCGGAAATTTTCCGTTTTTGTACGATGTAAACACGGACAAGCTGGTTGACGCCTGGCGGAAGCTCATCTCCGTCTTCGCGGTTAAAGACCTTCACGTCAAGGACAATGCCGCCACCGCCATGCGGAACGCGAAGCGACGTATCGCGCACTTCGCGGGCTTTCTCTCCGAAGATCGCATGCAACAGCCGTTCTTCCGCAGTAAGTTCTGTCATTCCTTTTGGTGTTACTTTTCCGACAAGCAAGTCGCCGTCTTTTACCTCGGCGCCAATGCGGACAATTCCGCGCTCGTCTAAATTTTTCAGCGCGTCTTCACCGACGTTCGGAATATCGCGCGTAATTTCTTCCGGACCAAGTTTGGTGTCGCGCGATTCCGCTTCATACTCCTCAATATGGATGGACGTATAGACGTCTTCTTTCACGAGACGTTCGCTCATGATAATCGCGTCTTCATAGTTATAGCCATCCCATGTCATAAAGGCGACAAGCACGTTACGGCCGAGAGCAAGTTCGCCTTTATCCATGGATGGACCGTCCGCCAAAATCTCGCCTTTTTCCACGATATCGCCCTTTTTCACGATCGGACGTTGATTGTAGCAAGTTCCTTGGTTGGAGCGGACGAATTTCAACAGACGATATTTATCCAATTCGCCTTTTACTTCTTTTCCATCCACTTCAACAAGGCGGCGAACCCAAATTTCTTTCGCCTCTACCCGTTCGACAATACCGCGATGTTTACAAATAACAGCGGCGCCGGAGTCTTTTGCAGATACATATTCCATTCCCGTACCGACAATTGGCGCTTCCGGTTCTAACAGCGGAACGGCTTGACGTTGCATGTTCGCGCCCATAAGCGCGCGGTTCGAGTCATCGTTTTCCAAAAATGGAATGCAGGCCGTCGCTGCCGATACGACTTGCTTCGGCGATACGTCCATATAGTCGACGCGGTCGCGTTTGACGACAATGTTTTCGCCACGGAAACGGGCAACAACATTTTCTTCTAAGAACGTTCCATCTTCGGCGAGCGGAACGTTCGCTTGCGCTACGACGTAGTTATCTTCTTCGTCAGCGGTTAAATAGTCAATTTGATCGGTAACTCTTCCCGTCTCCGGATCAACGCGGCGATATGGTGTTTCGATAAAGCCGAATTTATTGACTTTCGCATAAGTAGACAATGAGTTGATCAACCCAATGTTTGGACCTTCCGGCGTTTCAATTGGACACATGCGTCCATAGTGTGAATAGTGAACGTCACGCACCTCAAAACCAGCGCGTTCACGAGTTAAACCACCCGGTCCTAGCGCAGAAAGACGGCGTTTATGCGTCAACTCAGCAAGCGGGTTCGTCTGATCCATAAATTGCGAAAGCTGCGAACTTCCAAAAAACTCTTTGATCGCTGCAATGACCGGACGAATGTTGATCAGCTGCTGCGGAGTGATCGTGTTTGTATCTTGAATCGACATGCGTTCGCGAACGACACGCTCCATGCGTGACAACCCGATCCGGAATTGGTTTTGCAACAATTCACCGACGGAACGAAGGCGGCGATTGCCTAAATGGTCGATATCATCCGTATCGCCAACCCCGTGCAATAAGTTAAAGAAATAGCTAATGGAAGCAATAATATCCGCAGGAGTAATATGTTTTACGTCTTCGGCAATATAGCCGTTGCTAATGACATTAATCACTTTTTCTCCATCTGGATCATTAGGCGCGTAAATTTTAATCGACTGTAACGCAAATTCTTCTTCCACTACGCCACCGAAAGGTTTATAAACTCGCAATCCAATACCGTTTTCAAGGTACGGTAAAATGCGATTTAACGTTCTTCGATCAACAATCGTTCCTTTTTCGGCAATAATTTCACCAGTTTCTGGATCCACCAATGTTTCAGCAAGACGTTGGTTAAACAGACGATTTTTAATATGGAGCTTTTTGTTGATTTTATAACGCCCGACGCTTGCCAAATCATAACGCTTTGGATCAAAAAAGCGGGAGATTAACAAATTTTTTGCGTTTTCAATCGTCGGCGGTTCGCCTGGACGCAAACGCTCGTAAATTTCAATTAACGCTTTCTCCGTGCTATCTGTATTATCTTTTTCGAGCGTGTTGCGAAGATATTCATTATCACCAATTAAATCGATAATTTCTTGATCAGAACCAAAGCCAAGAGCGCGCAGAAGAACCGTAACTGGTAGTTTACGAGTGCGGTCAATACGAACATACACAACATCTTTTGCGTCTGTTTCGTACTCCAGCCATGCCCCGCGGTTCGGAATGACCGTTGCCGAAAAACCGCGTTTCCCGTTTTTATCGACCTTTTCGCTATAATAAACGCTCGGCGAGCGGACAAGCTGGGAGACAATAACACGTTCCGCCCCGTTAATGATAAACGTTCCCGTTTCCGTCATTAACGGGAAATCGCCCATAAAGACATCTTGTTCTTTTACTTCACCAGTTTCTTTGTTAATTAAACGCACTTTGACGCGAAGCGGCGCGGCATATGTAACATCGCGTTCTTTTGCCTCTTCAACGGTGTATTTCGGCTCCCCTAAACTATAATCGATAAACTCGAGAGAAAGATTGCCGGAAAAGTCCTCAATCGGGGAAATTTCTCTGAACATTTCCCGCAATCCTTCGTCAAGAAACCATTTATAAGAGGATGTTTGAATCTCGATAAGATTTGGCAATTCCAGCACTTCACTAATACGCGCGTAACTTCTCCGTTGGCGGTGTCGTCCATATTGAACTAGTCGGCCTGTCAAGTGATTCACCCCTCAAATTCAAACATTAGTCAAAGTGGAAGATAAGCTTTCGGCTATAATAGAGAAAAAAAGAAAATGGTTTCTATATAGAAAACCATATTTTTACCTATCTATTGATTTTATCATTCTTTCCATTGTAGATAAAATTATACGTCTATCTCTTGATAAAGAAATGTACACATTTAGCATTTTATAATGCTATCACAATCCTAAAACGCTGTCAACATTTTTTTGACTTTATGATATAATATCCTTTTTTCTTTGCCACCACTTCTACGCATGAGAATATTTCTTGTAATTTTTTTAGCGCGGAAGGTGCCCCTTGTTTTTTCTGAATCACAATCCACAATTCCCCGTTAGGGTAAAGATGGGCAGCGCTTTGCTCAAAAATGGCGTAAACGACACGTTTCCCCGCGCGGATCGGCGGGTTTGTCAAAATCGCGGCAAACTTTTTATCTCCCACTCGTTCAAATAAATCACTTTCATAAATCGACGCGTTTGCAATATGGTTAGCACGCTTATTCTCATTCGCCAACTCAAGCGCGCGCTTGTTTATATCAATCATGTCCACATGGCGGTCCGGAAATGACTTCGCAACAGCCAACCCGATCGGACCATATCCGCACCCGACATCTAAAAAATCGCCGTCCACGTCCGGTTCTTCAAACGTTTCAATAAGCAAGCGCGTCCCAAAATCGACTTCTCGTTTCGAAAATACGCCGCTATCTGTCGTAAACGCCAGTTCATTGCCTCGCAACGTAAACGTCCACGTATGTGGATTGCTTTCCGATGACGGAGTTGGGGAGTAATAATGTTCGCTCAATGACATCACCTTCTTTTACTTTTCTATTTTCATCATATCCACTTTTTTATAAATAAAAAAGCCCGCCGTTTCCAGCGAGCTTTTTTCTGTATACATGCAGAAAAATAACATTATTTTAATTCGACGCTAGCGCCAACTTCTTCAAGTTTTGCTTTAATTTCTTCCGCTTCTTCTTTAGAAACGCCTTCTTTAATTGGTTTTGGAGTGTTATCTACTAAGTCTTTTGCTTCTTTCAAGCCAAGGCCAGTGATTTCACGAACAACTTTGATAACTTTAATTTTTTGTGCGCCGCCGTCAGTAAGAATAACATCGAATTCTGTTTTTTCCGCAGCAGCATCGCCGCCACCAGCAGCGCCACCAGCAACTACTACAGGAGCAGCAGCAGTTACGCCGAACTCTTCTTCAATTGCTTTTACTAATTCGTTTAATTCTAATACTGTCATATTTTTAATCGCTTCAATGATTTGTTCTTTAGTCATCATCAGTTCCTCCTTAATATCATTATGGTTTTATCGCATGAGCGAAAAGAAAATTATGCGCTTTGCTCCTCTTTTTTGTCCGCAACCGCTTTAGTAACAAGCGCAAAGTTGCGAATTGGAGCTTGCAGAACGCTAAGCAACATAGAAAGCAAACCTTCGCGCGAAGGAAGTTTCGCAAGAGCTTTAATTTCTTCAATCGTCGCAATGTTGCCTTCGATCACACCTGCTTTGATCTCAAGCGCTTCATGTTCTTTGGCAAATTCGCTTAAAATTTTCGCAGGCGCTACAACGTCTTCGTTGCTAAACGCAATCGCGTTCGGTCCAGTGAATACGTCGTTTAATCCTTCTAATCCGACTTCCGCCAAAGCGCGGCGAGTTAATGTGTTTTTATACACTTTGAACTCAACGCCCGCTTCGCGAAGCCGCTTGCGAAGTTCCGTGATCTCTGCTACGTTAAGGCCGCGATAGTCTACGATAACCGTCGATTTGCTTGCGCGGAATTTGTCGGCAATTTCCGCTACGATTTGCTTTTTGAGTTCGATCGCACTGCCCATTTTTACACCTCCTGTAGAAGATAAAATGAAAACACCACTTATACCGCGTCAACAAAAAACCTCCATGCCGCGTAGACATGGAGGTACCATATAAAAACGCGCCTATGCTATTAAACGCGTTTTTCTATCAGTAAAATACCTCGGTAGGAAATTAAGCTCCATAAGAGCACCTACTGTCTACGGTACAAATGATATTCATTTTTCAGACGAAGTCTATTTTACTAAACAGAATGAAAGAAGTCAATATTTTTATTGTGCCACAGCAACTGTAGATGGGTCTACTTTGATACCAGGTCCCATCGTCGAAGTAACGGTTACGTTTTTCACGTAAGTACCTTTAGCGGCAGCCGGTTTTGCTTTTAAAATCGCTTCGTAAATCGTAGTGAAGTTTTCTACAAGTTTTTCGTTGTCAAACGAAACTTTGCCAATCGGCACATGAACGTTGCCAGCTTTATCAACGCGATATTCCACTTTACCAGCTTTAATTTCTTGCACAGCTTTCGCAACGTCAAATGTAACCGTGCCTGTTTTCGGGTTTGGCATTAATCCTTTCGGACCTAAAATACGCCCTAATTTACCTACTTCACCCATCATGTCTGGAGTGGCAACAACGACGTCAAAATCAAACCAACCTTCTTGGATTTTATTGATATATTCCGTATCACCAACATAGTCGGCGCCAGCAGCTTCCGCTTCTTTCACTTTTTCCCCTTTTGCGAATACTAATACGCGTTGTACTTTTCCTGTACCATGAGGCAATACAACCGCGCCGCGAATTTGTTGGTCCGCTTTTTTCGGATCAACGCCCAAACGAAACGCAACTTCCACTGTAGCATCAAATTTCGCAATGTTTGTTTTCTTTACAAGTTCAATCGCTTCTGCAACTGGATACGCTTTAGAGCGATCGACAAGCTTCAATGCTTCCAAGTATTTTTTTCCTCTTTTTGGCATACATAATTCCTCCTCATTGTGGTTTTAGCGGAATAACCTCCCACGAATAAAGGTTGCGAAAAGGATTTCTCCTTGTAGTCGCAACCTCCTCAGCCAACTTTATGCACATTAGTCTTCGATAACGATGCCCATGCTGCGGGCCGTACCTTCAACCATGCGCATCGCAGCTTCGATGCTCGCTGCGTTTAAATCCGGCATTTTCAGTTCGGCAATCTCGCGCACTTTATCGCGTTTGATTGTCGCTACTTTATTGCGGTTTGGTTCACCGGAACCAGATTCGATGCCGGCCGCTTTTTTCAATAACACTGCAGCTGGCGGAGTTTTTGTAATAAATGTAAATGAACGGTCTTCATACACCGTAATTTCAACCGGAATAATTAAACCTGCTTGGTCAGCTGTACGAGCATTGAACTCTTTGCAAAACGCCATAATATTAACACCGGCTTGACCTAACGCTGGACCAACTGGCGGTGCCGGATTCGCTTTTCCTGCAGGAATTTGTAGTTTCACGACTTTTACAACTTTTTTTGCCACGAGACACACCTCCTTAAGTCCGTGATGTGGTATTAGGGATCGTCCCTCCCACTCATAAGGCTAACTTGGCATAGCCCTTTTCCGTAATCTCTCGTTTCGGTCGAGAGGATCTGCGTGTTAAAATAACAACGCTCCCTTATACAATTTGTATAAGTTCATTGCCTAAGCAAACAATTTTGTCTCGATTTACGAGACATACTGACTTTAAAATATTATCACTTTTCTATTTCGATTGCAAGTTATTTTCCATCATATTTTTTCAATTTGCGAAAACTCAAATTCCACCGGCGTTTCGCGACCAAACATATTGACAAGCACTTTCACTTTTCTTTTATCAACATCGATCTCTTCAATTGTACCTGTAAAATTGGCAAAAGGACCTTCTTTCACTCTTACCGTTTCTTTTAATTCATAATCTACATCCAGCTCGGCAAGCGGCATGCCCATCCGCTTAAAAATCATTTCGACTTCTTCTTTAAGAAGCGGCGTCGGTTTTGAACCAGCTCCGCTTGAGCCGACAAATCCCGTTACTCCTGGCGTATTGCGCACTACATACCACGAATCATCTGTCATAATCATCTCGACTAACACATACCCCGGAAATACTTTTCTTTTTGTCGCTTTCTTTTTACCGCTTTTTGTATCCGCCTCCGTTTCTTCAGGAACGACGATGCGAAAAATTTTATCTTGCATCCCCATAGACTCGACGCGTTTTTCCAAGTTGGCTTTCACTTTATTTTCATAGCCGGAATACGTATGAATAACATACCAATTTTTTTCCATTGATTGGGACTTAAACGTCCTTTCCCTCCCTAAACCGGTTTGGTGTCCTTTTTTAAACAAAACAAAAACCCGTTGCCGGGCTATATGTTTCTATCTATTTATTTTTCATTATATCATATGGGCGAAACACTTATTCAAAAACAAGACGAATTAATTTGGAAATACCTAGGTCAACCACTGCAAAAAATACCGTAAAAAACGCAACGGTGGCCAATACAACCGCCGTATAATTAACGAGTTCTTTTCGGCTTGGCCAGCTTACCTTTTTCATTTCTCGTGCTACTTCTTTAAAAAAATTCATCATTCGCTGCATGATTAGTAACCTCCAACAAACGTACGAGCTGCCCACGTTGCTTTATTTCGTTTCGCGGTGGGTCGTGTGCGCATTGCAAGTTTTGCAAAATTTATTCGTTTCAAAGCGTTGTTGAAAATGGTTGACGTTTTTCATCGTAACGTAATTTCGGCTATTGCATCTGCTGCAAGCTAAAATAATTTTTTTGCGCATGAATGTCCCGCCATTTCTACAAGATGTCCATAAAAATTTACCATACACACATTCCCAATGTCAATGACAGCAAGAAAATAGAAAGCCCTTTCCTAAAGGCTAATTTCACGACACTCTAAATATTTTTCCAGCTTCCTTTTTACGCGCTGAAGGGCGTTATCGATCGATTTGACATGGCGGTTTAACTCTTCAGAAATCTCTTGATATGAGCGGCCATCCAAATATAAAGCAAGCACCTTCCGTTCTAAATCGCTGAGCAGCTCCGTCATTTTCACTTCAATATCATCGACTTCTTCGCGATTGACGATCAGCTCTTCTGGATCCATCGCTTTCGTTCCAGAAATGACATCCATCAACGTCCGATCCGATTCATCATCATAAATCGGTTTGTCTAACGATACGTAGGAATTAAGCGGGATATGCTTTTGTCTTGTCGCCGTTTTAATCGCGGTGATCATCTGCCTCGTAATGCAAAGTTCTGCAAACGCTTTAAAAGAAGAAAGCTTGTCCCCTTTAAAATCGCGAACCGCCTTATATAAACCGATCATTCCTTCCTGGATGATATCTTCCCGATCCGCGCCGACTAAAAAATAAGAGCGCGCTTTGGCACGTACAAAGTTTTGGTACTTATGGATCAAAAAATCAAGCGCGTCCCCATCCCCTTGATGCACAAGCTCCACTAACTGCTCATCTTCCAAATGCTTATAGCTTTTGTGCGCCTTTTCTTTGAAGCATTCGCCCACGCTGATCCCCCCGACCGCATAAATCGCTAGAATTTATTATACAGTACAAATTTTTACAGCGTCAACCGTTCATTTTTGCCCTCTTCGCCATTTTTCGAAAATTCTAGCTACTTCGTCTGTCAACGGAACTTTGGACATCGGGGTTTGCTCTTTTATATCTTGCAATTTTTTTGAAATAGCTTTTTCGATCGATTCCATCTCCGCTAAAAGTTCGCGTGCCGACTTGCGCAGCGCCCCTTGACTAAAAATCGTCCATTGCTCCGTATAATCGGAAGTAGCGACATACACCTTTGTTTGCACATTAATTAAGCTTTTTGCCAATCTTTCAATCCGCTCATCCGCTGTCTCATTTTCCTTTGTAAAAATAACTTCGACTTGATGGTCCTTGTATTTTTTCTCATTCCCTTGTACGAGGTGCGCATCGAAAACGATAATGACTCGGTCACCAGTAAATCCTTGGTACTCGGCCATTTTGGAAATCAATAAATCCCTTGCCGCAGCAAGGTCATCCTCCTCCTTTAGCTTGCGCAGCTCCGGCCAAGCACCGATCATGTTATAGCCATCGACAATCAGAATATTCATTGATTTATTCCCCTAACGGATAGCGTTTGCGGTACACCTCATACATGAGAAGGCTAGCGGCGACAGAAGCGTTCAATGACGTAACATGCCCTCGCATCGGCAAACGAATGAGAAAATCGCATTTTTCTAAAATAAGCCTTCCGATTCCTTTTCCTTCACTGCCAATTACAAGAGCCAGCGGCATCGTTCCGTCAAGGGAGCGATAGTCATCTTTCGCTTTGGCATCCGTCCCGACAATCCATACACCGCGCTCTTTTAATTCATCGATCGTTCTCGCCAAATTCGTCACTCGCGCGACAGGAATGTATTCGATCGCCCCTGTCGAAGCTTTTGCGACCGTTGCCGTCAAGCCGACAGAGCGCCGCTTCGGAATAATGATGCCGTGCGCCCCTACAGCATCAGCCGTCCGCATAATCGAACCTAAATTATGCGGGTCTTCGAGTTCATCAAGAATCAGAAAAAATGGCGGTTCGTTTTTTTCGGACGCTCGCGCAAATAAATCATCGACCTCATAATAACGGTATGCCGCAACTTGAGCGACAACTCCTTGGTGCGTCCCTTCTACCATTTGATCAAGTTTTTTTTTCGGAACATATTGCACAAGCACACCGTTTTGCTTAGCGAGCTGAATAATCGGTTGAACGGAGTGACGCTGCACACCTTCCGCTATCCAAATTTTGTTAATTTGTCTTTCCGATTTCAACGCCTCGATGACGGGATTTTTTCCAATAATAAAATCCATTGCTACAACTTCCTTTCCTCACTTTCAATAATCGCAAAAGAACAGCGAATAAGCTCCTCGACACGTTCTTCATTATTACCTAAAAAATGGTACCCGATCAACGCTTCAAACGCTGTACTATATCGGTACGTCTGCACATCCGTATTTTTGGGAATCGTGCCGGATTTGGCGTTTCGCCCCCGGCGAACGACCGATTGCTCTTCTTCTGTTAATATCCCATTTTCTAACAATGTTAACAGCACTTTTGCCTGCGCTTTTGCCGATACATATTGAATCGCTTGCTTATGAAGCTGATGCGGCTTTACATTTCCGTTAGAAAGAAGGTGATGCCGCACGTACAATTCGTATACGGCATCGCCAATGTAAGCAAGCGTTAATCCGTTCATTTGTTTCACATCTTTGACTGGCTGCAAAAGATTCATGCATCTTATCCTCTTTTCCATCTTGTTCCTTGCGGCGTATCTTCCAAAATAATGTTTTTCGCCCTTAATTCATCACGAATTTGATCCGCTAAAGCAAAATTCCGGTTTTTTCTCGCTTCGTTCCGCTTTTGAATAAGCGCTTCGATTTCCTCATCCAACAATTCCTCTTCTTGCAGCGTAATGCCAAGTACGCCTAACAACTGTTCAAATTCGCGTAAAAACGCATGAATAACGCGTTCCGATGTGTTCTTCTCATGCAAATACAAATTTGCTTGTTTCGCCAGTTCAAATAACACGGCGATTCCATTAGCTGTATTAAAATCGTCGTCCATTTCCCGAATAAATGCCTTATGCTGCTCTTGAATGCGCGCAAGCCACTGCTCGTCGTCATCGGTTAAGTTCGTGCTGCTTTGCAAGCGATGTTTTAAATTAAAATAAGACGTTTTTAGCCGCTCCAACCCTTTTTTGGCGCTTTCTAATAATTCTTCGCTATAGTTAATCGGATTTCGGTAGTGAACAGAAAGCATAAAAAACCGCAATACTTGCGGATCAATTTGTTGGATAATGTCGTGAACAAGCACGAAGTTGCCGAGCGATTTCGACATTTTTTCGTTATTAATATTCAAATATCCGTTATGAAGCCAATATTTCGCAAACGGTTTGCCTGTCAACGCTTCTGATTGAGCAATTTCATTCTCATGATGCGGGAACGTCAAATCTTGACCGCCAGCGTGAATATCAATCGTATCCCCTAAATATTTGCGCGCCATTGCCGAGCATTCGATATGCCATCCCGGACGCCCTTTTCCCCACGGGCTATCCCAGCAAATTTCTCCCTCTTTTGCCGCTTTCCATAATGCGAAATCAAGCGGATCTTCTTTCTTTTCCCCAACCTCAATGCGCGCTCCTGCTTTCAGTTCATCAATAGACTGATGTGAGAGTTTGCCGTATTCTGCAAATTTTCTTGTGCGATAGTACACATCTCCATCGACTTCGTACGCATAACCTTTTTCGATCAATGCTTGAATAAATTCAATAATCGTCTCCATATTTTCCGTTACGCGCGGGTGCACGTCCGCTTTCTTGCAGCCAAGCGCCGCAATATCTTCAAAATATGCTTGAATAAAACGCTCCGCGATCGTCGGCACATCTTCTCCCAATTCGCGCGCCGCTTTAATGAGCTTATCATCGACATCGGTAAAATTGGATACATATTTCACTTCATAACCGCGAAACTCTAGGTAGCGGCGAATCGTATCAAACACGATCGCGGCACGGGCGTTGCCGATATGAATATAGTTGTACACCGTCGGGCCGCATACGTACATTTTTACCTTATTCGGTTCGAGCGGCTCAAACGGTTCCTTCTTTCTTGTCAATGTATTATAAAGCCGAATGCTGCTCATGTTCGCTCTTCCTTTCCTTTAAGCTTTCGATTTCGCTGCGCAATCTTGCAATTTCCGCTTCTAACTCTTTAATGCGATCAGCAACCGGATCTGGCAAGTCCGTATGATTTAAGTCTTTTTTTACTTTCACACCATCGCGGACGACGACTCGTCCCGGAATGCCGACAACCGTGGAGTTCGGCGGAACGTCTTTCAACACAACCGAACCCGCTCCGATTTTCGAATTTTCCCCGATCGTAATGGAACCGAGCACTTTTGCGCCTGCCGCAATTAAGCAGTTATCTTTAATCGTTGGATGGCGTTTTCCTTTTTCTTTCCCTGTTCCTCCTAATGTCACGCCTTGATATACAGTTACATTATCCCCAATTTCGCACGTTTCGCCAATCACAACACCCATGCCGTGGTCGATGAAAAAGCGGCGGCCGATTTTTGCTCCCGGATGAATTTCAATCCCTGTAAAAAAGCGGCTGATTTGTGAAATAAGACGGGCGAGAAAGTAAAATTTACGTTTATATAACGCATGAGCGATGCGGTGCGCCCAGATCGCGTGCAAGCCAGAATAGGTTAAAATGACTTCTAAATAGCTTCTTGCCGCTGGATCTTGCTCAAAAATCACTTCAATGTCTTCTTTCAATGTTTTAAACATATGGTCCTCCCTCCATCCAATAAATTTATGGAAAAATACGTTGATGAAAAAAGCGTCTCTGTGCCAATGACACAGAGACGCTCAGCGCGCGGTTCCACTCTGTTTAGCTAAACGGTCGTTTAGCTCGCTCTAGTCTGATAACGGAGAAACTCCGCTCCTATCTACTACAGAACGTCTCTGTTCCGGTTCGAAAGGAGACTCCGAGGGGCATTTCGGAAAACATCGGTCATGAATCACTTCCAGCCAAGGTGATTCTCTCTGGGATGCCAATGTTTCCTACTTCTCCTCATCAACGCTTTTTCGATATTTTAATTTTTACTATATGAAAAACAGGTCAAAAAGGTTAATGAACCAATTTTTCCAATCGTCCGACGACTTTTTCTTTCCCTAATAATTGAAGCGCAATTGGCAGTTCCGGACCGTGTGTTTGCCCTGTTACAGCGACGCGAATCGGCATAAATAGCTTTTTCCCTTTTTGCCCTGTCGCTTTTTGCACCGATTTAATCGCCGTTTTAATGTTTTCCGCTGTAAACGGCTCAAGCTGTCTCACTTCTTCTAAAAACGTTTTTAACACATCAGGAACTTGGTCGCCTGCTAACACTTCTTTCGCTTCTTCATTATACTCAATGTCTTCCTTAAAGAACAACTCCGATAGCTTGACAATTTCTGCTCCATAGCTCATTTGTTCTTGATACAGCGCAATTAAATCACGTGCCCATTGCCGTTGTTCTTCGCTCATTTGTTCTGGCAGGCGGCCAGCTTTAATCAAATGCGGCAAAGAAATCTCGACTAACCGGTCTAAATCTAACTTTTTAATATATTGGTTATTCATCCATGTCAACTTTTTCGTATCAAACATGGATGGCGATTTTGACAATCGGGAAACATCAAAAATGCGAATGAGTTCCTCTTTCGAGAAAATTTCTTCCTCTCCTTCTGGCGACCAGCCTAAGAGCGCAAAAAAGTTAAACAATGCTTCCGGCAAATAGCCGAGCTCTTTATATTGGGAAACAAATTGAATGATCGATTCATCTCGCTTCGAAAGTTTTTTGCGGTTCTCATTCACGATCAACGTTAAATGGCCAAATTGCGGCGGCTCCCAGCCGAAATAGTCATAAATCATTAACTGTTTCGGCGTGTTTGACAAATGTTCCTCACCGCGGAATACATGGGTAATTTTCATTAAATGGTCATCAATGACGACGGCAAAATTGTACGTTGGGATGCCGTTCGCTTTCATAATGACCCAATCGCCAATATCTTTTGATTCAAACGTCACTTTTCCGCGCACGATATCTTCAAATTCATATACTTTTCCTTCCGGTACTTTTACGCGAATCGTATATGGCTTTCCTTCCGCTTCCAATTGCGCGATTTGTTCCTTCGTTAAATGGCGACATTTCCCGCTATATTGCGGCGCGGCGATGCCTGCCGCTCTTTGCGCTTCCCGTTCTTTTTCAAGCTCTTCCGGCGTACAGAAACATTTATACGCATATCCTTTTTCTAATAGTTCATTTACATATTTGCGATATATATCAAGACGCTCCGTCTGGCGATATGGACCGTATCCGCCGTCTTTATCCACCGACTCGTCATAATCGATGCCTAACCATTTTAAGTTTTCTAACTGCGATTGTTCGCCGCCTTCTACGTTTCGTTCAATATCCGTATCTTCAATGCGCACGATAAATTTTCCGTTATGATGGCGAGCGAACAAATAGTTAAATAACGCTGTTCTTGCACCGCCAATATGTAAGTGACCAGTTGGACTCGGTGCGTATCGCACTCTCACTTCTTGTGACATCGTCAATAACCCTCCAATAATCTAATCAAGCTTGTACCACTATTGTACATTTTATATGTGCAAAGTTCAAAACGGATTGTTTTCGTTATACGATCAGTCGCGGTAGTTTACTGCTTTTGCAATAATACGACCGCCTGCGCGGCGATTCCTTCTCCCCGGCCGGTAAAGCCCAACTTTTCCGTCGTTGTCGCCTTAACATTGACTTGCGACAGTTCTCCTTCCAACAATTTCGCGATGTTCTCTTTCATTTGTTCAATATGTGGCGCCATCTTCGGTTTTTGCGCGATAATCGTGCAATCAAGATTAACAAGTTCGTACCCTTGCTGCTTGACTAATTCCCATACTTGCTTTAACAACAGCGCAGAGTCGGCGTCTTTATAGCGTTCATCTGTATCTGGAAAATGCTTGCCGATATCGCCCGCGCCAATCGCTCCTAAACAGGCGTCCGCGACCGCGTGCAGCAACACGTCAGCGTCAGAATGGCCAAGCAGCCCTTTTTCGTATGGAATACGCACGCCTCCAATAATAAGGGGACGGCCCTCGACAAGCTGATGAACATCAAATCCTTGACCAATGCGAAACATATAGCTACCCCTCTCGTTTATGAACTTACCCAACCGGATAAAATCGCTTCCGCAAACAATAAATCATCTGGCGTCGTCAATTTAATATTGCGGTAATCCCCCTCGACAATTTTCACTTTCCCGCCAATCCGCTCGACAAGGCTCGCATCATCTGTGCCAATATAGCCATCTTTTTGCGCTTGCTCATGCGCCCGTAAAGCGAGCGAAACATGAAAAGCTTGTGGAGTTTGTACAGCCCACAAGCTAGAACGTTCCACCGTTTCCTCAACAAACTGGCCGCGAACTTTTTTGACGGTGTCTTTGACGCGCACAGCCGGAATTGCCGCACCGTGTTCCTTCGCTTCATTGACTAATTGATGAATCAGTTCTATCGTAACGAACGGACGCGCGCCATCATGAATAAGCACAATATCGCTATTTTTTATCGCTTGCAATCCATTGTAGACACTATGCTGCCGCTCTTTTCCACCGCCTACGATCGCAGTGATTTTTTTAATATGGAAGCGAGAAAATAGTTGTTCAAATTGCGTTCTTTCCGCTTCATTAATCACGACGATAATGCCGCGGCACCATTCATCGTTTTCAAACACTTTTAATGTACGGACAATTAGCGGTTCATTTTGCAGCTCCATCAATTGTTTATTCATTCCCGCCTTCATCCGCTTTCCTTGCCCTGCCGCAGGAATAACTACGTCATACCTCATTGCCGTTTCCCCTGTTCACTCGTTTATAACGCTTTTTGCAATAGCTTTAGCTTCGCGAAAATCATTCTCCCTGCTGATGTTTGTAACACGCTTGTCACCAATACGTCAACCCGTTTTCCAATATACTCTTTTCCGTCTTCGACAACAATCATCGTGCCATCATCTAAATACGCGACACCTTGGTTATGCTCTTTGCCATCTTTGATCACATGAACGTTTAATTCTTCCCCTGGAAGGACAACCGGTTTTACCGCATTCGCTAAATCATTAATATTAAGGACGCGCACATTTTGCAGCTCACATACTTTATTTAAATTGAAATCGTTCGTGACAACAACTCCTGACGTCAATTTTGCCAGCTTCACTAGCTTGCTGTCGACCTCTTGAATATCGTCAAAATCACCTTCATAAATTTCCACTTTGATGTCCAATTCCTTTTGGATGCGATTTAAAATGTCAAGCCCGCGCCGGCCACGGTTGCGTTTTAACACATCGGACGAGTCAGCAATATGCTGCAGTTCTTCAAGGACAAAGCGCGGAATGACAAGCGTTCCTTCTAAAAAGCCGGTTTTGCAAATATCGGCAATCCGTCCATCGATAATGACGCTTGTATCTAAAATTTTTAAAGAACCGCCTTTCGGCAAATCCGTCTCTCCTTCCGCTCCTTTTTTCTTCGCCATTCGATTGGAAAGAGAAAATAAATTCATTAATTCATGCCGTTTTTTAAACCCGACTTGGAATCCTAAGTAGCCAAGCAAGATCGTCAAAAATATCGGCAGCACCGTATTGACGACTTGAAACTGAAACGCCTGCAGCGGCATGACAACTAAAAACGCGACAATAAGGCCGAAAATAAGCCCTAAACTGCCAAATAAAAGATCGGCAGCCGGCGCTTTGACGAGCGTTTCTTCCACCCAACGAATCATATCGACAACGTAGTCTACCAACCAAAAAGTCATCATAAAGAAAATAAGTGCCCCTAACACCGCCAATGTATATGAATTATTTAGCAACGAAATGTCGCTTATATTCATTAGCCGCAACAAATTTGGTAGAAAAACGACACCTAACGTTCCTCCAACAACAAGAAAAAACAATTGGACGATACGTTTCACCATTCTTTATTCACCTCCCTATCTAT
Organism: Parageobacillus thermantarcticus; assembly: GCF_900111865.1. Lineage (GTDB taxonomy): Bacteria > Bacillota > Bacilli > Bacillales > Anoxybacillaceae > Parageobacillus > Parageobacillus thermantarcticus. The sequence continues at coordinate 6,391 of NZ_FOJS01000018.1, read as the reverse complement.
CATTATAAACAGTTTCCAATGTTTGAAACCAATCATCATACAGTTTTTAACGTTTTTTAAACATTTGACATGTACTCGTAACATTTTACTGCAACGTATACTCCAACGCTTCGGCGATATGGGACACGCCAATAACGGTGATATGCTTTGGCGGGTTCCATCCTGCTAAATTGTTTTTAGGAATAATCATGCGGGAAAATCCTAGTTTTACAGCTTCCTGCACCCGCTGTTCAATACGGGAAACACGGCGTACTTCCCCTGTCAAACCAACTTCGCCAATAATGACATCATGCGGATTCGTAGGCTGATCGCGAAAGCTCGAGGCGATGCTCACGGCAATCGCTAAATCAATCGCCGGTTCATCTAATTTTACTCCTCCTGCCACTTTCAAGTAAGCATCCTGATTTTGTAAAAGCAGACCGACCCTTTTTTCCAATACGGCCATTAATAAAGAAACACGGTTATGATCGATTCCTGTCGCCATCCGCCGCGGATTGCCAAAGCTCGTTGGAGATACTAATGCTTGAATTTCGACTAATACAGGACGGGTCCCTTCCATCGCCGCGACAACGGTTGAACCTGCTGCACCGCGGGAGCGTTCCTCCAAAAACACTTCCGATGGATTTTCGACCTCCACAAGCCCCGATTCTCTCATTTCGAAAATGCCAATTTCATTTGTGGAGCCGAAACGGTTTTTCACCGCCCGCAAAATACGATACGTATGATGGCGTTCGCCTTCAAAATAAAGAACGGTATCCACCATATGCTCTAAAATTCTTGGCCCGGCAATCGCTCCTTCTTTCGTTACATGCCCGACAATAAAGATGGCGATTCCTTTTGTTTTGGCGATTTTCATCAGCTCTGCCGTACATTCGCGAACTTGCGATACACTTCCGGGTGCGGACGCAATATCCGCGCGGTAAATCGTCTGGATCGAATCGATCACAACACAAACAGGGTGAATCGTTTCTATTGCTTCTACAATATATTCCAAATCTGTCTCTGCTAATACATACAGCTCGTCAGAAGCAACATGAAGGCGGTCAGCGCGCAACTTTGTTTGTTTTACTGATTCCTCGCCGGATATATATAATACTTTATGCTGCAAAGCGGCGAGTTGCGCGGAAACTTGCAACAGAAGCGTCGATTTTCCAATTCCCGGATCGCCGCCGATTAAAACGAGCGAACCTTTCACAACCCCTCCGCCCAACACGCGGTTAAACTCGGAAATACTCGTTTGTATGCGCGGCTCTTGCGTTGTTGCCACTGTAGTAATCGGCACTGGTTTAGAGATGATATCGGGCGCGGAATGAACAAACACTCCTCTTGTTGCCGGCTTTGTCCGTTCGATTTCCTCCACCATCGAATTCCACGTATTGCATCCTGGACATCTTCCAAGCCACTTTGCTGACTCATAACCACATTCTTGACAAACAAACTTTGTTTTCTTTTTTCCCATCATCGAAAAACCCTTTCTTTTTCATCATGGAAACAAAAAGGTATGGGCAACGAGCTGCCACATACCTTCCGTCGCGAAAGCATCCATTACATCACAGCTTGTTCCGATAAAACGACGAACTCTCCGCCTTTTACGTCTACGATCACTTTTTGCCCTTTGGCAATCGTTCCTTTCAACAGCTCTTCCGACAAACGATCTTCTACATGTTTTTGCAACGCGCGGCGCAATGGACGAGCACCGTATTCTGGATCGTACCCTTCCGCGACAATTTTTTCAATCGCCGCATCCGTCAGCTCTAAATCGATATCTTGTTCTTTTAAGCGTTTGATCAACGTGTCTGCCATCAGTTTGACAATTTGTTTTAGATGTTGTTTTTCAAGCGAATGGAAGACGATAATTTCATCAATGCGGTTCAAAAATTCCGGGCGGAACGCTTTCTTTAACTCGTCCATGACTTTTCCTTTCATATCTTTGTACTTTTGATCTTCATCTTGAACGTTAAAGCCGACGTATTTATTTCGTTTTAGCGCATCCGCGCCGACGTTGGATGTCATAATGATAATCGTATTGCGGAAGTCAACTGTTCTTCCTTTCGAATCGGTTAAACGACCGTCTTCCAACACTTGCAACAAAATGTTAAATACGTCTGGATGGGCTTTTTCCATCTCATCTAACAACACGACTGAATACGGTTTGCGCCGTACTTTTTCGGTTAGCTGGCCGCCTTCCTCGTACCCGACATAGCCAGGAGGCGAACCGATTAAACGAGATGTCGAATGTTTCTCCATATATTCGGACATATCGATGCGAATAAGCGCATCTTCGTCGCCAAACATCGCTTCGGCAAGCGCTCTTGCCAATTCGGTTTTTCCAACACCAGTCGGCCCAAGGAAAATGAACGAGCCAATCGGACGTTTCGGGTCTTTTAATCCAGCGCGCGCGCGACGGACTGCTTTGGCAACTGCTTTTACTGCTTCATCTTGACCAACGACGCGAGAATGTAAAATTTCTTCAAGTTTCAACAACCGTTCTGTTTCCGTCTGCGCTAATTTCGCTACTGGAATTCCAGTCCAGCTCGATACGACCATCGCGATATCCTCAACCGTTACTTCAGAGTTTTCTTGTCCTTGTTTTTCTTTCCACGCGCGTTTCGTTTCTTCCAGTTCTTCGCGCAAACGTTGTTCCATGTCGCGCAGCGAAGCAGCTTTTTCAAATTCTTGGCTTTGTACAGCAGCGTCTTTTTCTTTGCGCACTTCCTCAAGTTTTTGTTCGAGTTCTTTTAATTTTGGCGGCGCCGTAAACGAACGTAGGCGAACTTTCGAGCATGCCTCATCGATTAAATCGATCGCTTTATCTGGAAGAAAACGGTCAGTAATATAACGGTCAGATAATTTTACCGCCTGAACGATCGCCTCATCGGAAATAGATACGCGATGATGCGCTTCATAGCGATCGCGCAATCCTTTTAAAATTTGAATCGATTCTTCTACCGTCGGCTCATCGACGTAAATCGGTTGGAAACGACGTTCTAGCGCCGCATCTTTTTCAATATATTTCCGATATTCGTCCAATGTAGTCGCACCAATGCATTGCAGCTCCCCGCGGGCAAGCGCTGGTTTCAAGATGTTCGATGCATCAATCGCGCCTTCCGCCCCACCTGCGCCAATAAGCGTATGGAGTTCATCAATGAAGAGAATAATGTTTCCTGCTTGGCGGATTTCATCCATCACTTTTTTCAAACGATCTTCAAATTCCCCACGATATTTTGTACCAGCTACAACCGTTCCCATATCCAGCGTCATAACCCGCTTATCGCGAAGCGTTTCCGGCACTTCATTGTTGACGATTTGCTGCGCGAGCCCTTCGGCAATCGCTGTTTTCCCGACTCCAGGTTCTCCGATTAACACCGGGTTATTTTTTGTACGGCGACTTAATACTTCGATAACACGCTGAATTTCTTTGCTTCTGCCAATGACCGGGTCTAATCTTCCTTCGCGGGCAATCGCCGTTAAATCACGGGCCAAGCTGTCTAATGTTGGCGTACTTACGTGCGAAGCTCCTCCTGAATGACCGGAAACTGACTCATTGCTTCCAAGCAATTGCAGCACTTGTTGACGAGCTTTATTCAGACTTACTCCTAAATTGTTCAGTACGCGGGCTGCGACTCCTTCGCCTTCACGAATGAGGCCAAGCAAAATATGTTCCGTTCCTACATAGGAATGACCAAGCTTTCTCGCCTCATCCATTGACAATTCGAGTACTTTTTTCGCACGCGGCGTATAATGGATCGTATGGGAAACTTCATGGCCGCGGCCAATTAACGATTCTACCTCTTTTTGAATTTTTTCCAGCCCTAGTCCCAACGCCATCAATGCTTTCGCCGCAATTCCTTCCCCTTCACGAATTAGACCTAATAAAATGTGCTCCGTTCCAATGTTATTATGGCCAAGGCGTATTGCCTCTTCTTGAGCTAGCGCCAACACTTTTTGCGCCCGTTCCGTAAATCTTCCAAACAACATTATTCATCACCCTCCATTTGCTTTTCTTTCTTCCATTTTTAAACGCTCTCGTATTAATGCAGCCCGTCGAACATCCCGTTCTTCCGGTCTTAACACGCCGCCTGCATATTGTTGTAAAAAACCGGGTTGAGTTAAAATCATGAGCTCATTTAAAATATTGCGCGAAATATTTTTAATATATCCTAAATCAATCCCTAAACGTACATCTGACAAACACTGCGCTGCTTCTTTCGAGTCAATCACACGGCTATTGGCCAATATCCCATAGGAACGGAAGACTCTGTCTTCTAATTGTATGTTTAAAGTTTTAACTAATGTCTCCCTTGCCATTCTTTCTTGGGCAATTAACTGCTGAACAACGCTTTTCAAGTCTTCGACAATATCCTCTTCTGACTTTCCTAATGTAATTTGGTTTGAAATTTGAAAAATATTTCCTAACGCTTCACTGCCTTCTCCATATGTTCCGCGTACGACTAACCCCAGTTGGTTAACTGCTGGAATAACGCGGTTCATCTGCTGTGTTAAAACGAGAGCCGGGAGATGCATCATTACAGAAGCGCGCATCCCTGTTCCAACATTTGTCGGGCAGCTTGTTAAATATCCAAGCTTTTCATCAAACGCATAGTTGACATGTTCCTCAATCCAATCATCAAGTTCATTAGCCGCTTTTAGTGCTTCTGTTAATTGGAAGCCAGGAAATAAGCATTGAATACGAATGTGATCTTCTTCATTAATCATAATGCTTATTTCTTCGTTCTCTGAGAGCAAGCATGCCCCAAAGGGAGAATCTTCTGCCAAATGCGGGCTAATTAAATGTTTTTCTACCAATGCCCTTTTTTCAATCGGCTGAAGCTCCGACATTTTTAACAATTCAAAACGGCCAACAGAACGATAAAAGCGGTGAGCAAATGTTTGCTCAAACAATGAAACGATTTGCTGCGCTTCCTCATTGCTAAATACCGTTGGAAACCGAAAATCGACAATGTTTCTGGCTAAGCGGATACGGCTGCTTAACACGATGTCCGAATCAGGACCCTCTTGGCTCATCCAAGCGCTGACCACCGTATTAAAAAATTTCTCAAACGACATATAATTACATCTCCCCCTCTCCACGTTGATGCAGCTGATATTCAAGAGAACGAATTTGATCGCGGACCTCTGCAGCCTTTTCAAATTCTTCTCTTGCCACAAGTTCTTGCAATTTTTGTTTTAACATAGCAATTTGTTTGCGCAAATGGAGTGTTCCACCTTTTCGCTTTGGTATTTTTCCAGCATGGGCTGTATTTCCGCTGTGAAGTCTTTTCAATATTGGCGGTAAATATCTGGCAAAAGTGCGGTAACAGTTTGAACAACCGAAACGACCTATTTTTGTAAACTGATGATAAGTCATGTTACACTTTTCGCATTGTAAAATATCTGAACTGTGGAACGGGCTCGCTGTCATTTCTTTCATGGAAGATGGAAAGTTAAGCAGACCAGCTAACAAATTATTAAAGGAAAAGTCGTCATTCCCATAAAACATAAACATATCGCTATGCTCATGCGCGCATTGTTCGCAAAGATGAAATTCCGTTTTCTCGCCGTTTATAATTTTCGTGAAATGCATCGTTGCCGGTCTCTGTTTGCATTCTTGACATATCAACTTTATCCCCTCCCCTACTTATATTTTAGCGATGTCAACATCGCTCTTAGCATGCGCGCTCTCAATTCATCGCGTTGTGGTAAATCAATACATAATACGGAACGGTCCATTACGCTTAACATCATTTTTGCTTCCCGCTCTGAAATTACCTTTTCTTCAACAAGACGCTGAATAATATCTTCTGCATTAGATTGGCTAACGTGATGCCCGACCAATTCCAGCAATTGATCAATCAGCTGTGCTTCGCTTTTTGTCTTGACTTTCATAATGCGGATGTAACCGCCGCCACCGCGCTTACTCTCAACAATATATCCTCTCTCCAACGTAAATCTCGTATTAATGACATAATTAATTTGCGACGGAACACACTGAAATTTATCTGCAATTTCACTTCTTTTAATTTCCACAATATCTTTATCGCTCATGTTTAATACTTGTTTTAAATATTGCTCAATAATATCGGAAATGTTTGGCACTCTACCTCCTCCTCACACACGAAGTTGACTTTGACTATATTTGACCTTACTTCTACTATATAGTGTATTACAAAAAAATGCAAGGGTCACTTGCAAAAATAATCAGTCATATCATTTCCCTTTTTCCTGAAAATAAAACAAACATAACTTCTTTTACGAAACAAAAAAAGAAGCATGCCTTAAGGCATGCTTCTTTTCACACTGCCTAGCGACGACCTACTCTCGCAGGGGCGCTGGCCCCAACTACCATCGGCGCTGGAGAGCTTAACTTCCGTGTTCGGAATGGGAACGGGTG
>NZ_FOJS01000016.1 GCF_900111865.1 Parageobacillus thermantarcticus | reverse complement strand
GGCTGAGGAAACGGCGTCGACGACATCCACCAAACAGACGGTCGTGAACAAGGCGAAACAACGCGTCCGCCGTCTTCTTCCGGAGGTAACGCGGAATAACGTGCCATATTTACAGCAATCGTCCGGGACTCCGATCTATCATGCCCTGTCTGAACTCAAGGGATGGTAAAAAAAGGTATACATATCGGTCTGTCATGGCAAGGGATGAGAGTCCGAAAGCGCTTACGGATGAAATTCAAAAAAATGGTTCGCTAACCTATGACTTACATCTGTTTTCAGCGAACCAAAAAAGTTCCCACAAAGTCTTGACTGACTCAGTTTCATTTATATAGTTGCTACACTTTACCATCTATTCTATAATAGAAGCGCATATATACATATAAAGGAGGAAATGGTTGTGGCATTCGAAAATAAAATTGTTGAAGCATTTATCGAAATTCCGACAGGAAGCCAAAACAAATACGAATTTGACAAAGAACGAGGCATTTTCAAGCTCGACCGCGTCCTATACTCTCCAATGTTTTATCCAGCAGAATACGGATATTTGCCAAACACGCTTGCATTAGATGGCGACCCGCTTGACATTTTAGTCATTACAACCAACCCGACATTCCCTGGCTGCGTGATCGACACGCGCGTCATCGGTTATTTAAACATGATCGACAGCGGTGAAGAGGACGCGAAATTAATTGGTGTTCCTGTCGAAGATCCACGTTTTAACGAAGTTCGCAGCATTGAAGACCTTCCGCAACATAAACTAAAAGAAATTGCTCATTTCTTTGAACGTTATAAAGATTTGGAAGGAAAACGGACGGAAATCGGCGCTTGGGAAGGTCCGGAAGCTGCTGCTAAACTCATTGACGAATGCATCGCCCGCTACAATGAAAACAAAAATAAATAGCAGAAAAGGCGCCCAAGTAAACGAACGACGGCTTGGGCGTTTTTCGTTAGGAAAATCCGAACATTTCGTGGTAAAAACGTTTACATTGGTATGACTTCTCATCATTTCATTGACAGATCGTGCTTTATTATGATAAATTATCAGAAATTTAAAATTCTTGATAAGAAAGGAGCTCACCATCGTGTTTCGCATTTTAGTTTCCGACGCAATTAGCGAAGAAGGATTAGCCCCACTACGAAAATCCGAACAAATTGAAATCGTACAGAAAAAGGTAACAGAAGCGGAAGATCGACTTCATGAATTCGACGCGTTACTTGTTCGCAGCGCTACGAAAGTGACAGAAGAACTCCTTTCCAAAATGCCAAATTTAAAAATTATCGGACGCGCTGGTGTGGGAGTTGACAATATCGACGTCGAAGCGGCAACAAAACGCGGAATCGTCGTCATTAACGCGCCAAACGGAAATACGGTTTCCGCCGCTGAACATACATTCGCGATGATGGCTGCACTTGTGCGCCATATTCCGCAAGCGCATGTTTCTGTGAAATCCCGCGAGTGGAATCGCTCCGCTTTCGTTGGAACCGAATTGCAAGGAAAACATTTAGGAATTATCGGATTTGGCCGCATCGGGTCCGAAGTGGCCAAACGCGCGCGCGCGTTCGGCATGATCGTTCACGTATATGACCCATTTTTGACAAAAGAACGCGCAGAAAAACTCGGCGTATCGATTCATACGCTCGACGAAGTGCTTGCTTGCTCGGACATTATCACTGTGCATACTCCGTTAACGAAAGAAACAAAAGGGCTTCTTGGCGAAAAGAATTTGGCGAAAACGAAAAAAGGAGTGTACCTTATCAACTGTGCCCGCGGCGGCATTATCGATGAAAAAGCATTGATTCCATTTCTCCAAAGCGGCCATGTTGCAGGGGTAGCTCTCGACGTATTTGAACAAGAACCGCCGGGCGACCACCCGCTGTTTGCGTTTGACAATGTCATCGTCACGCCGCATCTCGGCGCTTCGACAGTTGAGGCGCAGCTGAACGTCGCCACACAAGTCGCCGAAGAAGTATTGCAATTTTTAGAAGGAAAGCCAGTGACATCGTCTATTAATCTACCGACACTGTCAAAAGACGTGTACGAAAAAATTCAAGCGTTCTACAATTTAGCGAAAAAAATGGGAATGATCGCATCACAATATATGAATATTCCTGTCCAAGAACTATCCGTCACGTATGCGGGAACGGTTGCCGATTTAGAAACGACGTATATCACGCGCAGCTTGCTCGCCGGATTTTTACGGCCTCGAGTCGCTTCGACGGTCAACGAAGTGAACGCGGCGATGATCGCAAAAGAACGAGGCATTACGTACGGGGAAAAATTTTCCGATGAAACGCACGGTTATGCCAACTGCATTTCCCTTACCGTGCAAGGAGAAAACAAAACGTTTACGATTAAAGGCACACATATTCCAAACTATGGCGACCGCATCGTTCATTTTGACGGATTTACGATCGATTTTGCGCCTGAAGGGCATCTTCTTTACATCCAACATCAAGACCGTCCAGGAATGATCGGAAAAGTCGGAAACATTCTCGGCGAGCACCAAGTGAACATCGCCACAATGCAAGTTGGACGCCAACAAGCTGGCGGAAAAGCAATTATGATGCTTTCGTTAGATAAACCGATTGATGATGCTTTACTGCAAAAATTAACGGAAATTGAAGACATTGAAACAGCGAAAAGAGTAGAAGTGTAATAAGTTTTCATTAAAAAAAGGAATGGGAAATTCCCATTCCTTTTTTGTATTATGTAGCGCATTTTTCATCCAAGCGGAACCGCTTTTCTTTCTCCTTTTTGAAATGTCATGATCTCCGTATAACCGACGCTTTTCGCTAGCGCAATCGCTTTATCATAATCCGCCCCTACGTGTTCAGGAACGTGCGCGTCGGATGAAAGGACGATCGGAATCCCTTTATCATAACACATTTGCAATAAACGTTTATCAGGGTAAAGCTCGCCAACCGGCTTGCGCAAGCCGGCAGTACTAATTTCCACGCACGTTTTTGAATTCGCAAGCGCTGTTGTGGCGCGGTCATATTGCTCTAACAAAAATTCTTCATCTTCCGGAACATATTTAAAAATTTTGACTAGATCAATATGACCGATAATATCAAATAAGTTCGATTCGGCTAAAGTGACAACTTGGTCAAAATATTTGCGATATGTATCGTATAAATCCCGACGTTCCCATTCTTTCCGATATTCCGCCAAATCAATGCCGAAATCATCAATCCAGTGAATCGAGCCAATCACATAATCAAAATCGTATGACTGAATAAATTTCGCCATCTCTTCATGTTTTCCCGGCGTATAGTCCATTTCGATGGACATTTTCACATCAATGCCGGCATCCCACGCTTCATGGAAAAGCCGAACATAATCAGCCATATCATAATAGCGACGTTCGTCCACCCATGGATTCGACAAAATATTTTTCGTTTGGTAAAAATGATAGGCATGTTCAGATATGCCGAAATGTTGAATTCCTTTGCGCGCCGCTTCATCGGTAAATTTGCGCAAATAGTCGAGCGTCAACGTGCCACGCTCCAAATGATTATGGTAGTCTGTTAGCATTGGATGATCGCCTCCCACTATTTTCTATCATTATATCGCACGAAAATGGGAGAGGACAACCATTTTCACGAATTTTCGCAACGTCATCCAGTCATTCCGATCATAAATAACAGCCGGATGCAAACAGCCATCCCCGCCACTACTAGCAAACGTCTCACCACATCGCCCATCATCATTCATCCTCCTTGTCATTTTTTCCACCATATATGTATTATGTCAAAAAAGAAACAAATAGAACTATAATTTTTATTTTGCCGAAAAACACCGCCTCGCTTATCTTGCAGGCGAAGTTACCATAATCGGATTCGGGCCGACGGGCACAGCAATTTTCTTGCCAAATATATATGGACCGATCCGTTTTACATTTCCGCCCATAAACGTCACCGAGCGAAAACCAAACTCTTTAGCGGTAAGTAAAATCGCTTCGACCATCCAGTATGTCGATGGAGAGGCGTCAAGCTGCGAATCCAAGGCAAATCGAATAACGACGTTATCTTGACGCACGTCCACTCTCTCAATGTGGACCCGTTGCGGAATCGCGGAGCGCATTGATGCACCTACATCTTTTTTCATTTGTTTTAACGCCGCGAAAAACGTTGGAAAATGCTGTGGCGACGGAACAAGAAATATCGGGTGCGACTGGCCTCGCTGATATAAATAATACGCCCGTTTCTTATTGAAAATTTTCATCGACTGAACATAACCGCTGTGACTCAGTTCCATTCCTTCCTTATTTTCAGTGAAAAAACGAATTTTCTTTCCGCCCATCCAGCGCACCGTTTCTTCAATGCTTGATAGAAACATCGTCTCGCTCGTGAATCCTTCGGAAAAAACCGGATTTTGTTTGGAAACGCGAACAATCCAGACTTGCTTGCTTTCCCGAGAAGGTTCTATCGTTACCCCATTGAGCAAACGTTTTGAGACTCCCCATGTTTGTTCGTCAATTTGCGTTTTCGCCGTTTCCAACTGCCGTTTTACCGACTCATGTTTTTTCACCGGGACGCTAAGCGGAATGACAACTTGAGATTGCTCATCAGGCACCCCTACTACCGCGATATCTTGACCATTCAATGCCGCTTTTGTTACAATCCGCGATGGAATGTCATCGTATTCATTCGCTGACAAAAGCGGTTGACTCCCGTTCGAACGTTGTTCCGCCTGTAACGTGATCATATGCTTATTCGATTTTTCTGCATTTTCTTCTCTCTCTTTTTTCATCGGAAGGCTTGACACACTAAGAGCAACAACGATCATGGCGGCAACGACCGAGGCGAGCGATGGAAGAAACCACGCTTTCAACCGTGCTGTTTTTCTTGCTTTCACCAATCGTCGATACACTTCTTCTTTCGAACGATAATCTTTGATCATCGGCATTTGTTGCAACGTATGCTGGAGGCATTCGTCATTCCACGGAAATTTTTTCACGTTGTTTTCCTCCTTTCGCCGCTTCTTCCTCCATGTACCTTTTTAACACTTTTAATGCCCGGTGTTGCGTCGTTTTTACTTTGCTTTCCGTCCATCCTAACGTTTCTGCCGTTTCCGTAATCGATAAAGACTGGATAAAGCGCAGTATAATCACAAGCTGCTGATCAACGGTGCAACGTTCTAAACAGCGGTACATCAGTTGAATTTCTTCTTTTTGAATCGCAATTTCCTCGGGGAGCGGCTGTATGTCGCAAAGTTGGTCATCGTTCCAATCAAATTTTTCCGATACTCTCCGCCGCCAACTTTTTTGTTTGCGAAAAAAATCGATGGCCACGTGGCGCGCGATGGATAACAGCCATGTCTTTTCGCTGCTTTTCCCTTTAAAACGCTTATACGAACGCAATACTTTTATGTATACTTCCTGAACGAGATCTTCCGCCTGTTCCCGATTTCGCACCATATAAAATAAAAAATTAAAAATGTCATCATGATACTTTTCGTACAACTCCTCAAAGACGGAGTCCATCCTTTCTCCTCCCCATTCTACCTACATCTGTCGATTTGGCAAATCATTTCGTCACAACTATCATAAAGTTTCTTCGCAGAAAAAGGAAGAATATTTACGGAATATTTTTCCTTTTTGTTTCTCGATATTCATCTATAAGCGCAATTCGAGCGGAAAAAATAAATCTTTTGCAACCTTTTTGATTTCTTCTTCGATATGAGAATGGTAGCTGATCAATAGAGAAGTGGCCGGGCCTGATGAAGCGGAAAGCGGCAGCGCGCAGGAGCACGATGAAGCAGAAAAGCCGTTAGCATGAAGCAACTGCTGCAGTTCGTAAGCAATTCCTTTCGAACCAATCGGCACAAGTTCATAAATGCCAGTTTGGTTTAACAGTTTCCGAAATAAAGAGAGAGAAAGCATCCGCTCTTTGCGCTTTAATACTTCATCGCCGACAAGCGGCTCCCCGATCACGGCAAAATTCGCATCCGGCGGCGTAATTCCGATCCGTTTTCGCTCCGCTTGTATCGTACCAACAACCGTTATGCCAACAGCGGACTGCAGCGTCGGAAAGTTGGACTCACTGCTTCCGACAATCGGAACATCCATACGCAATTCATCACACGTCTGGCGAATGCCGCTGCAAAGCGTCTCCCATGCTTCGTCATTCACGAAATTTTGCAGCACCACTGCGTGCGGCTTTGCTCCAACACTCAATACTTCCATCAACGCAACGCGCGCGGCAAAGTACGCAACGACATTATACGGAGCGCGTACGGCATCCATCTCTTTCTCCCCAATTGCCGCCGAGCCATCCGCTGCCACTACTAATTCGATATTATCATAAAGAGGCAAAAACAGTACATCACGCATATCGCATCTTCTCCAATTCGATTTATTTTTTCTCTTCCTTGTCGCGAAACACGATCGCGCTCCGTTCATATTCGACGTCTTTTACTCCGAAACGCGCGTTGATGACGCGGGCGACCGCAAAAAAGTAATCAGACAAACGATTCACGTATTGCAACACGATTTCATTTATCGGCTCCGCTTTGCTTAACGAAACGATGCACCGTTCCGCCCTTCTTGTTACCGTACGGGCGACATGAAGCGCCGCCGCAGCCGGGGAGCCGCCGGGCAAAATAAATTTTTCCAGCGGCGGCGCTTCTTTGACATATTCATCGATGCGCGTTTCTAAAAACGTCACCATCTCCTCTGTTACTTTGTACGGAAGCTTTCCATTTGCAATTGCCAAATCGCCGCCGCAGTCAAATAATTCATGTTGAATTTTCTGCAATTCCGCACAAATATCTGGAAATTTTTCCTTATCTAACAGCGCCAGCGCCTGCCCGACAAACGAATTTACTTCATCTAGCGTGCCATACGCTTCCACGCGCAGATGGTCCTTGTCGACACGTCCGCCGATCAAGTTCGTTTTCCCTTTATCGCCTGTTCTCGTATATAGCCTCATATCGTTTTCTCCCCCTTATTTCATTCGTTCTGCCAATCCGCACCAAATGCGGTCAACGCGGTCGCAAAGCTGCGCCAGTTGCTGATAGCACCAGCCGGTTACGTCACGCCATAATCGTTCCTCTTTTTCTACTGGAACAACCCCTTGCGTAATGTCGGTGCCAATCCACACAACCGTTCGTCCGGCACCTTGCTGTTCCCACTCACGCCGCCGTTGAAACATCTGTTTCCAATACGTTACATCTGGAATGCGGCGAATCGCCGCTTCCAATCCTTCCAACACGACGATTCGTTCGAGTATATTCGCATCTGGCTCGCCATATTCGCGCTCATATCCGTTATACCAAACGACATCTTTCCGTTCTCCTATTCGGTAGTAAGCGCGCACCCACTTTCGTTTTCCTTGAAAAGCGCCTCCGACAATGAAATGCATCGTTTTTTCTCCTTCCATCTCTCGAACGTCGATTGCAAAGTAAATCCGCCGCCAAACGGCACGATCCATTCCCAAAACGGCCGCTCTTGCGGAGCGTAGCGTTCTAAGACGTAACGAATCGGGCCACCATGCGTGATGACAGCGACATGCTTGGCATTTGCTTGCTCGGCAAGCAGTATCGTTTGTTCAAGCGCTTCTTCCACCCGCTGGCAAAAAGCTTTGTAGCTTTCTCCGTTTGGCGGCGCCATCACTAGCGGCGAACTCAACCATTGTCGGTACTCTTTTATTTCTTTCAACTCGAAAAACGTTTTTCCTTCCCAATCGCCAAAATGGATTTCCCGCCATTGCGCTATTTCATATTTATCACCGTCATAGTTTTGAAATAAAAGCTCGCGCGTCTCCTTACAGCGGAGCAAATCGCTCGACACAAGCAAATCGACAGGCTTAAAAAGCGACAAGTCTGCTTGGAGAAGCCGCGTTTTTTCCTCTTCGGCAAGCGGTACGTCCATGTGTCCGATATATCGCTTTTCTTTATTTTCCGGCGTCATCCCGTGACGAATTAACGTAATAGCCAAATCATCAACCATAGCCACGTTTCCACCCCCTCGACAAACGCTCCAAGCGTATCGCCAGTAATGCCGCCAAATTGCTTTTCGAAAAACAAACGCGCGACCAAAGCGGCAAACATCGTTCCACCAACAAGCAAAACAACCGTTTCGAAAACAGAAACGGCCGCGATGCATACACACGCAAGCAGGGAGCCGCCGATCGCCATCGCCACATACGCGTCACGGCGATCGATATGTTCGCGAAAGGCTGCGGCCATGCCGGTTTGCTTCGCGGGTTTGCCATAAATAAGCAGCCATGTCATCGCGATTCGCGAAAGCAGCGGGATGGCGGCAATGAGAAACACGTCAAGGTGGGAGCATATTGTTTCAAACATGAATAAAAAGCGAAATGAAAGCAAACATAAAATGGATAATACGGCAAACGCCCCGACGCGCGAATCGCTCATAATTTCTTGCCGACGCTTTATATCCCGATACGAAAAAAACGCGTCGCTTACGTCCATCCAGCCATCGGCGTGCAATCCGCCCGCAAGCCAAATAGATAGCCACAGGAGAAAAAGCGCAAGAAACAACGGTGAAACCGAAGAAAAGGAAGAAAAAACGAAATATGTAAGCGCTTCGACACTGCCAATCAATGCGCCGACAAGCGGAAACGTGCGGACAGACCAGCGTGCTGTCGCATCGTTCCAATCAATTTGCTTTCGAATCGGAATCACCGTCAAAAATTGAACAGATAATAAAAATCCGCTCCAAACCGCTTTCATAAACATGATTCTCCTTTTTTTACAACAGCGATGCCATTTTGTACTAAAATGGCAACTTGTGCGTTGGTGACAATTTGTTGATGAAGCCAACCGAGCGTTTTCATAAAATGATATGTCCCTAAATCGTCCGGCACCCCTCCGGAAAACAATTCATTGGAAACAATAATCAGCGCTCTGCTCGCGTTCTCTAATTGCTGCAACGTCGCCCACATTTGCCTTGCCTTTCGAAAACAAACCGTTTCCTTTTGCCAGCTTTCATCGGCAAACAATTCATTGGCAAGCCAGTTCGTTACACAATCAAGCAAGACGACGTCATTTTTTGTAAAAACAGGAATAAGTTTGTCGAGCCGCACCGGCTGCTCCCATGTCGCCCATTTCACTGTTTGTTTTTGCCGCCGCTTTTGGTGATGAGCAATCCGCTGTTTCATTTCGTCATCAGACGCCCGTGCCGTTGCGATATAATGAACTTGGCTTCCGGGCGCCGCCAATTTTTGCACATAAGTTTCGGCAATTCGGCTTTTCCCGCTCCGGACGCCGCCGCTAATAAACACGATCATCGCGCCCACCGCCTTAGCGCGTGCAACAATCGGTCGTTTTCTTCCTTCGTTTTCACCGCCAAGCGCAAATACTTGCCGTCAAGACCGCGAAAATTCATTGTATGGCGCGGCACAATCCCTTCCCGCAATAAATGATAAAACAGCGCTTCGGTGGAACGGTTTGGCAGCCGCAATAAATAAAAATTGACGACGGATGGTGAAACGTAATATCCATATTCCCGCAAAATCGACGTTATCCGCTCTCGTTCAGCGGCAATCATCCGTTTTGTCCGCGCGACAAACTCGTTTAGCGGCAAAAAATGCAACGCTAGCTGCTGGGCAACCTTGCTTACGCTCCATGGCGGCTGCAGCGCTTTTACTTGCGCAATGATCTCCTCATTGGCAACCATATAGCCGATGCGTGCCCCCGCCAAATGGTGAATTTTCGTTAATGACCGCAAAACGATCAGATGGGAAAAGCGATCAAGCCACTGCAATGCGGTAAATCCATCCTCCCAAAAATGGTAAAACGCTTCATCGATGACGACAAACGTTTTCGCCTTTTCCGCTGCCATCAGCAATTCATACAATTCCTCTTCGGCCATGACCGTTCCTGTCGGATTATTTGGATGGCATAAAAAGAAAACGTCGACCTTCTCTAGTAGCATAGTTAACTCACTTCGCTTATATTTCCAGTTGCCTTCCTCATTCGAGACAAGCGAAACGATCTTGCAACCGTGCGCTTCACAAGCGCGGCGATATTCAGAAAACGCCGGTTCCGCGATGCCAATCCGCTTTTGCGAAAATAACTGTCCTAGCAAATAAATGCATTCCGAAGCGCCATTGGCGATTAAAATTCGCTCAGGGGCAATCCCTTCGGCGCGCGCCAAGAAATCGACCAATTGCACAGCGTTCGGGTCCGGATATTCCATCGCCCAGCGGCAAAAATCGGCTTGTTCTGGCCAAAGCGACAGCGGCAGTACATATGGATTTGTGTTGACGCTAAAATCGACGTACGTTTCCGGAACCGGGATCCCAAGCTGCTTATACAATTGCCGTGGATTTGCCCCATGTGCTGGCAAATTCAACTATCATCCCCCCTATCAAAAGCAATATCGCAAACGATAAAACGGTCACGAGCATAATCCGCACCGCTTGGCGAATATGATCTTTTTTCAGCGGAACGAGCCGATCGCCGATCGTCGGCCGGTGTGAAACGATTCCTTTATACGTATTCGTTCCGCCAAGCTGCACGCCAAGAAGCGCCGCCATCGCCGCCTCCGGCCATCCGCTGTTCGGGCTTGGATGCTTGCGGGCATCGCGAAAAAGCACCCGAAAGCAATGACGCATTCGCTTTCCGCCATGGACAAATATCATCACGATCGCCGTAAGACGAGCCGGCACATAATTCACCACATCGTCCAAACGCGCGGACGCCCAGCCAAATTCGCGATACGTGTCATTTTTATAGCCGAGCATCGAATCACACGTGTTCACTGCCCGGTAAAAAAGCGCCAATGGCGCTCCGCCGATGAAAGCGTAAAACAACGGCGCGGTAATGCCGTCACTCGTATTTTCCGCCACCGTTTCGACACAGGCGCGCACCATTTCCGCTTCGTCCAAATTTTCTGTATCCCTGCCGACAATCATGCTTAATTCGCGACGCGCCTTTTCCATGTCTCCTTGTTCTAAAGGAATGAGCACATTCCAAGCCGCTTCCTGCAAACTTTTCGTGGCGATCGCCGTAAAAATAAGAACCGCTTCGACGATAACGCCAAACAGCGAGGAAAGCGAATAACTAATATACACAACAAAAAACGACAAAGCGTAAACAATTCCCGTTACGGCCACGGCAGCAGCAATTCCTTTTGCACGCCGATGCCGCCCTCGATTCAGCCGTTGATCGAAAAAAGCGATCAATGACCCGATCGCGCGCACGGGATGCGGAAGCCACCGAGGGTCACCAAGCAGCAAATCAAGAAGCAGCGCCAACGCAATCGCGAAAAGATGGCTCACGATGATTCCCTCCGTTGTTGATAGCGGCGCAACGCTTTTTTGGTCGCTTCATAAACGGTGCGCCCTATCGCTTTCCCAAGCGGCGTGATCGTTCCAGCATATGGAAAGGTTACTCCCGTTTGCGTTGCAGCAACTGCAATACAATCCGTCGATGTTCCTGTTGCATATGTGTTTGTCTCCGAATCGATAATTTTTTCATCATATAGCGCTTTTGTTTTCGCTTCCGTCGCCGTCATTATTGCTTGCACGTAAGCCGCCTCCGTTAAAATTCCGTCAATGAACACCATGATGTTGATCGTGCCGATTTTTTGATCGAAATGCGCTCGTTTCCATGCCTGTGCGGCATCAACAGCGTTTCCTACTCCGGCGGTCACGACGGCCCACACAGAAAACGCATCGCCATTTTCATACATGCAGACGGCATCCTCGATCGAAACAGCGGTCATCATTCCAATCGTTTGTTGGACGGGAAAGCCGTGACGCCGTAAATAATGTTTCATCTCCGTTTCCGCATCTTCGCAATCATAATCTTTTGGAACTTGGCGGTTGACAAAATGGGTCGCCCATTGAAATCCTGATCCGATAAGCGCCGATGATAACACTTTGAGCGGGGCGGATGCAGTGATGGCGATGCAATCCTTCATCGTTGTCCACGTGAATCGTTCACGCAGTCCGCCGTGCTGTAAAATGGGGAACTCCCATTTCCGCAAAAACGCCATAAGCGGTTTAGAGACGGTCGGGTGTGCTTGCCTGCTTACCTGCGCTTGGAATACCGAATTTAACCGTTCAGGCTCCATCAGTTCTTCCGGTGTCCCTAGCGCGACTACCTCTCCACGTTTGAGCATTAAAAGCCTGTCACAATATAAACTGGCGATATTAATATCATGAAAAATGGCAACGATGGTTAGCGCTTTTTCTTTCGCCCAGCGGACAAGCTGGTCCAACAGCTTTATTTGCTGGGTAATGTCCATATGATTCGTCGGCTCGTCTAGCAGCAAAAGCCGGGGCTGCTGCGCAAGCGCCCTCGCTAAATAAACGCGCTGGCGCTCTCCCCCGCTCAAACGGTCAATTCCTTCTTCTACCTTTTCCGTCAACCCTACTTCTTCGATGGCCGTTTTCACCGCTTGTTCATCTTCTTCCGTCCATGTTGGAAATAGGCCGTTTTGATGGGCGTATCGTCCAAGTTCCACCGTTTCTTTTACCGTATATCCGAACGCCGCATCCGTTATTTGCGGAAGCACCGCGGCAAAGCGCGCCCATTCTTTTTGCGAAAAAGAGCGAAGCGGTCGACCGTTGACTACAATACTGCCGCTTTGTAACGGCAACTCTTTGCTTAATAATTTCAATAACGTCGTTTTCCCGCTTCCATTCGGTCCTAAAATGCCAAATATTTCTCCTTCTGTTACGGTAAACGTCACATCATGCAAAACTTGATTGCGCTGATAGCGGTAAGATACGTTGTTCACTTCAAGCACATGCATCACGTCTTTCTTCTCATTCTTCGAAAAAATAGCAAAGCAAATAAAGGAGCGCCAATCAATGACGTAATCACGCCAATTGGCAATTCTCGCGGCGAAATAATCGTGCGCGCTAACAAATCAGTAAGGACGAGAAACGCGCCGCCATACAATAAGGAAAGCGGCAAAAGGAGGCGATAGTTCGGACCGCAAACAAGGCGAACCATATGGGGAACGACCAACCCGACAAAGCCGATCGTTCCGGAAACGGATACCGCCGCGCCAGTTAACAGCGAAGCGCCGGTTAAAACCATCACTTTTCGCTTCGCCACATCGACCCCGATATGCATAGCGGCCGCCTCTCCAAAAGCGAAGGCGTTCAGTTCGCGCGCATTGAAAAGCAACAACATTACCCCGACGAGAAAAAACGGAAGTAGCATCATCGTATATTTCCAGCCGCGCATCGCCACGCTTCCCATCAGCCATGCAATAATTTGCCGCAATTCCTCCCCGGTCAGCGCGATCATCAAGGAAATAAGCGCGCTGAAAAACGCCCCAAACATAATGCCAACTAAAATGATCGTTTCTACGGACATTTTTCGTTCCACTGCCCGCGTAAACAAAAGAACAAGCACAAGCGTCGCGAGGCCAAAGACAATGCTGACAATGGGAAGCGTAAATGTGCCAAACAGCGGCAATTGAATGCCGAAAAAAATGACGAAAACCGCGCCGACGGAAGCACCTGACGACACGCCGAGCGTATACGGGTCGGCAAGCGCGTTTTTCAATAATCCTTGAAACGCCGCTCCCGCGACCGCAAGCGAAGCGCCTACAAAAAACGCCAAAACCACGCGGGGAAGGCGGATCGCCATCACAATTTGCACAAAGTCGCTAGGAATATCATCCGGCAATGTTACCCCAAACGATTTTGATAAAAAGATCTTTATAATAGCAGAAAAGGGAATCGATAGAGAGCCTATCGATATCCCAAGCAAGAGCGAAATAATAACGACCGTTATTGCGACTGCGTACATCCATATCTCATTGGAAAATATTCGGATAAATTGCTTTTGCAAGTTCCTCTACTCCTTCGATCAAGCGTGGGCCCGGCCGGCTTACTAAATCTGTATTCACATCATACACCCGTTTGTTTTTCACCGCCGGGACATCTTTCCAAGCAGGACGGTTCAATACTTGCTTCGCTCCGCCGTATGTCGTAATAATGACGTCCGGCTTGTACGCGACCGCTTTTTCTTCCGTAACCATCAGCCATCCTTCTAAATTGCCGGCGACATTTTTCGCGGAAATCGCTTGAAGCATCTCATCCATAAACGTCCCTTTTCCGGCAGTATAAATTTGCGGCGGCGGCGATACTTCCACCCATACTTTCAGTTGATCTTCCGCTTTTATTTGTTTTGCTTTTTCTTTTATCTTTTCCAATTTTGTTTTCATATTGTTGATGATGTCTTCCGCTTTGTCGGCAGTTCCCGTCGCTTTGCCAATCAATTCGATCGAATCGTATACATCGGCAAACGATTTTGCATCATTGACAACTAGCACGGTAATGCCCGCGTCTTTTAATTGCTGAAGCCCATCTTTGGAATTATGCGCGCTTGACGCATGGGCAAGCACTAAATCTGGCTTCAGCGAAATGATTTTTTCCACATTAAACTCCATTCCGCCGATTTTTTCCTTCTTTTTCACATCTTCCGGATAGTTGTCAAAATCGCTGACGCCAACGATTTTATCGCCTAATCCTAACGCATAGGCGATTTCCGTATTGCTTGGGATTAAAGAAACGATTTTTTGCGGTTCCGACTTAATTGTCACTTCTTCCCCTGATCCATCTTTCACCGTTACCGGAAACGCCGCTTGCTCCGCTTTCGGCTCCTCTTTTTTCGCAGGCTCTTTGCTTGCGTTTTCCCCGCCACAGCCAAACAAGAGGCCGAATGACAGCGCAAAAACAAGCAGCATCACATACGTTTTCCATCTTCTCATCTTTTGTTCCCCCTTCTTTATGTAAAAAATAAAAAACTCATTCCTAACGCGGAATGAGCGAGAAACGGCAATCATGCACACACGAAGACAGCCACCGTTGCCGTTTCCTCATCTCACCCCCCGAAGATTAGGAAACCGTAAGCGAACAAGGCAGGTCTACTGACTCATGCTTCATCCTACTTTGAGCCTTCCCATACGGCAAACGGCGCTTGCCATTCCACCGTACAGTGGTGATCTCATTTCGTCCGCATTTACAGTTGCGGGGACAGTTCTGGATTTTCACCAGATTCCCTATTAAGCCATGAAGAGCGAACCGCTCCATTGGCACCTTGCCGCTGCTGTATAAAATTGTCGAACAATGGACAGTTATAATGTTAATGGAAGAGAAAAGGTTTTGCAATAAAAAAATAAGACGTCGCTTACAAACAGACAAAAAGCCGCCTGATGCTAGGCGGCGATCAACTTAATTGTTTAATATAGCGCTCAAACACAAAACCAAAGTCTCTTACTGTATATTGTTTTTGCGTCGGCGAGCCATTGAAACACGAGTTCATTTACCGCTTTAAAATCCGCCAAAAAATGATTCGTAGTATAGCTCCTTTCATTTTTTATGATCATTCTTTTGCGAGAAACATCCCTCGCAAATAATGGTACCTTCCTGCTTGAGGAAAGCAGTGATTTCTACCATTCCTCTGTACGAAGGGTATCTCATGCGCACATAAATAGGTTCATTTTTTTCAATCGGCTTTCCACAAACAGAACAAGTTGAAGATACGGAAAACATATGAATTTCCCCTTTCTATTTCCTCTACAAAAGCATACGCAACAAAAAGGCAGCAAGTTTCATCATGGAATAAAAAATCTAAACCTTGAGTTGATTGTTCTGTCACTATCCTATTTTGATCGTTCCATCTCAATCGTAAATTTATAGCGATCGCCGCGGTAAACCGATTTGACGACTTCTAACGGCCTGCCGTCGTCCAAATAGCTTCTGCGCTGCAAGAGCAATACAGGCGCTCCTTCTTTTACCTGCAGCAGCTCCGCCTCCATTTTCCGGGCAACCGATGCCTCCAGCACCTGCACGGCGGAACGAATCGATAAACCAACGTCTTTTTCAATAAACTCATAGACGGAACCGCTTACAATTTCACGCGTTAAATCTGGGACAATCGAGCATGGAATATAGGATGTTTCCAGCGCCATCGGCAATCCGTCGGCAAGGCGAACGCGGCGAATTTCATAAAGATCCGCACCTTCGCGCACGTCCAACAGCTGAGCCAACGCCGCGCTGGCGGGGACAATGTTGAAGTCGAGCACCTTCGTCCCAGGTTCCATGCCGCGCGCGCGCATATCTTCTGAAAAACTTGTTAGTCCTTTTAACGGCTGTTCGATTTTTGTCGCGGCAACAAACGTTCCCTTTCCTCGTTTTCTTACTAAATATCCATCATTCACCAAATTATTGATCGCTTGCCGAACCGTCATTCGGCTGATGTCGTATGTCTCCGCTAGCTCCCGCTCGGACGGAATCATTTCCCCCGGCTTGAGCTGTCCTTTTTCGATCATTTCTTTAATCCCTTGCTCTAATTGGTAATAGATAGGAAGCGGTGAATGTTTGTTAATCATTTTCCATACACCTTTCGTTTTTCATCTGGCACAAGCGACAACGCCTCTTGGTCGGCAATCACCGTGACATTTGGATGGGTATGAAGCACCGATGCCGGTACATCTGTTGTCACGGTTCCTTCGAACAGCTTCGCCATCGTTGCCGCTTTCTCCGTTCCCGACGCTAACAGCAATATATGCCGGCTTTTCATAATCGTCGCGATCCCCATTGTGATCGCTTGGTGCGGCACATCTTCGAAAGATGGGAAAAAGCGGGCATTCGCTTGCCGTGTTGACGGAGTTAGCTCAACGACGTGCGTCGGAACTGAAAAAGGCGTCCCTGGCTCGTTAAAGCCGATATGCCCGTTTCTTCCAATCCCCAAAATTTGCAAGTCAATTCCTCCCAAACTCTCAATAAGCCGTTCATAGCGCTGGCATTCCGCTTCCACATCGTCACTTGTTCCGTTTGGAATATATGTTTGTGAAAGCGGGATGTCGATATGGGCAAACAAATGTTGATTCATATAGTAGCGATAGCTGTTCGGGTGATCGGGCGACAAGCCAATATATTCATCCAAATTGACTGTGCGAACGTTTCGATACGATGTTCCGTTTTGCCGATGATCTTCAACTAATTGCTTGTATACGCCTAGCATTGTCGATCCTGTGGCAAGGCCAAGAACGGAATTAGGTTTTTCTTTTACCTGAGAAATAATGATGTCAGCCGCTTTTTCGCTCATTTCTTCGTAGTTTGCCGCTTCGATTAGTTTCATTGCCGTCCGTCCCACCTTTTCTATTTTGCATATGCAAGTTTGCCGCGGCATATCGTCATCACAACTTGATGATGTTCGTCTAATACGACAAGATCAGCATCTTTGCCGGCGCGGATGCTTCCTTTTCTATCTAAAACGCCTAATTGCTTTGCCGGATTCCAGCTGGCCATGCGTATAACGTCTTCCAGTGTACAGCCGGTAAAAGACATGGCGTTTTTCGCCGCGTCGCCTAATTTTAAAATGCTTCCGGCTAGCGTGCCGTTCCGCAATGTCGCTTTTTCTCCTTGAACGATGACTTCTTGGCCACCAAGTTCATATATGCCAGCGTCGAGACATTTTGCGCGCATCGCGTCCGTAATTAATATGAGGCCTTCGCAGCCTTTCATTTTATACGCAAAGCGAACCATTTCCGGCGCGACATGAATTCCATCGGCAATTAGTTCACATACAACTTCATCATGCATAAGAACCGCTCCGGCAACTCCCGGCTCGCGATGATGAACGCCGCGCATGCCGTTAAATAGGTGAGTGGCATGCTTTACCCCTGCGTCAATCGCTGCTTTTACTTGTTCGTAAACCGCATCGGAATGGCCGATGGAAGCGATCACCCCAGTTTTTTTTAAGTATGCTGTGAGCGCTAATCCATTATTTTCTTCCGGCGCCAGCGTAACAAGCCGTATATGCCCATTCGCAATGTTCTGCCACTTTTGAAACAACTCGATATTCGGTTCGATAATATTGTTTGGATGCTGCGCCCCCGCGCGTTTTGGGGAAATAAACGGTCCTTCCAAATGGATGCCAAGCACCTCCGCTTTCCCAGGAAGATTGTTGCGATGTATATATTGCGCAACATTTTCAACGGCGCGTTCAATATGATCAATCGGTGCGGTCATCGTCGTCGCTAAAAAACTGGTTGTGCCTTCCTTTGGCAGCGCTTCCGCCATCGTGCGCAACGCTTCGTTTGTTGCATCCATTACATCCGCCCCTGCTGCACCATGAATATGGATATCAATAAACCCCGGTATTACCGTGAAACTTGGGTGAAGTTCCACCACCTCCGCTTCAATGAAATTCGGACATGATGACATTGGTCCTACTTCAATCACTTTATCTCCTTCTGTTAACACATATCCTTGCCCGATTTTTCCTGTTTCCGCATAAATCGTAGCATTTTTCAACAGCCATCGTTTCACAAGATTACACCTTCTTTCTATTATTATATTAACATCCTGTTATCTAGTTGTCTAGACCACTATATATTTTTTCGTCAAGAAAAGGGATCCGTTCTTTATATTGTTGAATCAGTTTTTGGTTATGTTCTTTTCCTTCCGGAATGTTTCCGCTTAACCAAATTGGCGGCTCTTCCCTATCTCAACCACTTTTTTAGCAGCAGTAAACATCGCTTCGCTTTCCTTTTTCTCCACCGTCTCAAACAGCTTGTGAATATGCCTAAAAAACGACGAAAGCAATCCTATCTCCCCCTTTTCAATGGAAATCGCAATGATACAGCATGCTCCCCAAACATGCCGCCGTTCTTTCTTTTCATTGTGCGTTTAAAAAACAGCCCCCCTGCTGTTTAGGCAAGGGGCGTTTTACGTTTCTTGCGGGCCGTTTGGCAAGTAAAACGTAAATGTCGTTCCTTCATGAAGTTTGCTATGGACGGAAATCGTCCCTTTATGCGCCTCCACGATATTTTTCGCGATCGCAAGGCCCAATCCCGTTCCCGAGCGGCCGCGCGTACGCGCCTTATCCGCTTTGTAGAAGCGTTCAAACACAAACGGCAAATCTTCTTCTGGGATGCCGGAGCCGGAATCTTGCACATGAATCGTGACGCCGTCTCCGCTTCGTTCGACAATAATCTTGACCATTCCGTTTTTATCCGTATGACGAATCGCGTTATCAATTAAATTCGTCAAAACTTGCTCAATCCGGTCTGGGTCAATCGCAATTTGGATATCCTCATCTTTAAACTCCGCCGACAAATCAATTTGCTTTTCTTTTGCTAACCCTTGGAATTTGCGAATAATCCGTCCGATATATGGGACGAGCTGAACGGTTTCGTAATTTAACGTAATGTGACCTGCTTCCATGCGCGCCAAATCTAACAAGTCGTTGACAAGGCGGCCCATGCGCAACGATTCATCGTAAATGACTTTCGCCATCTCTTTCTTTTCTTCATCGGTTGCGGCAATATCATCAATAATCGCTTCACTGTACCCTTGAAGCATCGCGATCGGCGTGCGCAGTTCATGGGAAACGTTGGCGATAAAATCTTTGCGGAGTTTATCCAAGCGGCGTTCCTCCGTCATATCGCGCAACACCGCCACCGCTCCACGTACGGTCGTTTTGCTATAAAGCGGCGTCATTAAAATCACCCATGTCCGTCCTTGCAGCGACAATTCGATCGATTGTTCCTTTTCTTCACGGACAACGCGAATAAATAGCTCTTTTGCTTGCGGAGGCAGCGGCGCGATTGTTTCCGCATCGTTTCCTTGTTCAAAATACCATGCTTGCAAAAACCGCTCCGCAGGCGGATTTGTAATTAATATTTCGCCATCGCGGTTAAAGGTGATGACGCCGTCGGCCATGCTGCTTAAAATGCTTGCCAGCTGCTCTTTTTCCTGGTTCAGCGCATTAATGTTAAATTGCAGCCGTCTGCCCATCTGGTTGAACGCCATCGCCAATTCGCCGATTTCATCGTGCGTTAAAATCGGCACTTTTGTATCAAATTTGCCGCGCGCCACTTCAAACGCCGCTTGCCGCATTTTTCGCAAAGGCGCGGTAATCCGAGTCGATAAGAAAAAAGCGAAAAACGTCGTCAACACGATGGCGATAAACGCGGCAAGAAAAATCAATTTTTTCGTTTGCTTTGTCGTATCTTCAATGGCTCGCAACGATTGGTAAATAAATACTCCGCCCCGTTTTCCATCCGCCATCTCAAGCGGCACGCCGACAATAATCACATCGCTATATTGGCTTTTGCCAGTTTGCACGTTCGGCAAATACGTTTTCTTTTTTACGCTTTTTCCTTCCGTAAATACTTTTCGCAAATCTTTATCTTGTTCAATCAGTGATAACGGCAAATCGCGCAATTCATCGTTTGTTGGCGAATACCAGTAATGTGAGGAATCGAAAATAATGACCGCTTTGGACGTATGATCAACAAGCGTCCATGCGATCGAACGAGCCAGCTTTTCATCTTCGTAGTCGCGCATGACTTCCGATACTTTTGTCGCAAGCTGCGTCAATTCTTTTTCCGCTTCTTGCACATAATAATTTTCAAAAAATTTCAACAAAAGGACTGTAAGGACAAATAACACGCAGGAAACGAGCAATAA
The DNA here is from genome assembly GCF_900111865.1 of Parageobacillus thermantarcticus. GTDB lineage: Bacteria > Bacillota > Bacilli > Bacillales > Anoxybacillaceae > Parageobacillus > Parageobacillus thermantarcticus. Next base: position 39,449 of record NZ_FOJS01000016.1, on the reverse strand, counting down.
TATCGTGAACCATAATTTCCCAACAACGCTACGAAAAAGCCACATTAGTCATTCACTACCTCAAATTTATAGCCAACTCCCCAGACGGTTACAATCATTTTTGCCGCCGTCGGCGAGACTTTGTTTAACTTTTCGCGCAACCGCTTAATATGAGTGTCCACTGTGCGCAAATCGCCGAAAAATTCGTAATGCCATACTTCCTTTAGCAACTGTTCGCGATCAAATACTTTATCTGGAGATTTTGCCAAAAATAAAAGCAGTTCGTATTCTTTCGGAGTCAAATTCACTTCCTGACCGTCAACCGTTACGCGATGGGCGTCGTTATCAATCGTTAAATGCGGAAAAACGAGCACGTCTTTCGCGGTCGTATCAGCAAAGACATACATCGTATTTGCCGCGCGCCGCAACAGCGCCTTCACGCGCAATACGACTTCGCGCGGGCTAAACGGCTTGACAATATAGTCGTCCGTCCCCGCCTCAAAGCCTTGGACGCGGTTTGATTCTTCCCCTTTGGCCGTCAGCATAATAATCGGCGTTGCTTTCTTTTCGCGAATTTCTTTGCATACCTCAATGCCGTCCCTCCCCGGCAGCATGAGGTCAAGCAAAATCACATCATAGTCGTTTTCGAGCGCTTTTTTGAGGGCGTCATCGCCGTTATCGGCTTCATCAATGATATAATTTTCGCGCTCCAAATACATTTTCAACAAGCGCCGAATTCGTTCTTCGTCATCCACGACTAAAATCTTTACTTGTTTATCCATAAGAACATCCTCCCTTGTTCACTATTGTACAAAAATGAATGTCATTTATCTACTTTATCGTAAAATAAGGATGCCCCCGCCAATGGGGCATCCTTTTGTGCAAAGCCATTCATCTATTCATCATGTTCCGGCGTAGGAATGCAGCCCGGCGATCACTAAGTTCACCGCCACTAAATTAAACATGATGATCGCAAAACCAATGACCGCAAGCCATGCCGATTTTTCGCCGTGCCATCCTTTCGACAAGCGAAGATGCAAAAACGCGGCGTAAAACAGCCATGTAATCAGCGCCCACACTTCTTTTGGATCCCATCCCCAAAAACGTGTCCACGCAATTTGCGCCCAAATCATCGCGAAAATAAGCGCTCCAAGCGTAAATACCGGGAATCCGATCGCGACAGCGCGATAGCTGATTTCATCCGTTAAATCCAAGTTGACGTTTTTGACAAGCGGCTGCAAAGCGGCGGCGACCCGCTTCCGCAACACAAGACGGAGCAACACATATAAAACCGTGCCCCCGATGAACGACCAAATAACGGTATTTAATTTTTTCGCGTTGATGATCGCCGGCATGTAAACGAACGGTTCAAAACGGTCGGCGCTTTCCTTCACCAACTTTCCTTCATGAGGGCCGACTAATGCCGGCATGTTATAAACGACTTCCGATTTTTGCTCGTTTTTGTCAACCCATGTAAATTTTGCTTCATAATCCGCAAGGTTGAATGACGTCGATACAAGCACAAAGCCGAGCGTTGTAATTAAGCAGAACATGACGACTTCCAGCCAGAATGTGCGTTTGCTCGGCTTAGACTGATCGACGACACGAACTAAATAAATGAGACCAGCGGCAAAGCTGACAGCTAAAATCGCTTCTCCCGCCGCGGCGGTAGTTACATGGATGTGCAGCCAATCGCTTTGCAATGCCGGAATCAGCGGAGTAATCTCACGCGGAAACATGCTGGCGTAAGCGATCACTAACAATGCGACCGGCAATGTAAACAAACCAAGAATACTTATTTTATAAATAAAATAAATCACGATAAAAGCAGCGACAAGCATCATCCCAAAAAACGTCGTAAATTCAAACAAATTGCTGACCGGCGCGTGCCCCGCTGCGATCCATCTTGTAATAAAGTAGCCAAGCTGCGAAACAAACCCGATGATCGTTGTCATAATGCCAAGCTGCGCCCACCGATCTTTTTCTTTTTTCTCTTTTCCTTTTTTATCGCGAATCGCTCCGCCGAAAAAAAACGTCCCGATCAAATAAAGAATAAACGCGATATACAACAACGTGCTACTTAGTTGCGCCATGCGCTTGCCCCCCTTGCGCTGCTTTTTTCTCTTCTTCCGCTTGATCGATCGGCATCGCTAATCCCGTTCCTTCAATGACACGGCGAATTTCATTTTTTAGCCCGAACCAGTTTTTGTTCGTATGCGCAGCAAGCCATACTTCGCCATTGACGCGCTGCAGCCAGATGCGGCGATGGTTCCAATACATTCCTTGGACGACCCCAATCATAAATATCGCTCCGCCAACGCCTAAAATCCAAAGCGTAAAATCGCGGCGCACTGTAAGCCCTGACACATTTCTCGTTTCCAATCCAGCAAATGCCATTTTATATTTATTATTGCCAAACGGCTCAATCGTCTGTTGAATGGCGACAAAGCTCACTTCCCCTTTTGGCTTGTCCGGGGTAAGCATTTTAAACACGAACGCCGGATTGTTTGGAACTTTTGATTTTGTAGACGGATTCCCATCCTCATCAAAATAAAAATCCGGAAAATAACTTAATAACTCGACCCGATAACCGTTGCCAAGGTTATAGGAAGGTTTTGGGTTATGCAAATCGATGACGACAGTGCCAAACGATTTTTTCGACGTTTTATCCATTAATTGAAACGCCATTTTATACGGCTCGTTTTGTTTAAAGTCGACTTGGTACAACGCATAATGGTCATATTTTAACGGTTCATTGACGCGAATCTTATACTCTTTTATTTTTTTCAGCTTCGGTTCTGCGCCAGCGACAACCGGACCGACGCGTTTATAAAGCACGACGTTCGTTTGGTAATTTTTTGCAACCGTACCGCTACCGACGCGATCAATCGCCGCATTAAACACTTCATTTTCCTTTCCTTTTTCATATGTTTCAAAAATGAATTTTTCGTTCTTTAAGAAATATTTTCCATGCGTCCCAGGGATTTCTTTCGTTTCCCCTTCGCGAATCCACAGGACTTCATCGACATACATTCCGGGAACGAAGCGAAGCATTGCACCAATTAAGAAAATAATTAATCCGATATGGTTGACATACGGACCCCAGCGGGAAAAACGGCCTTTTTCCGCCAAAATATTGCCGTTTTCTTCGCGAATATGGTAGCGGCGCTGCGCCAATTTCTCTTTCACTTGTTTGAACACATCATCGACATCAGCGACTCTCGAAGTGCTAAATAACCGCTGCCGCCGCAAAAAATTCGGATGTCTTGTGACGCCTTGTTTTTTCAAAGCGCGATAGAGCGGGATCACGCGGTCTAAGCTGCAAATGACAAGCGATACGCCGATCGACGCAATCAGGAGCATATACCACCATGACCCGTACAAATTATTAAATCCGAGCTTATAATACAGTTTTCCCGCCCATCCGTATTGATCAGCGTAATATTCAGCAGGACTAACGTTCGGCGGGATATACATTTCCTGTGGGAAAATCGTTCCGATTGCCGAAGCAATGAGCGTAATAACGATCAGCGCTACCCCTACTTTGACGGAAGAAAAAAACGCCCAAATTTTATCCACGATCGTTTTATTATACGTTTGCGAACGGCGCGCGCTTCCTTCATAACGCATGTCCAAAAGCTTTTTCTCCGTGTTTTCTTCAAGCGGTTTTCCGCATGATTCGCAAAAAGCAGTCCCATGCGGATTCACATGACCGCATTCGCATTTGACATGTTCCATTTCGCAAAACTCCTTACGGTTTAATGCTTTCCATATACTGCTTGACCATTTCCTCTGTCATCGTTCCAGTGATAATTTTTTTCACTTTGCCGTTTTTATCAATCAAAAACGTCGCCGGCAGTCGATCGACATCGTAGGCGTTCATCACTTGATCTTCCCGGTCGATCATGACTGGAAACGTCAAGCCAAAACGGTCGACAAACTTTTGCACACTTAACTTTGTCTCGCCAACGTTCACTGCCAACACTTCAACACCTTGCTTTTTATATGTGCTATATTGCCGGTTGATGTACGGCATTTCCTTTTCGCACGGCTTGCACCACGTGCCCCAGAAGTTCAAAAACACTCCTTTGCCGCGATAGTCGGAAAGACGATGTTGTTTTCCGCTTAAATCGGTCAAAACAAAATCCGGTGCCGTTGAGCCAACTTTTACCCTTGCTTTTTCTGTGAAAAAATTGGAATAAATCGTGTATCCAACCGCCGCCAATAACAGTAACAAAATCACCGTTCTCATAACAAGCCGCTGTTGTTTTTTCATTTTTCAAACCCCTTAAAATCGTAGTATCCCATTTTCCATTATAACAGTGTTTTTTATCGTACAAATTGGCATTATATGAACGTTATGTGACAATGTAACCGTTTTATTTTCCGCCACCCGATAACGCGAGCGCGCGCAACTGTTTTACTTCATGCGGCGTAAGTTCGCGATATTCGCCGGGATTTAACCCTTTCAAATCGAGAAAAGCGTATCGCTCCCGCTTCAATTTCATCACATTGCAGCCAATTGCCTCAAACATGCGGCGCACTTGGCGGTTTCGTCCTTCATGAATGCGAATTTCAATAATCGCTGTTTGTTTTTGTTTATTGTGCGAAAGCATCTTTACTTTTGCCGGCGCGGTCATGCCGTCTTCGAGCATAATTCCTTTTTCGAGCTGTTTTAATTGCTTGAACGTCGGAATTTTTTTCACTTTTGCGATATATACTTTTTCGATTTCATAACGAGGATGCATTAACAAATTGGCAAAATCCCCATCGTTGGTGAGCAAAAGAATTCCTGACGTATCATAATCGAGACGGCCAATTGGGTAAATGCGTTTATCGACATCTTTAAAAAAATCGGTGACGACTTTCCGACCTTTATCGTCTTTTACGCTCGAAATCACCCCGCGCGGCTTATAAAAAAGATAATATACCGGCTCCTCTTTTTCTACCGGTATTCCATCTACTTCCACTTTATCGCGCGGACTGACTTTCACGCCAAGTTCAGTAACGACTTTCCCGTTTACCTTTACTTTTCCTTGTAATATAAGTTGTTCTGCTTTCCGCCTTGATGCAATTCCGGCACGGGCAATCACTTTTTGCAAACGTTCCATCACTGTTTCACCTCTTTCATCATCTTACTCTTTCACTTCAAAAGATACAAGCATACTCTCTCACTATTTTTATCATACTCGCCTTTTTTCGACAAATATAAAACTATGCCGATAAAAAACGATAAAAATAAAAAAAGCCGCCTAACGATAGGCGGATTATCTTCCAAAGATAAGCAGCACAATAAAAAAGGAAACGATAAAGCTGAGAATATCCGCTAAAATCCCGACTTTCAACGCATCTCCCATCTTTTTGATGCCAACCGCGCCGAAATAAACGGTTAACACATACAATGTCGTTTCCGTACTGCCTTGTATCGTGGACGCGAGCCTGCCAATGAACGAATCCGGCCCATATGTAGCGATCAAATCGGTCGTCATGCCAAGCGCGGCGGTGCCGGAAATCGTGCGCACCACCGCCAGTGGCACCACCTCCGCCGGAAGGCCAATCGCATCAGCAATCGGCTTGATTCCATTCATTATGTAATCTAACGCACCTGACGCGCGAAAAATCGAAATCGAAACAAGCATGCCGACTAAGTACGGAATAACGGAAAAGGCGATTTGAATGCCTTCTTTCCCACCTTCGACAAACGCTTCATAAGTTGGCACCTTTTTTACGGTTCCATATAAAAGAATAAACGCGATGGTGATTGGAATAAGCCAAGTAGAAAGGAGCTGAATGAACGCCATTACCGCTTCCCGCCTTTCCGCGTTCTCTTCCAATAATAATAACGATCAATACAGACCGCGCCAATCGTTGAAATCGTCGAAGCGACAAGCGTCGTGCCGATAATTTCTCCGGGCGCTGCCGACCCGTATGTCATGCGAATCGAAATAACCGTCGCCGGAATAAGGGTGATGCTTGATGTATTGATCGCTAAAAACGTGATCATCGAACGGCTTGCTTCCTCTTGATGGCTATTAAGCTTTTTTAATTCTTCCATCGCCTTAATCCCCATTGGGGTTGCAGCGCTTCCAAGCCCAAACATATTGGCAACCATGTTGGAAACGATATAGCCAAGCGCGGGATGGTTTGGCGGCACTTCTGGAAAGAGGCGGCGGACAAGCGGTTTGAACAAAGCGGCAAGCCTCTTGAGAAGACCGGCTTCTTCGGCGATTTTCATCAATCCAAGCCAAAACACCAAAATGCTGATCATGCCGATGCTGATGGTGACCGCTTCTTTCGCGCTTTGAAAAATCGCTTCATTCACTTTATTCATCGTGCCGCTCATCATCGCAAAAGCGATGCCAACAACGGCCATCGCTACCCAAATAAGATTAACCATCGTTTCCCACACCTAAAAAATGAAATGCGTTCCAAATCGGACGTTCCCCCTTGCTTGTACTCTTTTTATACAAAAGCGGAACTTCATCGACCGCTTTTTCCCCCAAGTAAAGCATCGCTTTTCCAACGATCGACGGAATGCGGCTTTCGTCTTTCTTCCACTCCTTGTCCGGACGGAGAAGATGAATTTTTACACGCAAATCTTTCATTTCTTCTTCAGTCACAGGATACCGCAAAGCGCGGCTTGCTTGAATGTTTTCGCGGTAAAAGGGATCGCGAATTTTTTTTACCATGCGTTTTCGGTCCACTTTGGCAATGATATAATGTTGAAAACCGTATTCGTACATGGCAATATGATCGTTCCAATCATCGGGTGCGTCCAATGTCACCGCGATTAAATCGAGACCGCCTTTGGAAGCGGTCGTCACAAGCGTTCGTTTCGCCCGTTTTGTATAGCCGGTTTTTCCTCCTGTGCAATATTCATATAAATTCGTCAGCAGCTTATTTTTATTCCGCCAGACCCGATCCCATTTTTCTCCGGGATTAGGTGCACGATACACTTTCGTTCCGGAAATTTTTCGAAATTCTTTATTTTTCATCGCATATTGCATAAGCAGCGCCATGTCGTAAGCCGTAGAATAATGGTTTTCCGCATCATCTAATCCGTGCGGATTGGCAAACTCGGTATTGCGCATGCCGATTTCCGCCGCTTTTTGATTCATTAAAAACACAAACCCTTCGACACTGCCGCCAACATGTTCGGCAATCGCCACCGCCGCGTCGTTTCCTGAACGAAGCATCAGCCCGTAGACGAGATCACGAAGCTTTATTTTTTCCCCTTCCTTTAAATAAATCGACGAACCTTCTGCACGGACAGCGCGGGCGCTTACTGTCACCGTATCATCCATTTTTCCTGATTCGATCGCTAAAATCGCCGTCATAATTTTGGTAATGCTGGCAATGCGCCGCTTCGTATGCGCGTCTTTTTCAAACAATACGCGCCCCGAATGCTGTTCCATTAAAATCGCGCTTTGTGCACTCACTCCACCCACTGCCTTCACCTGATCCGGAATACATGAAAAAAACACCGTCATCGCTGCAAGAAACAGTGCAATTAGTTTCCATAGCTTCATGTAATCTCCATCCCTTTTGCTCTTTTGTACAAGTGTATGCACCAAACAAACAGATATGATCGTAAAATGTACAAGTTGCCGCAGTCACGGCTGCATAATCCGATCTTCAAAGTGGCGGATTGTTGCAAAAACGAAAACAACCGAAAACATAATAGACGAAGGAACATTTCCTTCGCCTTTCATCAAAACGGTTTCCAGCGTAGCTTTTTCGCTTGCGCAAACCGCTCTTCCACGTCGCGCCAGTGGACAACATTCCACCAGCTGTTAATATATGCGGCGCGGTCGCTTTTATATTGCAAATAATAGGCATGCTCCCAAACGTCCAACACAAGAAGCGGAATCGTATCCCACTGTGTCATGAGTTGATGTTTTTCCGTCTGCAAAATTTCTAAGCGGTGCGACCGCGGCGCCCAAACGAGCAACGACCAGCCGACTCCTTCGACGCTTTTTGCCGCCTCGGTAAAATGGCGCTTAAACCGTTCAAAACTTCCAAAATCGCGCTTTATTTGTTCCAGCAGCTCGCCGCTCGGTTCTCCGCCGCCTTTTGGATGCATATTATTCCAAAAAATCGTGTGCAAATAATGCCCGGAACCGTGAAACGCCGCTTCCCGCTCCCAATGTTTCAGCCATTCATAGTTGTTTGTTTCGCGCGCTTTTTTCATCATTTTTTCCGCTTTATTCAATCCATCCACATAACTTTGATGGTGTTTTGTGTGGTGCAGCTGCATTATTTCTTTGGAAATATGCGGCTCGAGCGCGTCGTAACTGTAGGGAAGCGGCGGAAGAACGTGCCTGCCCGCTGCTATATAGGTTTGGCTCCGCTCTCCTTCCTCACCGATTTCTTCACCTTCGTCAGCCAATGGCTCGTTTGCTAGAATCGCTGTCGCTTTTTCATACGCTTCATCAACCATGCGCTGAAGATCATAAATGTCAGCTTCCGTCCATTCCCCTTCGTGTTTGTCGATATAGGAAAGCAATGTTGCAATATCGCGATGGGCCATTCCATCATCCCGTTGCCGCAAAATTTGTTCGACTTGCGTTCCCCATTCGCTGACTTCCTTCACATATTGCTGAAATAATTCTCGTTCGCCCATTTTGAAAAACCTCCCCTTTCTTTGTACCCATATATCGTATGCCAGCTGCCCAAAAATCGTTCTTGTCCGCATTCACCCAATTTCCTTTGTGTTCATACATATAAAATCGGGGTGAGAAGCAAATGAAAAAAACATTAGAACAAGAAGCGCTGTGGGAAATGCGCTTTTGGATGCAAATTTTTGGCGATCATTGCCGATTCATTCTCGAATCTTTGGCAGAAAAAGAAAAGGCGGAAATCGAACAGGCGCAACAATTCATTCACGTATTTGATGAATTGTTGGAAAGCGCCCGTCGACCGGGATCATGGCCATGGACGGCTCTCGTTCAACGGGGAAAAGAGGCGGGGGAACAGCTGCGGGCATTTAAACTTCATTTGTTAAAGCGGCTTTTGACCGAAAAAATTAGCTTTTCTCTTCCTCCTACTTTCGTCAACCATATGGTAAACGAATTGGACGAATGGCTGCGCCTTGCCGGCTATTACGCGCGAGGAAAGCGGCCACCCGGCGTTCACCCGCTTCATCATGATTTATTATGGCTGCTGGATGCTGCCGGACACGCCGGCTCCATCCATGACCGACTCGACAATAGTGAAAAAAACTTAAAAGAACAAAGCCACACGTTTACAAAAGAGTGGGAAGATTTTTACTTAAAAGCGGTGGAAATGGCGGGATATTTACGGACAAACGTACACGATTTCCCCGCTTTACGCCGCTTTCACCGCGACATTCAATTAGAAATGGTGATTTTCCAAAGCTTTCTGCACGAGTTAGAAGAAATGGGGTTAAACAAAGAGGTGCTTGGTGTATTAACACCGCTTATGGCCGATCATATGGCTCGGGAGGAATGCTATTACTTGCACAAATTGGCGGAAACGACAAATGAAATCAATCCGCCAGCCTGCGACCCGACGAAGACTCGGACTGAATAATGGACAGCAAAAAAGCTGCCCGTACTCGGGGCAGCTTTCGTTTATTTTGATTGAATCATTTTTGTGCGATAGTCGGTTTCATAAAACTCCAGCTCTTCGCGAATCGTCTGAAACTCACTTTCAAGGGACAACAGCAAAGCTTGCAACGAAGGCGGGGGAGTTTGCCGAAATTTAAGCGAATTGCGTCCCGTATAAGCGGAACGGCTATCTTCGTACCATACGTCATTTTTCGGGGTAAAATATTCGGCAATGCATAAATGGTAAACGCGATACAGCACCTTTTCCGCTGCTGTTTTGCGAAACGGCTCCTCATTCAAAACGATGCGGCACGCCTCAAGCCCTTCTTCACAATATACAACGAGGCGCCGTAAATTCGCAAGCAATAATTCGCAATACGATTTGTCCACTCCTTCCCGTTCTTCGAGCAGTTTCGTCAACGTTGCTTCGTTTAAATAATCGGAAATCGTCCGGAAGGCTTTTTGCAAAAACGTTTCTACTTGTTTCGTTTGATTCCAAACCATTGAATTTCCCATTATTCCAAAACCCCCATACCGGTTAAGATGGCTGGCGAATAAAAAGAAGCGGTGATGTTAAACGGTATTCCCCTTTCGCTTCCAGTTCCGCAAAGACGTCTGGAAGCTTCGTAAACTCCATATGCGCAAAATAGCGACGAAATTCCTCCTCCTCGTTAATGTACACGCGCTTGCGGTGGCGAAAACTTGGATTTTGCAATAAGCATACGAAAGCGACGATATCGCGGAAATAGACGTCGCGCCCCGAAACGGTGAAAAGCGGATTTTGCTCATACGGCGTAAACGATGAAAGCGACTCCTCAAAATGGCGCAAATATAGAACGTAGAGCGTTTTTTCGTCCCCGTCTTCGCAAAACGTTACTTCTGAACGGTTGAAATAATCTTCAAACGTATTTGGCTGCGATTTTTCCAGTTCATATCCTTGCAAGCGGCAAATCCGCATACAATCGCCCCCTTATCCGTGCCAAAAACGCAATATAAAGTTACTCCTATCTTACCATAATCATGTTGATTCGTTAAAATTTTCTTCAAATTTTTCAAAAAATAAATCAGCTTCCTTTTCTAGCTCGTCGTCCTCTTGCAATTCCGGAAGCGGCGGCAATTCCTCTAACGTTTTTAAACCGAAGTAGTCCAAAAACTCCTTCGTCGTGCCATACAAAATCGGCCGCCCCGTTCCTTCCGCGCGTCCGACTTCTTTTATCAGCGCTTTAGCAATTAACGTCTGGATCGGTTTATCGCTTTTCACCCCGCGAATTTCTTCAATCTCCGCCCTTGTAATCGGCTGGCGATAAGCGATGATCGCCAGCGTTTCGAGCGCCGCTTGCGACAACGAAGTCGAACTAGGCGATTCAACAAGCTTTTTTAAATACGGGGCATGTTCTTTTCTTGTCGCCAACTGAAAGACTCCCGCCAATTCAATCAACTGAATGCCGCGCTTTTGCTGATCATACTCGTCCTTTAGCATATGAATAATCGCCCGCGCCTGTTCTTCTTCCACTTCCAACACTGCGGCGATTTGCTGAAGCGATAGCCCCTCATCGCCGGCAGCGAACAACAGTCCTTCGACGATCGCTTTATATTCACTCATCTCCATGCTGCTCCATCCTTTCGTTGCGAGAGATGAAAATATCGGCAAAATTCCGTTCTTGTTCGATAATAATCTCGTTTTTTTTCAGCAGTTCTAAAATCGCCAAAAATGTCACGACAATATATCCGCGGTCGTAATACGGAAATAAATCATAAAAATTTTTTCTCGTTTTCGTACGGCTTAGTTCCTCCAAAATTTCCTCCATCCTCTTTTCAATCGAAATATCTTGACGGGTAATTTTCGTATGAAGCGGTTTTTGCAATTTTTTGCGGCGCAGCAATTTCGAAAGCGCGCCAAGCATATCGTACACATTGACATCAAGCGGCTGCTTCATCATTTCTTTTTCATCTACATACATGCTTAAATCGCTCGGGGGCTTTGTAAATAAAAGCGCCCGTTCTTCTTCCTTTTTTTTCAGCGTTTGCGCCGCTTCTTTATATTTTTTGTATTCCAACAACCGCTGCATTAATTCTTCGCGCGGATCGCTTTCCGGCAGTTCCACATTTTCATCCAATATTTCTTCTTCATGTTTCGGCAGCAACATTTTGCTTTTGATCGCCAAAAGCGTCGCCGCCATCACTAAGTATTCGCTTGCGATATCAAGCTGCAATTCCTGCATCGCATGAATATATGCCATATATTGCTCAGTAATTTGCGCAACAGGAATATCGTAAATGTCGATTTCATAACGATTGATTAAATGCAACAAAAGGTCGAGCGGACCTTCAAACGCATCAATTTTCACATTATATTGCACGTTCATCCCACCATTTTCTTCACACTATCGTTAAGTATAGACGATTAGCCAACGTTGTCCAAGCCATTTTTTACGTCTAATATGATACAATTGACGCAGTACGGATACAACAATAGAAAGGCGTGAAACGATGTATCCTGACGCATATATCCACTATTTAATTCATTTCCATACAGACCGCGATTATTTTGAATGCCACGAAATATTGGAAGAACATTGGAAAAATAACGGCTACAAAAAAGTATGGGTCGTACTCATTCAAATTGCTGTGGCGCTATACCATCATCGTCGCGGCAACCAAAAAGGAGCGTTGCGCATGATGCGAAAAGCGCTAGCCCTTTTAGCAAAAGAACAAAAAGCAGTTCACGAGTTGGGACTAGATGAACAGCAGCTTTCCGAGCAGCTTGAACGCTATATTGAACGAATGGAGCAAAACGGGGCATATGAGAGCATCGATCTACCTATTCGCGATGAAACATTGCGGAAAATATGTCAAGCGATATGCGATAAACGCGGGCTTACTTGGGGAAAAGCAAGCGACATGAACGATGTCTTTTTAATTCATAAACATAAATTGCGCGACCGTTCTGATGTGATCGCAGCGCGTGAGCGGAAGAAAAAAAGTAAAGAGCTGCCGAACCAATAGACGGCAGCTCTTTTACAACTCACATTTATCCAAAAATGCCGCGGTAAATTCATTTGCCTGCAGCTGATGGTTAGGATACATCTCCTTCAGCGCTTTTACCATTTGCTTTCCAACACCTTGATGGCGGTGCGAAGGATTTACGCTAATATGTTGAATTTCAACGGTGTCCTCATCGCGCAACAGCACTCCGATAATGCCGATAATGTCATCGCCATCCTTCCATAAAAACAGCTGCCAATCATCGTTTGTTTCGTACTGTTTAATCGTTTGCTGCAACTTCTTCAAGTCTTTTTCTGTCGGCATAAAAGACAGAAGACCCATCGCAATTTTTTCGTAATTTTTTCGATAACGAATCAGCATAAAAAATCCCTCATTACTGACAAAGACTTTTCTAAAATAGAAAAGTGCTTTCGTCATTTTCTCATTACGTATTATAAACATTCTTCCTCATATTGTGAACTCTTCCGCGCGTTTTTACACTAATTAAGCGAACGAACGCAGAAGATTCGCCATCTCAATCGCGCTTACCGCTGCTTCCCAACCTTTATTTCCCGCTTTTGTGCCAGCGCGTTCAATCGCCTGTTCGATCGTATCTGTCGTTAATACGCCAAAGATCACCGGCGTTCCTGTTGACAACGAGGCGTGGGAAACTCCTTTTGCTACTTCATTGCATACGTAATCGTAATGGCTTGTCGCTCCGCGAATAACCGCGCCAAGCGCAATGACGGCGTCATACTGCTTTGATTCGGCAAATTTTTTCGCTAACAACGGAATTTCAAACGCTCCCGGCACCCACGCTACCGCCACATCGCTTTCATTGACCCCATGACGCTTGAGGCCGTCGAGAGCGCCAGATAATAGCTTGCTTGTAATAAATTCATTAAAACGGGAAACGACAATGGCGATTTTTAATCCTGTGCCGACTAAATTTCCTTCGATTACTTTCATTGCAAATCCTCCCATCTTTTCCGCCCATCATATTCATCATAATACAAGAAGGCGAAAATATCATCTTTATTTTAAAAATGCAACATGTGCCCTAGCTTTTCGTATTTTGTTCGCAAGTATTTTTCATTTTCTTTTTTCACTGGCATCTCCAGCGGAACGCGCTCCACTACTTCGAGGCCGTGCCCTTTTAATCCGGCGATTTTTCGCGGATTATTCGTTAACAGTCGCATTTTCGTCACGCCAAGGTCTTTTAAAATTTGCGCGCCGATTCCATAGTCGCGCAAATCGGCAGGAAAGCCAAGTTTTTCATTTGCTTCCACCGTATCATAGCCTTGCTCTTGCAGTTTATACGCGCGCAATTTGTTGATTAGCCCGATGCCGCGCCCTTCTTGGCGCATATATAATAAAACGCCGCGCCCTTCTTTTTCGATTTGGCGGAGTGCCGCGTGAAGCTGCGGCCCGCAATCACAGCGATAAGAGCCAAACACATCCCCTGTTAGGCACTCGGAATGAACGCGGACAAGAATCGGTTCGTCCGGGATGATTTCGCCTTTGACTAACGCCACATGTTCTTTTCCATCAACAACATTAGTATAGCCAATCGCTTTAAACTTGCCAAACTCTGTTGGAAGCGTTACTTCCACTTCTCGCTTCACCAATTTTTCTTTTCGACTTCGATATTGGATTAAGTCCTTAATCGTGATCATTTTCAAATCAAACTCATCAGCGATTTTCCGCAAATCGGGTACGCGCGCCATCGTGCCATCCTCTTTAATGATTTCGCAAATCACACCTGCTGGTTTTGCCCCGCAAAGCCGCGCTAAATCGACGGCCGCTTCCGTATGGCCGGCGCGCCGCAATACGCCGCCTTTTTTCGCGACAAGCGGAAACACATGACCAGGCCGCTTAAAATCGCTCGCTTTCGCGTTCGGATCCAACAGCGCTTGAATCGTCATCGACCGTTCATAAGCGCTAATACCGGTTGTCGTTGCTTTATAATCAACGCTAACGGTAAAAGCAGTGCCGTGAGAATCGGTATTATGATTCACCATTGGCTCCAAACCAAGCTTATCTGCTAATTCTTCCGTAATCGGAACACAAACAAGGCCGCGGCCATATTTAATCATAAAATTAATGACTTCCGGGGTCGCTTTTTCTGCCAGCGCGACAAAATCGCCTTCGTTTTCGCGATCCTCGTCATCGCACACAATAATCACTTTCCCTTGCATCAATTCATAAATCGCTTCTTCGACCGTGTCAAACATTTCATGTTCCCCCTTTTCGCTTACTTATAGCCGTGCCGTTCCAAAAACTCGAGCGTAATCGCCGGTTTCGCTTCTTCTTTTTTTCCTTCCATGAACTGGGCGACGTATTTTCCGATGACATCGCATTCGATATTGACAATATCTCCCGGCTGTTTATCGCCTAAAATCGTTGCCGCGCGCGTATGCGGAATGAGCGAAATCGTAAACGTGTCATCGGTAAGCCCAAAGATTGTCAAACTCGTTCCATCAACGGCGACAGACCCTTTTAAAATCATATATTTGCGCAATTCTTTCGGGATTTGAATTTCGTAATATACCGCATTCGCCACTGGCCATTTGCGAATAATTTCGCCGACACCGTCGACGTGTCCGGAGACGAAGTGGCCGCCAAAACGGCCGTTGGCTGCCATCGCCCGTTCCAAATTCACTTTCGAACCTCTCGTTAGCATGCGCAGCGACGTCGCTTTTACCGTCTCCGGCATCACATCAACGATAAACGAACGGTTCGTAAACGACGTTACGGTCAAACAAACCCCGTTGACCGCAATGCTGTCTCCAAGATGGACATCTTCTAAAATTTTTTTCGCTCCGATCGTCATTACAATCGCTTCGCCGGACTGTCTTATTTGCTCGATCGTGCCGATTTCCTCAATAATGCCTGTAAACATTCGTGCACTCACCCTTTTATTTTGGTATCGCGACGATTTTAATATCTGGTCCGATCGTCTCTACTCTCCGAATTTCTAGCTGCATCACGTCAGCCATGCTGGCAAAACCGATTCCTCCGATCGGCGTCGGCGCTTGTTTCCCGCCAATGAGCTTCGGAGTAAAATAGGCAACGATTTCATTAACCGCCTTGGCGCGCACAAAACTGTCGTGCACGTGTGACCCGCCTTCGACAAAAAGGGAAGTAATCCGTCTCTCGCCAAGCACATGCAACAATTCATCGATGTCAATATGCGGCGTGCTCATGGAAATTACTTGCACGTTTTCGTTCTCATATCGCTTCTTTTTTTCGTCGCTGACCTCGCTGCCGACGATCATCCACGTTTCCGCTTGTCCATCACGGAGGATAGTTGCATCAAGCGGTGTGCGCAAATGCGTATCTAAAACGATGCGTATCGGATTCTTTCCGCCTTCCGGAAGCCTTACCGTTAAGCTTGGATTATCGACAATAACGGTGTTTACCCCGACGAGAATCGCATCATGCACCGCCCTGTAGCGATGCACATCTTCCCGAGCCGCTTCTGATGTGATCCATTTGCTTTCCCCGGTTGCCGTGGCGATTTTTCCATCGAGGCTGCTCGCGTATTTGAGCGTCACAAATGGCGTTTTCGTCGCAATGTAATGGAAAAACACACGATTTAACTCATCCGCTTCTTCTTTCAGCACTCCAAGCTTTACATCGATCCCCGCGTTTCTTAGCTTTTCAATGCCTTTGCCCGCTACGAGCGGGTTCGGATCTGTCGTCGCAACGACGACGCGGCGAACGCCCGCTTCAATTAATAAATCGGCGCAAGGGGGCGTTTTCCCATAATGGCTGCACGGCTCCAGCGTTACATAAACGGTCGCCCCTTTCGCTTTTTCTCCCGCCATTCGGATGGCATGTACTTCCGCGTGCGGCTCCCCCGCTTTCAAATGGGCGCCAAGCCCGACAATTTCTCCATTTTTTACAACGACAGCGCCGACAATCGGATTAGGAGACGTCTGTCCGATCCCCGCTTTGGCCATTTCGATCGCTAAGCGCATATATTGTTCATCGTTTCGCACCGCGTTCGCCTCCTTTTGTCGCATAAAGAAAGCCCTAGGTTTAAAGTCCTAGGACAGGATTATGTAGAATCACAACGATTGCATTTATGCACTTATGCGCAAATCAGGGAAAAGCAAAGCGAAGTTTTTCGGTCATTTGCTTTTTCCGCCAAACGCAAACGAATGCATATCGAATAAACGGATTTATCGGCAAAGCAAAAAGGCGCGAAATCATCGCTTCGCCGCTCCCAGCAAACATTGCCGCTCTGTAACAAACGAGGCCATCCTCTAGTACGGAACGACAACGCGCGCTTGTGATCCTTCTCCCATCCAGACTATACTGTCGGCTCCGGAATTTCACCGGATCGTGCCTATACGGCTCGCGGGCTGAGAAGTGATGTCACTTCATCACCGCCGGTCGGGAATTTCACCCTGCCCCGAAGGATGCAAACAGTATAGAATTTTTTATTATTATATCACACAAAAACGGTTTGTCCATTGTTCCTCGCTCGCCATCTGCCTGCGCTAGCTTTCTTCGCTATTTTCCACAGGCAAAAACGGTCGATCGAATAACCGCCGTATTATTTCGCGATAAACATCCAGTAAATGATCCCCCATACAAGACTTGCCCCTAACAAAAGAAAAAACAATCCCCAATTTTTCCCCTTCATTCTTTCACCTCTTGCCATGGCGGTACGTTCATCGCTTGATAAAAAGACTTAACAGCGCTTCTGTTAAGCTTTTATTCCTCGTCAAACACTTTTACTTCTTTCATCACGTCGCCATTTTTCATCGCCTTGACAACGTCCATTCCAGCTGTTACTTGACCGAATACGGTATGCACTCCATCTAAGTGCGGCTGCGGCTCATGAACGATAAAAAATTGGCAGCTTCCTGTATCGCGGCCGCGGTGTGCCATCGAAATCGCCCCTGTCACATGTTTATGCGGGTTGTTATCTGTTTCGCACGGGATCGTATAGCCAGCATCCCCCATTCCATTGCCGTACGGGCATCCTCCTTGGCTGACAAAACCAGGGATGACGCGATGGAACGTCAAACCGTTATAAAACCCCGAATTTGCCAATTTTTCAAAATTAGCCACCGTAATTGGCGCTTCATTCGGGAACAGTTCAAACTCGATTTTTGCTCCGTTTTCCATCAAAATATATCCTTTTTTCGCCATGCACGACAACTCCTTTTTCATTGATAACGCATCATTATCATATCATTGTTGTTCACCGAAAAAAAGTAATATAATGTATACGGGATATGCCGAAAAAGGGATATCACCTTTATGAAGGAGGATGACATTGTGAAACGCATGTTGACAGGCTGCCTGCTCGCATCGCTGCTGTTTACCTTTCCAGCCATGGCGGCAGCAGATGCGGCAGAAGGCGATGTAATTGTTACATTAGGTGAAAATTTAACCGAACAGCAAAAACAGCAAATACTAAATGAAATGAACGCTCCGGACAACGCGCAAATCATTACTGTTTCCAACGCAGAAGAACATAAATATCTTGACGGCCTTATTCCAAAAGCGCAAATCGGGACGAGAGCGATCTCTTCATCGATGATTACGATTGGCGCGAAAGGATCCGGGTTAGATGTTGAAACCCATAATATTACATGGGTCACAGACGAAATGTACACAAACGCCTTGATTACGGCGGGAGTGAAAGACGCAAAAATTTATGTCACTGCTCCGTTTGCCGTATCTGGCACAGCTGCCTTGACCGGATTAATGAAAGCATACGAAATTTCTTCCGATCAAGCGATTCCTGACGATGTCAAAAAAGTCGCCACAGAAGAAATGGTGCAAACGGCAAAGCTCGGGGAATCGATCGGGCCGGATAAAGCGGTTGCCCTTCTTGCGAAAATGAAAGAAGAAATCGCAAACAATCCGCCACAAACGGATGAAGATTTACGTGCGCTTATCGAAAAAGTCGCAAAAGACCTCGGAATTACGTTAACGGAAGATGAGATCAACAGCTTAATTTCGCTATTCAATAAAATGAAAAACGCGAATATCGATTGGAACCAGGTCAATGATCAATTAAGCAAAGCGAAGGATAAATTGTCGGCGTTCCTGCAATCGGAAGAAGGAAAAACGTTTATTCAAAACATTGTTGACATTTTAAAAGAAATTTGGAACGCTATTAAATCGGCGTTCACTTCTTCCGAGCCGCAAAACAACCAATAACGAAAAAGTGCCCAAGCAAAACAGCTGGGCACTTTTTATTTCACTTTTGTTTTAAGCGGCAAATCAAGCCGCACTAAATCTTCATATGTTTCCCGCTTCACCACTAGCTGCGCCTCCCCGTTTTCCACGAACACGACAGCCGGGCGCGGAATGCGGTTATAGTTGTTTGCCATCGAATAGCCGTACGCCCCAGTGCAAAAGACGGCTAAATAATCGCCAGGGTTCGCCTTCGGCAGCGGCAAATCCCAAATCAGCATATCTCCCGACTCGCAACATTTTCCGGCAATCGAAACAATTTCATTTTTTTCGTCCAACACGCGGTTTGCCAGCACCGCCTCATACTTCGCCTCATACAGCGCTGGACGGATGTTGTCGCTCATCCCGCCGTCCACGGCAACGTAATGGCGGACATTCGGCACCACTTTTTGTGAACCAATTGAGTAAATCGTCGTTCCGGCATCGCCGACAAGCGAACGCCCCGGCTCAATCCAAATTTCCGGCATTGGAATATTTTGTTCACTTACTTGTTTTTTTACTTCCTCTATGATTTTTTCGACATATTCCGAAACAGGAATCGGATCGTCCTCGCTCGTATAGCGAATGCCGAATCCACCGCCAAGATTGACGACCGCTGGAACAAATCCGTACGTTTCCTTCCAATCAGCAATTTTTTGGAAAATTTTTTGCGCCGCTAACACAAACCCTGTCGTTTCGAAAATTTGCGAACCGATATGGCAATGAATTCCAAGAACAGAAAAGAACGAAGAGGATAGCGCTTTGCGCAGCGCCTCGTCCGCTTGGCCGTTGTTCAAATCAAACCCAAATTTAGAATCTTCCTGACCAGTTAAAATATAATCGTGCGTATGTGCCTCGACACCAGGGGTGACTCTTATTAAAATCGCTGTCGTTTTTCCGCGCTGCTTGCTTAATTGTTCCAACAACTCCAGTTCATAAAAGTTATCGACAACGACGCAACCGATTCCGCTCTCAAGCGCCATCATCAATTCTTCCCGGCTTTTATTATTGCCGTGAAAATGGATGCGTTCCGGCGGAAATCCCGCTTGTAGCGCGGTATACAACTCTCCACCCGATACGACATCCAACGACAACCCTTCTTCTTCCGCCAACTGAACCATCGCAATCGAAGAAAATGCTTTGCTTGCGTAGGCGACTTGCGCTTTGACACCATGTTTTTGAAACGCTTCTTTAAACGCACGCGCGCGCGCACGGATCAGTGCCACGTCATAAATATACAATGGCGTTCCGTATTCTTTTGCCAAATCAACCGTATCGACGCCGCCGATTTCTAAATGCCCTTTATCATTTACACGGCTTGTCCCATGAAAAAACATGCAAACCCCTCATTCCTGCGAAATGAAATTATTCAATATCGAAAATTTTTATGCATAACCGAAAGCAAAAAAGACAGTTAACATAAAAGATAACTGCCTTTTTTGCAGAAAAAAGATTACGTATAACGTATCACAATTATAAAAAAGTTGCAACTTCTTTTTGTCAATTTATGACGGCTGCCGGCGGCGGTTTTGCGGATGGACGATGCTCGGCCTTACTTTTGCCCCTGCTGCAGAGCGGCGGACGATAATTTGCATAAACGCCGCTGGATCAAACGGAATAAACGGCCATAAATACGGCGTGTTTAATGACCGGATGTGAATGAGCCAAAGCAAATAAACGGTAGTGCCAATCATCAGCCCCGGCACTTTAAACAGCGCCACCACAATGATGAGAAGCAATCGCGATATTTTATTGGCAATGCTCAACTCATAGCTCGGCGTTGCAAACGAACCGATCGCCGCAACCGATACGTACAAAATCACTTCAGGCACAAATAATCCAACATCGATCGCGATTTGTCCGATTAATACCGCGGCGATTAAACCCATCGCTGTCGAAAGAGGTGTCGGCGTATGAATCGCTGCCATACGAAGAAACTCAATGCCGAAGTCGGCCAGCAAAATTTGGATGATAATTGGGATATTCGTCTGTTTGTTCGGACCGATAAACGCCCATTTATCAGGCAACAAAGATGGTTCAAGCACGAACAACACCCAAAGCGGCAGTAAAAATAAGGATGTCAAAATGCCTAAAAACCGCACCCAGCGCACGAATGTGCCAACCGCTGGAGATTGCCGGTATTCTTCAGCGTGCTGCACATGATGAAAAAACGTCGTCGGGGTAATAATGACGCTTGGCGACGTATCTACCATCACTAAAACATGGCCTTCAAGCAAATGCGTAGCGGCAACGTCCGGACGCTCCGTATAGCGCACGAGGGGATACGGATTATATCCTTGCTTCACTAAAAATTCTTCGATCGTTTTATCCCCCATTGTTAACCCATCAATATTAATTTGCTGAAGCTCTCGTTTGACAAGCTCAACAAGCCCCGGATCAGCAACGTCTTTAATGTAAGCAATGCAAATATCTGTTTTTGAACGTTCCCCTACTTGCAAAATTTCAAAACGAAGCCGCTCATCGCGAATGCGCCGCCTAGTTAGCGCCGTATTGACGATAATGTTTTCCACATAACCATCACGCGCGCCGCGCACCACCTTTTCCGTATCTGGTTCTTCTGGCTGCCGACCCGGGTAGCTTCGCACATCGACGACAAATCCTGTCGATTCTCCTTCAATGAAAATGACGATTAGCCCTGATAACAACCGATCCACTGCCTCATCCAAGTGATGGACAGGGCTTACTTGCTGATGAACGAGACGGTTTTCGATAATTTGCTTTGCCTGCGCCGTCTGCCGTTCGTTATCGTTAATGCGGACGATTTGTTTCAACAATTCAATTAAATATTGCGTATCGCATAAACCGTTGCAATAGTAAATATGTACTTCCCTCTTTAATACATGAATTTTTCGAACCCCTAAATCAAAGCTAGTTCCAACTCCAATTTTTTCTTTTAGAAAATTTTCATTGTCAGTGAGCTTTTCCGAAATCGGAACTTTATTTTCTTTCACTTCCATAACACTTACTCCTTTCAAGGATCAAGTCGACCGCCTTCCTTGTAATCGAATGCAGCGTCCTCCGATTTGTTCAGCGATATATTGAATCGTTCGGAACGCAAACTCATCGCCATCCGTCACTAATATGACACGTCTTTTTTCATATCGAACTATCCTTTCGGCTTGCATAGAAGAGCGGTAAAAAAGGAGAGCACAACCGCAAATGACAAAATGGCTCCGGCAAATTGAAACATTCCTGAACCAATAGCCAGCCATCCGTTTACCTCGTTTTGCGCCAGCACACCTTTCGCGAGAAAATAACCGAAGCCGCTAATGGGAAGAACAGCTCCCGCTCCAGCGACCGCAATCAGCCGGTCATAAATTCCGCTGATTCCTAGAAAGACTCCCGTAGCTACAAACAAGCCCATTACATGCATTTGCGAAAACTTGCCAATATCCATGACGAGTTGGGCAATGGCACAAAGCGCCCCTCCGACAATAAATGCCACAACATAATCCATCATTGCCCCTCCTTTACTGCTTCAATCACAACGCCATGCGCAATGGCTGGAATCGACTGTTTTTGCTGCATCATTGTCGGGCTTAATAGCGCTCCTGTCGCGACAACGAAAATTTTTTGCAGCGCGCCGCGTTCCATCTCCTTCAATAAATGCCCGTACGTTACTACCGCGCAGCAAGCGCAGCCGCTCCCTCCGGCAAACACGTTTTGATCCGGCCGATAAATCATTAAGCCGCAATCGTTATAATTGTCCGTCACATCATAACCTGATTCCGCTAACATCTGTCTGACGATGACGCTTCCCACTCTCGATAAATCCCCTGTCACAATTAAGTCATAATCTGCGGGAGAAACTCCTAAATCAATAAAATGTTGTTCTATCGTGCTTGCCGCGGCCGGCGCCATCGCCGATCCCATATCGAAAGGATTCGCCGTTCCCGCATCGATCACTTTGCCGATCGTGGCGGCAGCAATGCGCCATCGCCCTCGTTTTCGGCCAATGACCACTGCTCCCGCACCTGTGACGGTAAACGTCGCCGTTTTCGGTTTTTGCACCCCCAATTCGGTCGGATAGCGAAATTGTCGCTCGGCTGTGGCATTATGACTGCTTGTTGCCGCGAGCACCGTTCTTGCGAATCCTCCGTCAATCAACGCGGCGCCAACCGCCGCCGTTTGCATCGAAGTAGAGCACGCTCCAAACATGCATAAAAACGGGGCAGGGATCGTTCGGGCAACATAGTTAGCAGTGACGTTTTGATTCAGTAAATCTCCGGCGAGAAAAAGGTCGATATCGTCGAAAGAAATGCTTCCTTTTTGCAGGCAAACGTCAATCGCCTCTTGCATTAAACGCCGCTCTGCCAACTCCCACGTCCTTTCCCCACAATATAAGTCATCGTGCGCGATATCAAAGCTCTCGCGCAACGGTCCTTCCGCTTCCAACGGTCCGACTGCCGTCCCTGTTTCCTGAATGTAAATATCATGTTCAAACACCCACGTTTGCTTTCCGGCGAGCTTCATCCACCATCCCTCTTTCTCCGCTTAAGACGTAATGTAATATAAAATGCCAAGCAAATAAGCAGCGACAACGCCATAAACGATCGCCACACCGCCCGCTTTAAACATTTGGCTGGCGACCCCTGCTGTCCATCCTTCACTTCGATGCTCGAGCGCGGCGCTTGCCAACGCATTCGCAAAGCCGGTCAGCGTCATCGTTGCGCCCGCGCCGGCAAATTGGCTAAAATCGTCATACTTTCCTACTCCCGTGAGAACAACCGCCAAAAACATCATTGTCATCACCGCTAGCTGCTGCGCAGAAAGCAACGGCATAGAAAAGAAACGGATGTACGAATTGGCGAATAACTCCGCAACCGCGCAAAGCGCGCCGCCGACGACAAATGCTTTCAAGCTGTTAAAAACATATGGCGGCTTAGGCTGAAACGCTTTCACCGCCTGAAGATAATTTGCTTTTAAACTCATCGGTTCTTCCCCCTTATCGTAAGTAATCGGCAAAATAGATCCAGTGAAATAGCGAGCCGACTATTTTTCCAAATGCGATCGCCATTAATAAAATGACGATTTTGTCGGCAACGCCGATGCGTTTTGCTAAAATCGGCCATACGTTAAGCACTTCCGTCAGCGCGGCGGCAAGCATTCCGATAAATACTCCATGCAGCAATCCGAGCGGAATTAGCCAATATTTTGATATATAGAAAACAGTATGGCGCAGGCTCATCCATCCCCCCGCCACCGCGCCGGCTACCGCGCTCCATTCATATGCATGGATCCGCTCCGTTGTTTTCGTTAATTGCGTCAAGCGGGGAATGATGCCAAGAACGACTAAAAACGCCACAAACCCTGTTCCGACAGCCAGCCCTCCCGCGAAGCCGATGAATATAACGGTCAACATTTCAATCGTCGTCAATTTTTCTCATACTTTCTTTGTTTTCATATAAAATGACGTATTGATCTAGCGATTGTTGATAATTAAACATTTCGACTTCCAAAGGGCTTGGCTCTTCGTTAATTCGCTTGCGGAACACATGATTAAAAAATAAAATCATGCCGATGCCTAATCCGAGTGAATAAGGGATTTGCAGCAGCAACGGCTTCGCGATTTTTTTCCCGGTAATCATCTCATAAAGATGTTGATGTACTTCTTGCATGCTGACATCTTCATGAAAATTCATAATGGCCATTGCCGATCCGACGAAAAGCAATAGCCATATAAGCAGAAAATAAGCAGTGGAAAAACGCCGCTTTTGCTCAACGACTTCAACAATCGTTTGCGCTGGCCCAATCACCTGCACGTCTAACGCGTCATCTCTTTCCGTCATGGCGCGAACGACTTTCATTACATCAATAATGACGATATTTTTATCGCTCGGTTGAATTTTATATAGCGGGACTGCTTTTAACTGCTCCGCTATGTTAAGATCATTTGCGATGATTTGTGCCACATCGCCAATCGTAACAACTGCTTCCGGCTTTACTTGAACGCGATGCCGTAGCTTAACAAAGACGGTTTTTTCCATCTGCCTCACACCTTAACTTATAGTTTTTTATGTATTTTCACTCGCTCTTCGCTTTTCTTTATTTAGTATGTTGGGAAAAAAAAGGATCATGCAATCATACGATATTTACCATCAATTTCATAAAAATAAAAAAGAATGGATGCCTACCCATCCATTCTTTCCTTTATTTGCTGTAAAATTTTTTTTTCAAGACGGGATACTTGAACTTGAGAGATGCCTAATCTAGATGCCACTTCCGATTGGGTTTGGTCTTTGTAATAACGCAAATATACGATGAGCCGTTCCCGGTCATCCAGCTCCTCAATCGCTTTTTTTAACGCGATTTTATCAAACCATGATGCTTCGTCGGCATCAGCAATTTGATCGAGAAGCGTGATCGGGTCGCCGTCGTTTTCGTACACCGTCTCGTGAATGGAAGCCGGGGAACGAACGGCTTCCTGAGCAAGCACGACCTCTTCTGGAGAAATCTCTAAATAATCAGCGATTTCCGTCACCGTTGGCGCCCGTCCATGTTTTTTCGAAAGCTCGTCTCTCGCTTTCCGGATTTTATTGCCCATTTCTTTTAAGGAACGGCTCACTTTCACCGTGCCGTCATCGCGAATAAACCGCTGAATTTCGCCGATAATCATCGGCACCGCATACGTGGAAAACTTCACATCATACGATAAATCAAACTTATCCACAGACTTGAGCAAGCCGATGCAACCAATCTGAAATAAATCGTCCGGCTCGTAGCCGCGGTTTAAAAAGCGCTGGACGACCGACCAAACGAGGCGCATATTTTTTTTGATAATTTCATCGCGCGCCTGTTGGTCTCCTTCTTGGCTGCGGCGAATAAGATCCTTCATCTCATGATCTTTTATCGGCGTCTGATCTCGCTTGACATCGACATCCATAGGCATGTCTCCCTTAGTTACATAACGCTTTGCTTTTCGTTATATATTTCTTTAAATAAACGGTTGTCCCTTTGTTCACTTCCGACTGGACAACGACTTCATCCATAAAATTTTCCATGATGGTGAAACCCATTCCAGATCGCTCCAACTCTGGTTTCGTTGTAAACAATGGTTGGCGTGCCTCTTCAATATTGGCAATACCGACTCCCTCGTCTTTAATCGTTAAATGGACGACTCCGTCTTCAATCACGACAGAAATGTATACGATTCCGCTTGGGTCGTTATTATATCCGTGAATAATCGCGTTCGTTACCGCTTCAGAGACAACGGTTTTAATTTCCGTTAATTCATCCATTGTCGGATCAAGCTGCGCCACGAATGCAGCAACCGCTACACGAGCAAACGATTCATTTTGGCTAAGCGCGGAAAATTGGAGGTGCATTTCGTTTCGCATCATGCCACCCCCAATGTCTTCAGCGCGAATTGTTCATCGTTTTCTAAACGGATGATTTTAAATAACCCCGACATGTCAAACAACCGTTTCACCGTCGGCGAAATCGAACATACGATCATTTCCCCGCCGAGGTTTTTAATTTGTTTGTAGCGACCTAAAATGACGCCAAGCCCGGAACTATCCATAAACGTCAAATGTTCTAAATTGAGCACAATGTGGCGAATCGCTTCTTTTTCCAGCACATCCGTCACTTTTTCTCGGAGCTCTTCGGCGGTATGATGATCAAGTTCTCCGGAAAGCCGGATGATCAATACATCCTGTTTTACTTCAAAGTCCATCATCAGACTCACTGCGTTTTTCCCCCTTGTTCATTTCGGATTAGGGAGAAGTTTCGCTACAATGCGCCGGAAATCCTGCCTGATGACAAAACTAGTGGCGATTCGCTAAAAGTAGAAAAGCACATTGCAAAAGCTGACATGTTTATGCAGATTTCGTAAAATTTTGCAACGTCCGCTTAAACAAGTCCCACCAGCTTGCTTCTGCCACATTTTCTTTCGCGACGATTGGACTCCGCAGCAATTCTTTTCCATCTTGCTTCAAAACCAAGACGCCAAGTTCTTCTCCTTTTTTAATTGGCGCTTTGACGTTTTCTTTCACTTTCATCACTTTTTCGATTTGGTCAATCGATTGCCCTTTTTTCGTCAATACGGAGATTGGCTCAGAGGTAACAAGCGCAATCGCTTTTTTCTTTCCTTTGCTTACATTGACATGAGCGACAACTTCGTTCCGTTTATAGACTGGATGTGTTTTATATTGACTGAACGCATAATCGAGCATCCTTGTAATTTGCGCGTTTCGTTCCTTTGGCGTCGGCGCTCCGAATACGACGGCAATGACGCGCATTCCGTTCTTTTTCGCCGTCGCTGTTAAGCAATATTTCGCTTCGCTTGTAAATCCGGTTTTTAATCCGTCCACCCCGGGATAAAATTTAACGAGTCGATTCGTATTCACAAGCCAAAATTTTTTATCGGTGTTTTCTCGCAAATAATCCTCGTATTTACCCGTATATTTTGTAATATCCTCGTATTTTAGCAGTTCACGCGCCATCATCGCCATATCATGCGCGCTGCTATAATGCCCTTCGGCAGGAAGTCCTGTCGCGTTTTGAAACGAAGTGTTTTTCAAACCAAGTTCCTTCGCTTTTTTATTCATCATCTCGACAAAAGCTTCTTCCGATCCGGCGATCCGCTCCGCCATAGCAACTGACGCGTCATTGCCCGAACCGATCGCGATGCCGCGCAATAGTTCATCGACCGTCATTTCTTCACCAGGCTCCAAAAAGATTTGCGATCCGCCCATCGATGCAGCGTACTCGCTCGCCCGTACTTTTTCCTTATAAGAAAGTTCTCCTTTATCGATCGCCTCCATAATGAGAAGCATTGTCATGATTTTCGTCATGCTGGCCGGCGGCAGCTTTTCATGAGCGTTTTTTTCATACAGGACAGCCCCGGTATCACGCTCAATTAAAATGGCGGACTTTGCCTCATCGGCAAGTTCCATCCCGCGCGTTTTTGGCTTTTTTTCTTCCGCATGAACGTTTATAGAAATTGACAACAGACAAACAGATGAAAAAAGGAGTAAACGAATCAATAACTTCTTCATCTCCCAAACCTCCATTCTTTATACATGCCATTTTTTCCAAATGAGATATTTTTATACAGTATCAACAACGAATTTCCATAGATTTTGCCCATAAAAAATGAGGGTGTCCCAAAATAATAGGACACCCTTCTCTGTTACCATATATACGAAGATCGCTATTCCGTTTGTCGTCAAATAACCGTTTGAATCAGTCTCTTTTTATGAAATCGTTTCGTATATAAGCGTCGGTTTGGCAACAGGAACTTGGGAGATGCGGATGCTTCTGGCGAGCTTTTGTTTGACTTCTTCAACATTTTCCGTATTGCTGTAAATCGTAACAAGCGATTCCCCTTTTTTCACCAGATCGCCGACCTTTTTATGCAAAACGAGGCCGACAGAAAGATCGATCGTCGCTTCTTTTGTCGCCCGTCCCGCTCCAAGCAGCATCGCCGCCGTTCCGACTTCGTCGGCGACAATTTCCGCGACATACCCATCTTCCGGCGCCTCAAGCTCCCATTGGTATTTCGCTTGCGGCAGTTTCGTTGGATCATCGACAACCGATGCGTCGCCGCCTTGCGCGTTGAGAAACACTTTAAACGTTTCTAGCGCTTTTCCTTCTTGAATCGACGTTTCCAGCAATGCGCGCGCTTCGTCTAATGAAGGCGCTTTTTCCGCCAAATATACCATGTAGCTTCCAAGCGTCAAACATAGTTCTTGCAAATCTTCTGGACCTCTTCCTTTGAGCGTATCGATCGCTTCTTTCACTTCGAGCGCGTTGCCGACCGCATATCCGAGCGGCTGGCTCATGTCGGAAATCACCGCCATCGTTTTCCGGCCGACGCGCTTGCCGATTTCGACCATCGCTGTTGCGAGCCGCTTCGCTCCTTCGAAATCTTTCATAAACGCGCCGGAGCCTGTTTTCACATCTAACACAATCGCGTCGGCGCCAGCGGCAATTTTTTTGCTCATAATCGACGAAGCGATGAGCGGAATGCTGTCTACCGTCGCCGTGACGTCACGGAGCGCGTACAGCTTTTTATCAGCAGGCGTTAAATTGCCGGTCTGTCCGATAATCGCGATTTTGTTTTTATTGACAAGCTCAATGAATTGATCGTTATCGATTTCCACATGAAACCCTGGAACCGATTCTAGTTTATCAATCGTCCCGCCGGTATGGCCGAGCCCCCTCCCTGACATTTTCGCGACAGGCACGCCGACGGAAGCGACGAGCGGACCTAACACAAGCGTCGTCGTATCGCCGACGCCGCCCGTTGAATGCTTGTCAACTTTAATTCCTTCGATTTTCGATAAATCGATAACATCTCCGGAGCGGGCCATCGCCATCGTCAACGCCGCCGTTTCTTCTTCCGTCATGCCGCGGAAAAACACCGCCATCGCGAACGCGCTCATTTGATAATCGGGAATGTCCCCATTCGTGTAGCCGCGAACAATAAATTCAATTTCCTCGTTCGTAAGCGCGCGGCCGTCCCGCTTTTTTGCAATTAAATCGACCATTCTCATGCGCATCACCTTTTTTCATTTTTCGCCATTTCGGCGACAATCGCTTTGACTAGCCGCAAAAAGTTTGCTTTTGCTTTTTCCGTCGTTTCGATCACTTCATCATGCGTAAGCGGCTGATTGGAAATCCCCGCCGCCATATTGGAAATGCAAGAAATACCTAATACTTCCATTTGGGCATGGCGTGCGACAATCACTTCCGGCACTGTCGACATGCCGACCGCATCGCCGCCAATCGCGCGAATCATGCGGATTTCCGCCGGTGTTTCGTATGAAGGTCCGCTATTGGCGACATACACTCCTTCTTGAACCGGAATATCGAGCTGTTTCGCCACCTGTTTCGCTAGCTCGCGCAAACGTCTGCTATACGCTTCCGTCATATCCGGGAAGCGGACGCCAAGTTCGGGATCATTCGGACCGATTAACGGGTTGACTCCCATATTATTGATATGGTCCGTAATAATCATTAAATCTCCCGGTTGAAAACGTTTATTCACACCTCCTGCCGCGTTTGTTACGATCAGCTCTTTAACGCCAATCGCTTTCATGACGCGGACCGGGAATGTCACCTGATCCAAGCGGTACCCTTCGTAATAATGAAAACGGCCTTGCATGGCGACAACGGTCGCTCCTTCAAGCTGGCCGTAAACGAGCCTGCCTGCATGCCCTTCCACCGTGGACACGGGAAACCCTGGAATTTGCTCGTACGGAATTTTCACCGCCTGTTCCATTTCATCGGCAAGAACGCCAAGGCCCGAACCAAGGATTAAACCGATGCGAGGAGGTGTCGGAAATTTTTCCTGCAAATAACGAGCTGCTTTTTCTATCGCCTGTTTATTCATGATTTGATCCCCCTATTTCAAATCGGCTAAAAAGCTTGTTCCGTGCGGTGGCATCTTCACATGGAAATTATCGGCGATCGTCGCGCCGACATCGGCAAATGTTTCGCGAAGCGGCAGTTCTTTCCCGCCGCTCATGCTTGGACTATAGACAAGCAGCGGCACGTATTCGCGCGTATGGTCCGTACCGTGATGAACCGGGTCGTTTCCATGGTCCGCCGTAATGATAAGCAAATCGTCATTTTTCAAAAGCGGAAATACGTCGGAAAGACGGGCGTCAAACTCCTCAAGCGCGTCCCCATATCCTTTTGGGTCGCGGCGATGCCCGTACATCGCGTCAAAGTCAACGAGATTGACAAAGCTTAGCCCCGTAAAGTCCATTTTCAGCGTGTCTACCAACTTATCCATTCCGTCCATATTCGATTTTGTCCGCAGCGATTTTGTAACTCCTTCGTTATCGTAAATATCGGAAATTTTTCCGATCGCGATCACTTCATATCCAGCGTCTTTCAATTCGTTCATTACCGTGCGACCAAA
Organism: Parageobacillus thermantarcticus; assembly: GCF_900111865.1. GTDB lineage: Bacteria > Bacillota > Bacilli > Bacillales > Anoxybacillaceae > Parageobacillus > Parageobacillus thermantarcticus. The sequence goes on along the minus strand of NZ_FOJS01000016.1, from coordinate 8,822 downwards.
CGGTTTTAACGCATAGTCATGCCGGTTCGCCGTACGTTGGAAATTGCCCGGCGTGCCAATGAACGGGCGCGCGATGACGCGGCCAACCATATATTTTTCATCAAGCGTCAATTCGCGGGCGATTTGGCAAATACGGTACAGCTCCTCAAGAGGCACAATTTCTTCATGAGCGGCAATTTGCAACACGGAATCGGCCGAAGTATAAACAATGATCGCCCCTGTTTCCATATGTTCTTTGCCAAGTTCCTCAATAATCGCCGTACCGCTTGCCGGCTTGTTGCCAATGACTTTTCGGCCCGTTCGTTTTTCTAATTCGTCGATCAGCTCTTTTGGAAATCCGTTTGGAAACACGCGAAACGGTTTATCAATACAAAGCCCCATAATTTCCCAGTGCCCTGTCATCGTATCTTTTCCAGCAGACGCTTCTTGCATTTTCGTATAATAAGCAAGCGGCTTTTCCACTTTTGGAATGCCTTTGATTTCGCGAATGTTGCTTAAGCCGAGCTTTGCCATATTCGGCATGCATAGCCCGCCGCGATGCTCGGCGATATGACCAAGCGTATCCGCGCCTTGATCATTATATTTTTCGGCATCTGGCGCCGCGCCAATGCCGACGGAGTCCATCACAATCAAAAATACCCGTTTGTATGTATGGCTCATTATCATAATGCCTCCTGTCTTCATAACGTGATCTTTCTTTTTATCATTCCCGAAACATTGATGAAAACGCGTAAACATCGTACTCGTCAGAAGTCTGACAACTATATTATAAAACGTTTTCATTACAACATCAATAAAAAAATCCCAAAAATTAACTTAAAAAACCCGCTTAGCAATAAGCGGGTAGTGTTACCATCGAAACTATGCGCGCGGGTGAAATTGCTTATATACATCTTTTAAGCGCGTTTTCGTTACATGAGTATAAATTTGCGTCGTCGAAATATCGGCATGGCCTAGCAGTTCTTGTACGGCGCGCAAATCAGCACCGTTTTCAAGCAGATGTGTGGCAAACGAATGCCGTAGCGTGTGCGGCGTCAATTCTTTTTCGATGTTTGCTTCTTTGGCGAGTTTTTTTAAAATTTTCCAAAACCCTTGCCGCGTTAAGCGATCCCCATAATGATTTAAAAACAACGCATCGGTTGTCCGCTTTTTCGGGTTTATTAACTTTGGCCGCGCTGTTTCCAAATATGCTTTTAACGCATCCAACGCCATGCTGCCGACCGGAACGATTCTTTCTTTATTTCCCTTTCCGTAGCAGCGGACAAAACCCATCGTCAAATGCACGTCGGAAAGATTCAAATTTACAAGTTCGCTAACGCGCATTCCCGTCGCATACAGCAATTCAATCATCGCCTTATCGCGGATGCCGATTGGCGTATTCGTTTTCGGCGCATCTAAAAGCGCCTCCACTTCTTCGAGCGACAACACCTTCGGCAACGTCCGCTCCATTTGCGGCGATTCGATATGCACGGACGGATCTTGTTCCACTACTTTTTCACGAAGAAGAAATTGGTGAAACGAGCGGATCGACGCGATATGGCGCGCGATCGTCTTCGGAGAGTTTCCTTTTTCTTTTAAAAACTTTAAAAATTGCATAATATGAAGACGCGACACGTCGTTCCACGACTGAATTTGCTCGACATGGCGCAAATAGTGCGCGTATTTTTTCAAATCTCTTTCATAAGAAACGACCGTATTTTTCGCCAAATTTCGTTCTACCGTCAAATAATGAAGAAAATCTTTCAATTCATGTTCCAACATCCCACTACTCCCCATTGCGATAAAAAAATAGTAACCGATCGATCCATTCGAATGACTGGTTTTCCGTTGTCGACACTTTCACCGCTGATCCATGCGGCTCATCATAGCGGTGGTAATTCTCGTATTCTCGATTGAACCATACAAGACTATAATAAAATAAAAGCGTGCACCCCGTAAATAAAAGAAATACTTTTATCATCTGCCATACTGCTTTCATGGCTATTCCTCCTCATTTCGTCGTTACTATGAGGATATGCCATGTTTTTTTTCTTTTATACCATAAAAAAACCTTTCCCATCGGAAAAGGTTTTTTCGCTCTTTTATTCTTTTTGATTTTGTTCTTCCGCGTGCTTTTGCTGGCAACGATAACAAATTCCATGAAACGTTAAACGGTGGTCTTTAATTTTAAACTTCCAGTCCCGTTCGACAATTTCTTCTACTTCCTCCAATAAATCTTCTTGAATTTCCGCTACTGACCCACATTCAATACAAACTAAATGATGGTGAAAGTGAGCCGCCCCTTCTTTGCGCAGATCGTAGCGAGATACACCATCCCCAAAGTTGATTTTATCGACAATTTTTAGTTCTGTTAACAACTCGAGCGTCCGGTATACAGTAGCCAATCCGATTTCTGGAGATTTTTCTTTAACGAGGAGGTAGACGTCTTCTGCGCTTAAATGATCTTCTTCATGTTCTAACAAGACACGTACTGTCGCTTCCCGCTGCGGTGTCAATTTATAGCCAGCGGTATGCAATTGCTTCTTAATTCGGTCGATTCGATCTTCCATCTTTCATTCCCTCCCACGTCATTCAACTACCATTATAACAAAAGAAAGAGGGAAGTATCAAAATAAAATTATTATTATAAAAGAACGAAAATGATTATTATATAATAATTATTTACCTCCGACCATTTCAATGACCTGTTTCATCAATAACGGGGATACGTACGCCTCAAGAGACGAGGAAACGAGCAAGCTTACGCTAATCAACATCATTACTATCGTATAGCGCATAATCATCGGAAAAACTGGCTCATGCCTTCGCTTCATAAATTGATTGCGCACCATTTGCAGGGAAAAGGAAATTGAAATGGCTCCCATCACCAAAAAAGCTGGAATGATAATGAAATTTTGCGGCATTACGGACACAAAAGATAATAAAAACCCTTGCCATCCCATTTGGTTCACTAAAAATCCGACAGTAAACCCGACGACGATTCCTTTTAAAAATAATAAAACGAAAATAATCGGCAGCCCTATCACCGAAATGCCCAACACCCACATGAAAGCGACATATTTCAAATTATGGAAGTAGCTTTGCTGGAACATATCGTGGGCGCCGGCAATATTTCCTTTCGATACTTGTCCAAAAAATTGCGTTAAATAATAGTACAAATCTTGCTTTTGTCCGAAGTTCAAGCTGTTGACAACGATCGCGCCAAAAATCACTCCCATTAAAAATAGCACAATCACAAATAAATACACAGACGCATGCTCGCGCATATGTAAGGCGATCACTGATTTTACTGGATGTCTTCTCATCATCTTCTTCCCCCTATCACCCTCTTAGTAGATTGTATGAGACATTTTTCGATGTATGACTTATTTGCAAGAAAAGAAAGAATAACAAAAAAATCGCTTCTATTCCGAAGCGATTTTTCCGTATTTTCCGCCGCCCCCTGCTTGAATCGAAAGCTCTCCGTTGCGGGCGAGCATGATGAGTTTTGCAAGTTTTTCTCCTACGCTCTCTTTCAATTCTTCTTCCGTTGCCTGATGGAGTACGTGCATTTCCGTGCCAAAGCGAGCGAGCAATTTTTCATATGTTTTCGCGCCAAGCCCTGGAATAAACTCAAGCGGCACTTGATAAATATACGGCGGTCGCTTTGGCGGGGTTCCACCTGTTTTTAGCTCTTGAAGGCGATCAAACACACCTTTAATTTGCCGGTGGTGGCCGCATGATGGACATCGTTTTTCCCGGGGATCCATCGGTTGGAAACATCGTTCACACGTCGTTTGATGGTACTTTCCCAGTTTCGGATTTAAGCCGTAGTTGGCGACTATCATTCTTCCTTCCCGTTTTTGCAACGCTTTTTTCAATTCGGCAAACGTCGGGGCGTTCATGCGGATCACTTGGTATTCGCGCGCCAGTTTTCGCAGCGAATGAGCGTCCGAATTGGAAAGATACGGATAGCGATGCAACTCGGCAATTTGGTCAGCCATTTTCGTATCTGCGCTTAACCCTAGTTCGATCGCGTCAATCAAATCAGGATCAAACACTTCCGTTAAACTTTTTTTCACCCCTTTGCCATACAAGCTTTTAAATGGCGTAAACGCATGCGCTGGAACAAATAAACCGCCTAATTGTTTTACAACCGCCTGTAATTCGCGTCCGGTTCCGTACATGCGCTGCGAACTAAGGGAAATATTTTTCACGCGCCCTTGTAGCCATAGAGAAAAGGCGCGCATCGCCTCGATCGTCGGCAAAAACACAAGCACATGAATAGGCCCTTGGCAATGTTCATCATATACTTCGATTTCGCTTCCTAACAATAATGTCACCGAACCGATCGCGACGCCGCCGCCATCGTGCTCTTTCCATCCTTTTTCTTTCACTCCCCGTTCCAATTCATCAAGCACTTCCGGAACATGGCAGTCGATGATGCCGACCATATGTAATCCTTTTACATGCGCTGCCTCGTGTAAAATATTTGTGAGCGTTAACGTTTTTGCGCCTGTGATTTTTACCGGTCGAAAAGATGCGGTGCGGCCGAGATGAATATGCAAATCGACGTAATAGTTACGCATTTTCTTCTCCCATAGCGCGGCGCAATTGCAAATATTGCAGCGCATATGCGGTTTTTGCGTCATAAATCTCGCATTTTTCCAGCATCTCAAGCGCCTCTTCCAATGTCACTTCTAATATGTCGACAAATTCATCTTCATCGAGCGACGCGGCGTTTTCGATTTTCGTTAACCCTTCCGCTACATATAAGTGAATTAATTCATCGGCAAATCCTGGGGATGTGTAAAATGACGCGATGTGGTGCAGCGAACGAGCACGGTAGCCTGTTTCTTCTTCCAATTCCCGGTGCGCAGTTGCGAGCGGCTCCTCCCCTTTTTCCAACTTCCCCGCTGGAATTTCTACTAACACGCGCTCAAGCGCTTTGCGATATTGCCGTACGAGCACCAGCTTTCCTTCATTTGTAATCGGAATAATCGCCACTGCGCCTGGATGCTTGATCACTTCCCGCTTGCTCGTCTTTCCGTTTGGCAGCTGCACATCTTCGACATATAATTGGACAACTTTACCGCTAAAGATTTTTTCTTTGCGAATCGTTTTTTCGATTAAATGGTCCATCTTCTTCTCTCCCATCTAATGATTGATATCGCTTTTTTTATTGTACTATATCATTTGAGCAAGTTTCACTTTCCGTTGTACAATGTAAAAAACGATTTTCAAAAAGGAGGAAAAACGATGCAAAAACGGCGCATTGGTTCGTCAGATTTATATGTCAGCGAAATCGGGCTCGGCTGCATGTCGCTTGGCACGGATGAAAAAAAAGCGATCCGCATTATTCATGAAGCGCTAGAACGCGGCATTAACTATTTAGACACGGCCGACCTTTACGACCGCGGATTAAATGAAGAATTTGTCGGAAAGGCGATCAAAGGAAAACGCGATCAAGTCATCCTTGCGACAAAAGTCGGCAACCGTTGGGAAGCCGGAAAAGACGGATGGTTTTGGGATCCATCGAAAAAATACATTAAATCGGAAGTAAAAGAAAGTTTGCGCCGCCTGCAAACCGACTACATCGACTTGTATCAGCTCCACGGCGGCACGATTGATGACCCGATCGATGAAACGATTGAAGCGTTCGAAGAGTTAAAACAAGAAGGAGTGATCCGCTATTACGGCATTTCTTCGATTCGTCCAAACGTCATTCGCGAATACGTAAAACGGTCAAACATCGTTAGCGTCATGATGCAATACAGCCTGCTCGACCGCCGTCCGGAAGAATGGTTCCCGCTGCTGCGTGAACACAACATCAGCGTTATCGCCCGCGGACCTGTCGCGAAAGGATTGCTCACAGAACGGCCGTTAGAGGCGGCAAGCGCTTCTGTCAAAGAAAGCGGTTATCTTGATTATACATACGAAGAATTGCAAACATTGATTCCAAAGTTAAAAGCGAAAACGGCCGGGCACCGTTCATTCACGGCAACGGCGCTGCAGTTTTGCTTATATGATCCGGTCGTCGCCGCCGCCATTCCAGGGGCAAGCAGCATCGAACAGCTCATTGAAAACATAAACGCCGCTTCCGCTCCACGCTTAACGAAGGAAGAATATGAATGGCTCCGTCAGCATACGAAAGCTTCGGTATACAACATGCATCGGTGACGGCCTTTCCGCGCCGCCATTACGCTTCCGTCACATAGCGGTCTTTCGCCGCACCAATGCCAACCAATAATAGAAAAACGGAAACGACCAACAGTAAAAAGAGCGGCAACGTCCATCCTTTTGTTATATCGTAAAGCGAGCCAAACAGCGGCGGTCCGAAAGCGGCAAGCAAATAACCGAATGATTGCGCCATCGCCGACAAATCCGCCGCTTGCATGGCGTTTCGCGAACGAAGCGCAAATAGCATCATCGCCAAAGAAAAAGCAAAGCCGGCTCCTATTCCTAGCATTACCGCCCATAGCCAAACGAGCGATGGACTTCCGAACAAAAAGCCGCCAATTCCCGCCGCTTTTAACATAAACGTCGCCCATACAAGCGGCGTTTGTGTTTTCATTTTCTCGGCAATGACCGGAACGATAAACATAAACGGCAGTTGCGCGAATTGGAATAAAAACAACGCCCATCCCGACATCTCTGGATTCATGCCTTTATCTTGCAACATCGCTGGAAGCCATGTAATAAGCGAGTAAAACAATAAAGACTGCAATCCCATAAACAACGTCACTTGCCAAGCAAGGCGCGATTTCCATAACGATCTTCGCTTGCTGCCGTCTGGCCGCGATGAAGCTTTTTTCCGGCTGCGGAGTTGCAGCGCCCATAACGTCAATGCGACGACCGTTAGCACCGCCCAACAACTAAGCGATCCTCTCCAGCCAAAGCCAGTTGCTGATGCGAGCGGAACGCTCAATCCGGACGCGAGCGCTCCCGACAAGTTCATCGCGACCGTATACACTCCGGTCATCCAGCCAACGTAATTAGCAAATTTTTCCTTCACGAGCGCTGGCATTAATACATTATCGACGGCAATCGCAGCACCAATCAATATCGTACCGATAAAAAGAAGGGAAACGCTGCCGAGAGGGCGAAAAAGATGCCCTGCCAACAAAAAAAGAAGCGAAACGAATAAAACGATTTCCATTCCAAACGTTCTAGCGAGGCGTGACGCAAACGGCGACAAGACGGCAAACGCAAGCAACGGAACCGTCGTCAATATGCCGGCGGCCGTGTTGGAAAGTCCGAGATCTTCGCGGATGAATGGCACAAGCGGTCCGACCGACGTAATCGGCGCGCGAAGGTTCGCGGCGAGAAAAATAACGCTGATAATTGACATTATCAACGCCGCTTTGGTAGTAGAACGCGCTTCCATAACAATCCCCTTTCTTTCCAATTCACCACTAGACTTATAGACGTCCACACCATCGAAAGCAATGGAATGATGGCTGTGTTCCTTTGTCTATCTTCGCTTTAATGGCTCCTGCCAAAAGCAAACCTCCTAAAAACCTGCAACGCAAAACATAAAATGAAATTTACTTAAAATTCCGCCAATCTAAATCGCTTTCATTCAGCAGTTCTGCAAACGTTTTTTGTTCTTCGCGTTTGCGCCGCTCCTCGCGCTTCCGTGCTTCTTCTTCCTCTTTCCGGCGCTGTTCCTGCCGCTCCCATTCCCGTTTCTTCTCCTTCAGTTTAGCGAACAATTCCTCATTTAAACGCTCCTTCAACGTAAAGGATTCGTCCGTTCGTTTTACTTGATTTTTTTGCCGTTTATCCACACAAATCCCTCCATGAAAATATTGTGATTCTTGCATGATAAAATTAAAGATAAAACCGTAACCCGAATGGTTACGGTTTTATAACACTTCCGTAATATTAGGCATGTGCTTATCCATCCACGCTACCGCTTCGTCGAGTGTGGCAAATTCTTTTGTTTCAAACGTCATTTCATTCTGCAAAAGCCAGACGTCCTTTGGCTCTTGATAGACGCCGGCAATCGACCAATGCAGCAAACTGTACGGATCGTTTTCATGCAAAAACGACACCCATGTTTTTTGCTTCGCTACGTTTGCGATTTGCTTAAGCTTATCGTTCACATTGCTCACTCGCTTTTACAAGCGGCATGCGCGGACTTAAAATTTGCCCGGGGCTTTTCAATTGAAAACAGCCGATTCCTTCAACAACGTCAATCGTCATCGTGTCGTCATAAAAGACAAGGCGGGACTTTTCAAGCAAAACAGGAACGAAATTCGTTTCGACCGCAATGTCATCATCATCCGCTTCGTCGACTAACGCTAACGCAATCACGCCGTTGACAAGGCATCCACATCCATCTGTGTCATATTTTAGCTTTAACATTCCCCCCGTTTGCGTTAAAATAGGGGTAAGCTGTTCGATCGCTTTATCCGTAAATGTAATATTCACGCCGCATAATGCTCCTTTTCTTCATGTTTCCACTCCTATTGTACCTACATTGGCTAGTTGTGTCAAAAATAAAAAGGAGGAATGGATGATGGCAAAAGTGCAAATTAAAGTCAACTACCCAACGGCTAAAGCCGTGGGCTTGCAGCTAGCCTAATTGGCTGCCGCGTTCGGCTGGTTGACAGCAGCCCTGCGGATGTTTTCCGCAGCCACGTTGTCGGCAGGGGCAGCGTACCCACAAGCTCGACAACAAAACTGATCCCTTGACGGTCTGTTTTCTTTGGCCACATGTCCGCAAACCGGACAGGTGCGGGAAGTATTTTTTGGATGAACCAATACCACCGGCACGCCAGCGATCGCCGCTTTATACTCAATAAACTTTCTCAACTGATAAAAAGACCAAGAAGAGT